>NZ_CP030055.1:5807142-6142857 GCF_015291645.1 Bradyrhizobium sp. CCBAU 53340
GATCAGGCCGTTGGTCGAGCCGCCGATCGCCTGCAGCACGACCTGCGCATTTTTGAAGGAGGAAGGCGTCAACAGCTCGCTCGGCTTCGGCCCCTTGGTCTTGGCCATCTCGGCGGCGACCTTCCCGCTCGCCTCGGCCAGACGGAAACGCTCGGCATGCGGCGCCGGAATGGTCGCGCTCATCGGCAGCGACAGGCCCATGGCTTCGATCATGCAGGCCATGGTCGAGGCGGTCCCCATCACCATGCAGGTGCCGACCGACGGCGCGAGACGGCCGTTGACGGCCTCGATCTCGGCATCGTCCATGTCGCCGGCGCGATATTTCGCCCAGAGGCGGCGGCAGTCGGTGCAGGCGCCCAGCACCTCACCCTTGTGATGGCCGACCACCATGGGACCCACAGGAATGACGACGGTCGGCAGATCGGCGCTGATCGCGGCCATCACCTGCGCCGGCAGCGTCTTGTCGCAGCCGCCGATCACGATCACCGAATCCATCGGCTGGGCCCGGATCATCTCCTCGGTGTCCATCGCCATCAGATTGCGCAGGTACATCGAGGTCGGATGCGCAAAGCTCTCGGCGATCGAGATGGTGGGGAACACGAACGGCATCGCGCCCGACAGCATCACGCCGCGCTTGGCGGCCTCGATGATCTGCGGAACGTTGCCGTGGCAGGGATTGTAGTCGCTATAGGTGTTGGTGATCCCGACGATCGGGCGCTCCAGCGCGTCGTCGGAATAGCCCATGGCCTTGATGAACGCCTTGCGCAGGAACAGCGAGAAGCCGGCATCGCCATAGCTCGTCAGCCCTTTGCGCAAACCACTCGTCATCACGTCACTCCTGAAGCTGCCATTGTGGTACAGCCTGCCCCTCGATTGTCAATAAGACAGGCGTTGATCTCATCATTTCTGGACCACCGCACCGCAAACAGCCCAGATTATTGACAATCCGCCCCTTCCCTGCTCCCTAAGGGCGAACCGGCAGGCGCCGGAGGCCGAGGGCATGTCCAACATTCACACCGCAGACGCCATGCCTGCCAGGCGCGACGATCCTGATAACGTCGTCACACGGCTGGAGGAAGACATCATCTTCGGCCGCCTCGCGCCCGGCGCGCGCCTGACCGAGGACGCGCTGATGTCTCGATACGGCACCTCGCGCCATTTTGTGCGGCAAGCGCTGGTGGATGCCGAGCGCCGCGGCATCGTCCGCCGCGAGAAGAACGTCGGCGCCACCGTGCGGTTCTATGCGGCCGAGGAGGTCCGGCAGATCTACGAAGTCAGGGAGATGCTGACGCGGCAGGCCGCGCTGATGATCCCCCTGCCCGCGCCGCAAGCGCTGATCGACGAACTGACCGCGCTACAACGCGACTATTGCGCCAAGGCCGACCTGCGCGACCTGCGCGGCATCCACGAGGCCAACGATGCCTTCCACGTCGCGCTGTTCTCAGCCTGTGGCAATCCCTACCTGGTCCGCTCGCTGCAGGACTACATGAACCTGACGCTGCCGATGCGTGCGAAAAACCTCGCCGACCGCGAGGGGCTGGCGCAATCGCGACGCCAGCACGAGCTGATGATCGAGCTCTTGAAGGGGCGCGACAGCTGGGCGCTGGCGCAGCTGTGCGTGGATCACATGCAGTTCAGCAAGGCGGATTATCTGGCGAGGATTGCGGGGGAGGAGAGCAAGCGCTAGAGCGCTTGAGCGGCCAATCACGACTGACACCCCCTTGGTCGATTCGTCATCATACGAGAGCCGATCCGTCGCTTCGTCGAATGACCCATCTCAATTTCAAAAAAGCATTCCGCAAAATGGATAAATCTACGTGAAGTTGTGCCTTCGGTTGCCTACTGCTATGAACAAGACTGCAATCTATTGAATGCGGATCGGCAAGAACCATGGCTAGCGAGGGTCTGGAGCGAGTGGGTGTAGCGCCCCGCCCGGAGAGCGTCGTGTGGTATGAGCGGCTTGCTTGGGCCGCATTCGCAATTGGTCTTGCATCGGCCGCCTCGAGCCCCTCGACGCTCGTCAAGTACTACAAGCTGTACTCGATCGGCTATCTGATGATGATCGCCCTTTCCCTTGCAGGCCAGCTGGTCTGGATTTGGCTGGTTGCTCGCAAGCGGCAGAACTGGGCGCGATGGATCAGCCTCATCTTGATGTTGCTCAGCATCCCGAACACCATCTGGGACATGGAAGAACGTTTCCGGCTCAATCCCCTCGCATCTGCCTTCTATTACACCGCATTCGTTGTCATGCTCATCTCCGTCATGCTGCTTTTCCGCAGTGACGCCCGCGAATGGTTTTCCCGAAAGCGCCCTTTGGCGATCTAGCTTCGGCCTGCTTGATCATCGCCTGCTGCACGTGGTGAACGGGAAAACGGCCGGGCTGCCCCCTCTTCAAAAGACTATGGACATGATCAAGGCCGTGAGGGAGAACGCGGCATCATGCCAATTTCAGGATGCCGCAAGATGGAATTTGATGATGTCATTCTCGGCCGGCGAAGCATTCGCGGCTACAAGCCCGACCTTGTCCCGCCGGAATTGATCAAGGAAGTCCTGGCGCTGGCCATGCGTGCGCCATCGTCGATGAATACCCAGCCGTGGAATTTCTACGTCATCACCGGAGCACCGCTGGATCGTATCCGTCAGGGCAATACCGAGCGCAATCTGGCAGGCGTGCCGCACTCGCGCGAATTTCGAACCGGCCAGGCATTCGAGGGCGTGCATCGCGAACGCCAGATTGGCGTTGCCAAGCAGTTGTTCAGCGCCATGGGAATTGCGCGAGATGACAAGCAGCAGCGGCAAGAATGGGTGCTGCGCGGCTTTCGCCAGTTCGACGCGCCAGTGTGCGTGATTATCACATACGATCGCCAGTTGGCCTCCAGTGACGACACGGCCTTTGACTGTGGCGCCGTGGCGACCGCGCTCGTCAACGCGGCCTGGTCGCGGGGGCTTGGGGCCGTGATCAACAGCCAGGGCATCATGCAATCCCCCGTCGTGCGCGAACATGCCGGAATCGCGGACGACCAGGTGATCATGAAAAGCATTGCGCTCGGCTGGCCTGATCACAGCTTTCCTGCCAATGCCGTCGTATCCGAGCGCAAGTCGGTCGATGAAGCGACGACTTTCGTTGGATTTGCGAGTGGAGCCTAGAAGCAGACTTTGTCAATCAAGGCTTGTCACCCGTTCAGTAGCGTCGCAGCAGGCCGCGGTCCACGCTGGCCTCGCCATACGCGGCGCAGGCGCTGTTCGGACTCCTGATCAAATCCGTCCGGACGCGCTTGAACGTCTTGCTCGCCGTCTCGAGCACTTCAGGGCGGAATTTGCCGGGATCGTAGCTCTCGCCATCGCGGGCCTTGATGGCTGCCGAATACGCGTCGATCATCGCCATCGCTGCATTGGGGCTGCCGAGCATCCGTGCGCCGAGCTGAACGGCGCCGGCGCCATCGACCTCGTAGCCGACGCATCGCTGTTCGAGCACCACGGATGCCGTGACGAGCTGGTCGAGGAACGTCGCTTCGGCGTCGCTGAGTGGTGCGGCTCGCGTGGGCGCTGAGACGATCATCGCGAGCAACGCAACAGCTGGCATTGCTTTCATTGTCGCGGTTCTCCCTGTGGCCATCCGCGACCGAAGCTCCGCTGCGAGTTGCGGTCGCGCGACCAGCTTCCTTGGGGCATCAGCTCCGCAAAAGCAGCGTTGATCCAGATCAATGGGTAGAAAGCCACCAACGTCCCAAGGCCGGGCGAGGCCCAGTCAGTGAGAGAAGACGCGCGTGCCGGGAGCCCATGCCCGCGGATTTCCGAGGGGGCTGGCTCCAATTTCCCAGCCCGCGCCGCCCCACAGGGCGTCAACCACGCCGAGATCGCCCGCGCCGTCGCGGACAAAGAACAGGTTCGGAACGGAGCTGGTCTGCAGCGCCCCGCCTTCGCCGTTGGCCTGCAGCTTCAACAGACACCAGACATCGGCGAGTTTGCTCTCGGCGCGAGCGCCCAGCTCATCGGCGATCTGCGCGGCACTTGCAGGATTGTTCAGGACACGTGTCTGCAGAGACGTGTCGTCCGCGGCTTCGATCTTGACGGCGAACCGGCGCATGAAGGTCGCGCCGAGCCACGAAATCTTGACGCGCGCGGTCGGCGCAATGTCCTCCTTGAAATACTCGCTGGCGACGAAGGAGTCAGTCGAGGGGATGGCGGCCGTTGACGGGGGGTCGAGCGGTTCACCGGGCTTGCGCTTGAGCGAACATTCGATCTTTGCACGCGGAGCGAGCGTCACCGAACTGTCGCGATCGGCCTTGGTCTCGTCGGCGTACACGCTGAAACCCGATGCCGCCAGAACAATCACGAGACATGGGCTGAGCGCTAAGCGGCGCATTTGTTGGCGTCCTTGAATGACCGATTCAAGAACAAGGTAAACTGTAGATTGCAGCTGTAAATCGAGGATTAGGTTTCTGGTTAAGCTTAAAGCAAGGAACTTATTTGAGGGAAATGCGAGCTATCTGCGGAACCATGTGCGTCCAACTGGCACAGCGCGATGCAGTCGACACTTCAAAACCGGATGGTCACGCGACGATTTTACCTGCTTGCCAGGCGCGCGATCGCTTGACTCGCCGGAGGAACCTGCGAGCCCGGTTCGGCGATTGGCCGCGGCGCGGCCCGGCAACATCTTGCCTGTGCGCGCAACGGATCTGTCCACATCCAGCGCACGCTCCAAGCTGGATTGTGGGCGTAGGCCGGAATACGCCAGAACCAGATCGTTTCGTAGACGCTGTCCCCGAACAGCTCCACATCCGGGCGCGGCGTCGGCCAGGATACCGCCGCAACGAGCACTACCGTCAATACCGCGGCCCCTGAAAGAACCCTCTTGCGCATTTTGCTTTTCCACAATCGCTAGAATGAAAAGGCGGTCACGTCCGCGCGAAGCAATGGATAGAAGAAACGCTCATGTGTTCCGACAATAGAACGCCTATTTCCGAAAACGGAAATCCGGAACTTTACGGTGTGAATTCAGACGTTCGACGCAAGGGGCCGTTCAAACCCCCGCCGTCATCGCGGTCGTGCGCCCGCTCCCGGCCCCGCAAGCCGCACCGGGAGCGCACCTGCATTCCAGACGTCGACGCTAGCGCTTGGTCCAGTCGATGATGCGGCTCGTGTCGCCATCGAACTCGTTGCTGCAGAACGCGCCGCCCTGGAAATGGTCGCCGACCGGGTCGGGCTTCAGCTTGGCCTGCTCGGCCATGGCGTGCGCGACGTGGTCCTCGGAACGTCCTGTCGGGCGATAGCCGAATTGGTAGGCGCGGCTGTTGTCCCACCAGGCGCGCTCGTTCAGCGAGGCGCCATAGAACACCTCGAAATGGACGTCGGGATGCTCGAGGCCGATCTGGCAGAGTTGCACGAGGTCTTCGGGCTTCAGCCACATCGCGATGCGGCGATGATCGAGCGGCTTCTCGTCGCAATTGCCGATGCGGATGCAGGTGACCTTCAGTCCGTGCTTGTCGGCATAGAGCGCGCCGACCGCTTCGCCGAACACCTTGCTGACGCCGTAGCGGCCATCGGGGCGCACGGTGACGTCGGTGCCGATCTTCTGGTGGCGCGGATAGAAGCCGACGACGTGGTTGGACGAGGCGAACACCACGCGCTTGACGCCCTTGCGATAGGCGGCCTCGAACAGATTGTAACCGCCGATGATGTTGGCCTGGAGGATGTCGTTCCAGGGACCTTCCACCGAATAGCCGCCGAAATGGATGATGCCGTCGACGCCCTCGCAGATCGCCTCGCATTGCGCGAGGTCGGACAGGTCGGCCGCCTTGAACTGCTCGTTTGGCCTGAGATCCTTCGGCGGGCGGATGTCGGAGAGCAG
This sequence comes from Bradyrhizobium sp. CCBAU 53340, assembly GCF_015291645.1. NCBI lineage: Bacteria > Pseudomonadati > Pseudomonadota > Alphaproteobacteria > Hyphomicrobiales > Nitrobacteraceae > Bradyrhizobium > Bradyrhizobium sp. CCBAU 53340. The sequence continues at coordinate 5,812,994 of NZ_CP030055.1, forward strand.
CAGGTCCGGATAGATCGGCGGCAGCAGTTTGCGCAGGCGCGTTCCAATTCCGCCCGAAGCTCCCGTCATCAAGATGCGCGCCATGTCTTTCCTCGTCTTTGGCGACCAATTTGCGGTCATAGGTCTCTAATGATAGCAGGATTGTCCAGAGGGAACGAAACGAGAGAACCGACATGAATGAGGCATCGTCCCGCACCCAGGAGCGGCCAGGCTGGCGGCCGGCGACCTATTATCCCGATCCGGCAATCAAAGCACTCGATCCCCGCTTCGAAAAATATTGGCTGAAGCTGTCGGCCGTGGAGCGGCTGGCGACCGGCCTGCGCTGGGCCGAGGGTCCGGTCTGGTTCGGCGACGGGCGCTATCTCTTGTGCAGCGACATCCCGAACCAGCGCATCATCAAATGGGAGGAAGAGACCGGCGCGGTCAGCGTGTTCCGAAAGCCCTCCAATTTCGCCAATGGCAACACGCGCGACCGCCAGGGTCGCCTGGTGACCTGCGAGCATGGCGGGCGCCGCGTCACCCGCACCGAATATGACGGCGAGATCACCGTGCTGATGGATCAATTCAACGGCAAGCGGTTGAACTCGCCGAACGATGTGGTTGTTAAATCGGACGGCTCGATCTGGTTCACCGATCCGATCTTCGGCATCCTCGGCAATTACGAGGGCTACAAGTCAGAGCCCGAGATCGACATGAACGTCTACAGGCTCGACCCGGAGACCCGCAAAGCCACCGTCGTCGCCGAAGGCGTGCTCGGGCCGAACGGGCTCGCCTTCTCGCCGGACGAGAAAATCCTCTACCTGATCGAATCCCGCGGCGTGCCGACCCGCAAAATTCTCGCCTATGACGTCTCGCCTTCCGGTGACAAGCTTTCGAACAAGCGCGTCTTCGTCGATGCCGGCCCCGGCACGCCGGACGGTTTCCGCGTCGACATCGACGGCAATCTCTGGTGCGGCTGGGGCATGGGCGATCCCGAGCTCGACGGCGTCGTCGTGTTCGCACCCGACGGCGTCATGATCGGGCGTATCGCATTGCCAGAACGATGTGCCAATCTCTGCTTCGGCGGCGTCAAGCGCAACCGCCTGTTCATGGCCGCGAGCCAGTCGATCTATGCGTTGTATGTGAACACGCAAGGGGCGGTCGGCGGTTAGCACCGCCCTCGTAGGGGGGCAAAGCGAAGCATGCCCACCACGTCTTGATGGTGGGTACGTCGCTTCGCTCCTTTGCCCACCCTACGGGACCGTCTTCGGAGCGGAGCACACGTCCGCCACTCCCTGAAATGATTGCTAAACGATGGACCACCTCAAGGATCTCATTCCAACCGGGAAAGCCGACCTGGAGCGTGCTCGCGCTGCGGTTAGTGCCAGTTATCCCGAGGTGGCCCCGATCCTAGGCGAACTCATTGGCTGGCTGCGCGACGGCAATTGGCCGGTCGCGCGCATCCTGGCGCCGTTCCTGGCCTCGCTTGGGGCGCCACTCGTCCCGCACATTCGGGACGTCCTGATATCTGACGACGATGTCTGGAAATACTGGGTGATCAGCATTCTAGTCGATGCGCTGCCAAAGGCCGATGCCGCACAGCTTCGCCCGGAGCTCGAACGTCTCTGCCATGCGCCCGGACCGCACGAAGCCGCGGAGGAGCTCGACGAGCAGGCTCGAAAGATACTTCAGAAGTTTGGCTGGCTTCGAGGCGAGCCCGCAAAGCGCCAATTGGATTGATTGGTCTCTCCTCCGTCATTGCGAGCGAAGCGAAGCAATCCAGACTATTTCTGCAGAACGATTCTGGATGCTTCGCTTCGCTCGCAATGACGAAGAGGAAGTGACGGCGTCAACAAGAACAAAAACGCCGGAGCGGTTTCCCGCTCCGGCGTCCTGTTCGTTCACGCGCTAAGACTTACGCCGCGTTGAAGCCGGCGACGGCCTTCACCTCGAGGAAGTCTTCGAGGCCGTACTTGCCCCATTCGCGGCCGTTGCCCGACTGCTTGTAGCCGCCGAACGGCGCGGTGCGGTCGTTGGGCACGCCCTGGAGGTTGACATTGCCGGCGCGGATCTGGCGACCGACACGCTTGGCATCTTCAACCGACGGGCCCGAAACGTAGCCGGCAAGGCCATACGGCGTGTCGTTGGCGATCTTGACGGCGTCGGCTTCGTCCTTGGCGCCGAGGATGGTCAGCACCGGTCCGAAGATCTCTTCGCGGGCGATGGTCATCTCAGGCGTGACATCGGCGAAGATGGTCGGGCGGACGTAGAAGCCCTTGTTGACGCCTTCGGGCAGGCCCGGGCCGCCGGCGACGAGCGTTGCGCCCTCGTCGATGCCCTTCTTGATCAGCGCCTGGATCTTGTCCCACTGGCCGCGGTTGACGACCGGCCCGATGGTGGTGCCATCGGCGCGCGGATCGCCTGCCTTGGTCTTGTCGGCGACGGCCTTCGCGATCGCGGCGACTTCCTTCATCTTCGACAGCGGCACGATCATGCGCGAGGGCGCGTTGCAGGACTGGCCGGAGTTGTTGAACATGTGCATCACGCCGCCGGTCACCGCCTTGGTGAGGTCGGCACCTTCGAGGATCACGTTCGGCGACTTGCCGCCGAGCTCCTGGCTGACGCGTTTCACGGTGGGAGCGGCGCGCTTGGCCACATCGATGCCGGCGCGGGTCGAGCCGGTGAAGGAGATCATGTCGATGTCGGGGTGCTCGCTCATGGCGGCGCCGACCTCGGGGCCGAGGCCGTTGACGAGGTTGAACACGCCCTTCGGCACGCCGGCTTCATGGAGGATTTCCGCAAAAATCAAAGCCGAGGTCGGCGTGAACTCGCTGGGCTTCAGGATCATGGTGCAGCCGGCGGCGAGCGCGGGCGCGACCTTGCAGGCGATCTGGTTGAGCGGCCAATTCCAGGGCGTGATCATGCCGACCACGCCGATCGGCTCGCGCAGCACCATGGCGGTACCGACCGGCTCCTCGAAATGATAGTTCTTGAGCACGTCGAGCGTGGTCATGAGATGGCCAAGGCCGGCGCCGGCCTGCAGTTTCTCCGCCATCGGCAGCGGCGCGCCCATCTCGTCGGAGACGGCGGCGCCGATCTCCTTGATGCGGGTCTTGTAGACCTCGATGACTTTGCTGAGCAGCGCGACGCGCTCCTCGCGGCTGGTCTGGGAGAAGGTCGCAAAGGCGCGCTTGGCGGCGGCAACGGCCTTGTCGACATCGGCCTTGGAGCCCAGCGCAACCTCATACATCGCCTCTTCCGTCGCGGGATTGACCACGGCGGTGGACTTCTTGACGGCGGGATCGACCCAGGCGCCGTCGATGTAGAATTGCATGCGATTGACCATCGTTAACCTCTTCTTGGGGCTTGGGGGGCGTTTCGGCAGGCATCCTTGCACGAAAGCGCCAGCAGTTGAACCCGCCATATGCGGGGCCAGCGTTGCGGCGGACGGGCGGAATATGGGACGCGACAGGGAGCGAAGCAAGCGGCATGGGTCCCGGCTCTGCGCAGCAGCGTTGCACGCTGCGGCGCGTCCGGGACACGAAATTAGGAGGAGTACAAATGCTCGCGTGCCCCGGACGCCATCAGCGCGTTTACGCGCGTCTTCGACGCGCTATGGCAGCGCCTCTTCAGCGCTGCGCTGCTGAGCCGGGGCCCATGCCGCCGTTTACTTCGCCTAAACAGCCATCTTCCGGTGCAGCACAGGCGCGCCGGTGGTGAGGCTTTCGGCCGCATCGATGATGGCGTTGGCGTCGATGCCGTAGTGCCGATAAAGGTCGGCGATGCTGCCGGTCTGACCGAACTGCTCGACGCCGAGCGCCTCGACGCGATGGCCGCGGACGCTGCCGAGCCAGCCGAGCGCGGAGGGGTGGCCGTCGATCACGGTCACGATGCCGCAGTCGCGCGGGAGCGGCGCCAGCAATTGTTCGATATGGCTGAGATGCTGCACGCCGCGCCGATCGCGCCGCAATTTCCGCGCGGCGGTCCAACCCGCATGCAGGCGATCGGCCGAAGTGATCGCGAGCAGGCCGATGTCGCGCCTGTTCTCGCCGATGAAGCCGGTGGCTTCGATCGCTTCCGGCGCCACCGCGCCGGTATAGGCGATCACGAGTTCGGCATTCGGGCCGGGCTTGCGCAGCCAATAGGCGCCGTCGGTGATGCCCTGCTGCAGCTCCGGTGTCATGATGCGCTGGGCCTGCTCGATCGAACGTGTCGAGAGCCGCAAATACACCGAACCGCCCTCGCCCGGGTCGCGCTGCATGTACTCAAAGCCCCAGCCCATGATGACCGCGAGCTCGTCGACGAAGGCTGGCTCGAACGAGGCGAGCCCGTCCTGCGCCATGCCGATCAAGGGCGTTGCGATCGACTGGTGCGCGCCGCCCTCCGGCGCGAGCGTGATGCCCGACGGCGTTGCGGCCACCATGAAGCGTGCGTCCTGGTAGCAGGCATAGTTCAGCGCATCGAGACCGCGCTCGATGAAGGGATCGTAGAGCGTGCCGACCGGCAACAGACGCGCACCGTTGATCTGGTGCGACAGGCCGAGCGCCGAGAGCATGATGAACAAGTTCATCTCCGCGATGCCGAGTTCGAGATGCTGCCCCTTCGGGGAGAAGTCCCAATTGTAGGTCGAGGGAATTTTCTCGCTGCGGAATAAGTCGGCCTTCGCGGCGTTGGCGAACAGGCCGCGCCGGTTCACCCAGGGGCCGAGATTGGTCGAGACGGTGACGTCGGGCGAGGTCGTGACGATGCGCTTGGCCAGCTCGCTGTCGCCGCGCGCGATCTCGTTCAGCACGAGGCCAAAACCCTGCTGCGTCGACATCTGCGGCGACGGCTTGAAGGCGAGCGGCGTGGGCACCTCGACGACGGGCGCCGTCAGCCGGCGGCCATCCCGATTGAACGGCACGCGCGCGAGGAAGGCATCGAGCTCGGTGGCGCTCTGGGTCAGGCCTTCGTACTTGTCCCATTCGTGGCCGGGGCGGATGTTCTGGCTCTCGCGGTATTTCTCCATCTGCGCGACCGTCATCAGGCCGGCATGGTTGTCCTTGTGGCCCTGGAACGGCAGGCCGACGCCTTTGATGGTGTAGGCGATGAAGCAGACCGGGCGATCATGGTCGATGGACTCGAACGCCTCGACCATGCTCGCCATGTCATGGCCGCCGAGATTCGACATCAGCGCCAGCAGCTCCTCGTCGCTACGCTTGTCGATCAGCTTCGTGATCGGGCCCTGGTCGCCGATCTCGTCATGCAGATGCTTGCGGAAGGCCGCGCCGCCCTGGAAGCACAGCGCCGCGTAGAGCGCGTTCGGGCAATTGTCGATCCAGGTCTTCAGTGCCTCGCCGCCTGCTTCCGCGAACGCCTCGCGCATGAGGCGGCCGTATTTCACGATGACGACGTCCCAGCCGAAATTGCGGAACATGGTCTCGAACTTTTCCCAGAGACCTTCGCGCACCACGGCGTCGAGCGACTGCCTGTTGTAGTCGACCACCCACCAGGTGTTGCGCAGGCCGTGCTTCCACCCCTCCGCGAGCGCCTCGAAAATGTTGCCCTCGTCCATCTCGGCATCGCCGACCAGGGCGATCATCCGCCCCTCGCGGCGATCCTTCATCCAGCCATGCGCCTTGACGTAATCCTGCACCAATGAGGCGAACAGCGTCTGCGCAACGCCGAGGCCGACCGAGCCGGTGGAGAAATCGACGTCGTCGACGTCCTTGGTCCGCGACGGATAGGACTGCGCGCCCTTGAAGCCGCGGAAGTTCTCAAGCTTCTCGCGGCTCTGCCGGCCGAACAGATATTGGATGGCGTGAAACACCGGGCTCGCATGCGGCTTCACCGCGACGCGATCCTCCGGGCGCAGCACGTGGAAATACAGCGCCGACATGATAGTGGCGAGCGAAGCCGACGAGGCCTGGTGACCGCCGACCTTCAAGCCGTCCGCATTGGAGCGGACGTGGTTGGCGTGGTGGATGGTCCACGACGACAGCCACAGCGCCTTGCGGGCCAGCGCGGTCAACGTGTCGAGGCGGGCGGAATCGACGGGCATGGCAAATGCTCCCGGGAAAACAGGTGAGACCATGATACGCCTGCGGCCGCCGCCAAACTTCTCAATTTTTCGCGCCATACCCACAGATATTGGGATATTTTACCAATATACCCCGACAAAAACAGGTTTCATCCCAATGCCCGAGCTCGACGCCATCGACCGCAAGATCCTCAGCTACCTCCAGACCGACAGCCGGCTGACCATGCAGGAGCTCGCCGACAAGGTCGGCCTCTCGGTCTCGCCCTGCCATCGCCGGGTGAAACTGCTGGAGGAGCGCGGCGTCATCTCGCGCTACATCGCGACCGTGGACCAGAAGGCGCTGGGCTTGCATGTCAGCGTCTTCATCTCGATCAAGCTGGCGCGGCAGAAGGAGGAGGACCTCAACCGCTTTGCCCGCGCGATCTCGAAATGGGACGAGGTGCTGGAATGCTACCTGATGACCGGCAACCGCGACTATCTGCTGCGCGTCGTCGCGGCCGACCTCGCCTCCTACGAGACGTTCCTGAAGACCAAGTTGACCCGGCTCGACGGCATCGCCTCGATCGAGTCGAGCTTTGCGCTCAGCCAGGTGAAATATTCGATCGCGCTGCCGGTGTGACGTGCGGCGGATCAACCTCTCCCGCTTGCGGGAGAGGTCGGCGCGCAGCGCCGGGTGAGGGCTCTCTCCTTTAGGGGATTGTCCCGTTGCGGAAACACCCTCTCCTCAGCCCTCCCCCGCATGCGGGGGAGGGAGCGCACCGCCGCCGCGGCCGTACCGTCACCGCCACGGCTGCACAATGATCTTGGTGTGCGCCTCAGGGTTGGCGAGATCGACAAAGGCCTTGGCGACGCCGTCAATGCCAACCTCCGCCGTCACCATCGCCGCGGCATCCACCTCTCCTTCAGCGATCAGGCGCAGCGAGGCCGCAAATTCCTCCGGGGTGTAGCCGAGCACGTACTGGACGTTGAGCTCCTTCATGATGCCGAGCATGGGCTCGTTTCTGTCACTCTCCATGCAGACGCCGACCACGACGATCCTGGCATCGCGCGGAGCGCCCTCGAACACCTGCTGCAGCAGGCCGGGCACGCCGACGCATTCGAAGATGATCGCGGGCTTCAGCGCCGGCAGCATGGCCTGGAACGGCGGACGTGCCGCCTTCTCGGCCTCCGACATCTGCGCATGCTCGGCCCAGGTCGCATAGGGCTGCGACACCTTGGGATCGACGACGATGTCGGCGCCGAGCTTGGCGGCGAGCGCGCGTCGCGCCGGCGAGTAGTCGGCGGCCACGATCGGATGCAGGCCCTTGATCCTGAGCGCGGCGATCACCGCGAGCCCGACCGGACCGCATCCGATCACCAGCGGCACCTCGCCGCCGCTTATATTGGCTTTTTCGACTGCATGCACGCCGACCGCGAGCGGCTCAGTCAGCGCCGCATGCTCCGGCGCCAGGCCGTTCGGCACCTCCAGCAGCAGCGGCTCACTGAGCAGCATCTGCTCCGCATAGCCCCCGACAAAGTCGTTGGAATAGCCAATGCCCTTGATGCCCTCCGCCGTCAGCAGCGCCGGCAGCGAACACACATGCGTGCCGGGCTTGAGCTTGCGCGTCGTGCCGGGGCCGTAATCGACGATCTCGCAGCAGAATTCATGTCCGAACACGACGTCGCGCGACAGGTCCATCGGCGGTCGGCCGGTCTTCTTCGCCATCTCCACCATGCGGGGCGCGTGCTGGCGCGCGTGCAGGTCGGAGCCGCAGATGCCGCAGGCGAGCGTCTTGACCAGCACCTGGCCGGGGCCGGGCTTCGGCTCCGCCATCTGGCCAACGACAATCTCACCGTTCCTGAAAATCGCAGCGCGCATCCGGTTCCTCCCTATCGTTGGAGCCGTTGATAGCACAAAGCAGAACGCGTGAACTTGCGTCAGGGGTTCGGAGAACGCTCTTCCAGCACCAGGAGCTGGGCGCGGCGGACGCGCTCGCGATGGGCGATGTAGAGACCGCTGGCGACGATGAAGGCCGCGCCGACGATGGTCCAGACGTCGGGCAGTTCACCGAAGATGAAGAAGCCGAGGATACTGACCCAGAGCAGCTGAGTGTAGGAGAACGGCGCCAACACCGAGGCATCGCCATAACGATAGGCCAGCACGATGATCCACTGCCCGACGGTCGAGGCAACGCCGATCACGATGCCAAATCCAATTGCGCTCCAGCTCGGCGTGACCCAGACGAACGGCACCATCACGCTGAGGATCGCAACACCCGTGAGGGCGGAATAGGCCATCGTGGTGAGAACGGCTTCGCGCCCGCTCATCATGCGCGTCAGGATCAGCGCAGCGGCCCAGCAGAACGCAGAGACGATCGGAAAGAACGCGGCGACATGGAACGCGCTCGAACCCGGCCGTAGGATGATCATCACGCCGGTCAGGCCGATCGCGGTCGCGATCCAGCGGCGCAAGCCGACCTTCTCGCTGAGGAAGATGATCGACAGCGCGGTGACGAACAGCGGCGAGACGAATCCGGTGGCGGAGGCTTCCGCAATGGGGAGGAAGCGCAGGCCGGTGATGAAGAACAGCGAGGAGCCGAGCAGTGCCGCGCCGCGCATCAATTGCAAGCGGAGCCGCTCGGTGCGCATCGCGTGGAGCGGCGAGCCGGGCAACATCACCGGCGTGAACATCAGCGCGAAGGTGACGAAACGGATCCAGGTGATCTCGATCGATGGCAGGCTGCTCGAAAGATATTTCGCGGTGACATCGGAGCAGCCGAGAAACACCGTGGAGAGCAGCACCAGCGCGATACCCTTGAAGGGATGATCGACGCGAGCAGGCGCGCGGCGAGCCTCCTGCTTCTTCTGAGGCACGGACATGGAAATACTGTCGAGCCTTGCGGCTACGGCGGGCGGCGGTGTCACTGTAGGAACCCGGCAAGATGCGAATCGAGGACGTTCGATAAAAACGATAAATGCGCCGCGTTCACAACTTCCGAAAACAGGATGCCGATATGCGCTCACGTCCGCGCGCGTCAATACTCCATTAATAATGGCCCTTTGTGCACTACAGCATGGGCAGGCCGCGCGGCTTCGGGCCGCGCGGAAACGCCGCATCCAGCGCCGAAATCTCCTCTTTCGTCAGCACGAGATCGCCGGCGGCCGCATTTTCGCCGGAGTGTTCCGCCGATGACGCCTTCGGGATCGCGAACACCGTAGTCGCACGGGTGAGGAAGCTCAGCGCGACCTGACGTGGCGTCGCGCGACGCGCCTCCGCGATGCGCGCGAGCACAGCGCCGCCCTTGCTGCGCTCATCGGGGAAATCGTCATGCCCGAACGGGGAATAAGCGACGACCGCAACGCCATGCCGCTCGCACCACGGGATCACCGCATGCTCGATCGCGCGCTCCTTGAGATGATAGAGCACCTGATTGCAGGCGATCCTGCCTTCGCCTGAGACCTCCAGAATTTCATCGAGATCGTCGGCATCGAAATTGGAGACGCCCCAGGATTTGATCTTGCCTGCTTTCACCAGCTCCTCGAACGCCGCGACGGTGTCCCCAAGCGGATAGGAACCGCGCCAGTGCAACAGATAACAGTCGAGGCTATCGGTCTTCAGCCGCTTCAGCGAGCGTTCGCAGGCGGCGATGGTGCCGCGGCGTGAGGCGTTGCTCGGCAGCACCTTCGACACCAGGAACACCTCGTCACGGCGGCCCGCGATCGCATCGGCAATGACGAGCTCGGCATCGCCATACATTTCGGCCGTGTCGATATGGGTCATGCCGAGATCGAGCCCACGCTGAAGCGCCGCGATCGCACGCTTGCGATCGCCGTGGTCGAGATACCAGGTACCCTGCCCGATCACGGAGACATTGGTGCCGGTCTTGGCGAAGGATTTTGTGTTCATGTTTGGCTCCGATGCCGCTCTTGGCTCAGGCAACCGCCATCGCGTTCAAGAGTTCAATCCGCTGATGCTTCGATCAGACGCAGCGGCGTTTCCAGGTTACATCGTGGTTTTTGTGGCGGCTGAGGACAGCGCGGCACCATAGGGCACAATCGCGGACGCGTCGATTGGCGCGGGTATGGGCCAGCGTCACGCCACTCCCGTGTCCCGGACGCGCTGCAGCGTGAAACGCTGCTGCGCAGAGCCGGGACCCAGAGAAGCCAAGCACGCCGTGGTTGGATGGGCCCCGGCTCTGCAGCGCATCACTTCGTGCTGCGCAGCGTCCGGGGCACGGGCCTGATTGCTAGGTCGGAGCCTTAGCTCGCCGCCCCAGCGACCTTGGCCTGCTTCGCCGGCGCGACTTCCGTCGTCGCGATCAGGCGCTTCAGCTCGGGGATGCAGGAGCCGCAATTGGTGCCAGCCTTGAGCTTGGCGCCGATCTCGGCGGCAGTACGCACGCCGCCAGCAATGGTGTCGCAAATGGTGCCTCGGCCGACGCCGAAGCAGGCGCAGACGATCGGACCGGTCGAGGCGGCACCTTCGCTCGACTTGCCTGACAGCAGCATGCGGCGTTGATCGTCGGTGACGCGATCGGCCGCGAACAGGCTCTTCACCACTTCCCAGTCGCCGGCATCGTGTGCGGGGCCGACGAACAGGCAGGTCTCGATGCGGTCGCCCACGAACGAGGCCGCCCGATAAACGCCGCCGCCAAAATCGCGGTAGTCGGCGACGTCCTCGCCAGCGAGGCGCTCGAGCCAGGCCGGCCAGCGCGACAGATCCGCATTGTCGGCGAAGAGATAGCCGAAGCCGCCCGCGACCGTGACGCGGGTCCACGACAGGTTTGGCGGCAGATCGAGCTGCTTGCGCGACAGCGCGAAACCGCGGAAGACGAATTCATAAGGCGCGATCGCCGCGGGGGTCGCCTTGGACTCCGGCTGCCCCGAGAACGGATCGGTGAACGATGCGACCAGCGCGCCGACGCGGCCGTGCGAAGCGTTCATCGCGCTCCAGTGGATCGGCACGAACAGCGCGCCACGCTGCTGGCCTTCGCTGACGACCGCCTTCAGGATGCACTGGCCATAATCGGTGGTGATGCGGGCATAGCCGTCATGAACAATGCCATATTTGCTGGCATCGTCAGGGTGGATCTCGACGAACGGCTCGGGCAGATGCGCGCCGAGCCGCTGGCTCAGGCCCGTGCGCGTCATGGTGTGCCACTGGTCGCGGATGCGTCCGGTGTTGAGCCGCAGGGGCCGTGACGGCCCGGTCTCGCTCCTCAGCGCCGGCACCTCCGGCGCGACGAAGCGGCCCTTGCCGTCATTGGTGTAGAAGCCGCCCTTAGCAAAGAAGCGCTCGCCCGGCGCCTCGCCTTCGCGCGCCGGCCATTGTATCGGTTTCAGGGCATCGAAGGCATCATCGGACAGCGAAGTCAGCGCGCCGATGTCGAAGTCGCGGTTGCCGTCGTTCTCGAACGCCGAGAGCGCAGCATGCTCGCGGAAGATCTCGGCGGCGGATTTGTAGTTGAAACTGTCGCCGAAGCCGAGACGTTTTGCGGTCTCGCTCAGGATCCACCAATCCGGTCGCGCCTCGCCTGGCGCCGGCAGGAACGAACGCTGGCGCGAGATGCGGCGTTCGGAATTGGTCACCGTGCCCGACTTCTCGCCCCAGGCCAGCGCCGGCAGCAGCACATGCGGGCCGGCCTCAACCGTGTCGTTGGACAGCACGTTCTCGGAGACCACGAACAGCTCGAGCTTCTTCAGCGCCTGGCACACCATATCCGCATCGGGCAGTGACACCGCGGGATTGGTGCCCATCACCCACAGCGCCTTGACCTCGCCGCGGTTGATCGCCTCGAACAGTTGCACCGCCTTCAGCCCCTCGTGGGTGGCGATGCGCGGCGCCTTCCAGAACCGCCTGACGCGATCGATGTCCGGCGGCGTGAAGCCCATATGGGCGGCGAGCATATTGGCGAGACCGCCGACCTCGCGGCCGCCCATCGCATTGGGCTGGCCGGTCAGCGAGAACGGCGAGGCCCCCGGCTTGCCGATGCGCCCCGTGGCGAGATGGCAGTTCAGGATCGCGTTGACCTTGTCGGTGCCCTGCGCCGACTGGTTGACGCCCTGGGAATAGAGCGTGACGACGCGGGGCGTCTCGCGGAACATTCTGAAGAAGGTGGCGACGTCCTGTTCGGACAGGCCAGTGGCCAGCGCAGTCGCAGTGATGCTCCCGGCGATGTTGCGAGCGCGTGCCAGCGCATCATCGAAGCCCGCCGTGTTCTGCGCGATGTAGTCCTGGTCGAGCGCGCCGTTGTCGGCGAGATGCACGAACAGGCCGGAGAACAGCGCGGTGTCGGTGCCGGGCTTGAGGCCGAGGAACAGATCGACATCGCTGGCGGTGTCGGTGCGGCGCGGATCGATCACGATCATGCGCGCGCCACGCTCCTGCCGGTTCTTCAGCATGCGCTGGAACAGCACCGGATGGCACCAGGCCGCGTTCGAGCCGACGAACACGAGCAGATCGGCCTGATCGAGATCCTCGTAGCAGCCGGGCACAGTGTCGGAGCCGAAGGCGCGGCGGTGGCCGGCGACCGAGGACGACATGCACAGCCGCGAATTGGTGTCGACGTTCGCCGTGCCGACAAAACCCTTCATCAGCTTGTTGGCGACGTAGTAATCCTCGGTGAGGAGCTGCCCCGAGAGATAGAATGCGACCGCGTCGGCGCCATCGCGCGCGACGATGTGCTGCATGCGGTGGGCCACATGGTCGAGCGCATCGCTCCAGGCGACACGTTCGAGCACGCCCTTGCAGCGGATCATCGGGTACAGCAGCCGGCCTTCGAGCCCGACGGTCTCGCCGAGCGCAGAGCCCTTCGAGCACAGCCGGCCGAAATTGGCGGGATGATCGGGATCGCCTGCAATGGCCGCCCCGCCCTTGCCGTCCGGCGTCGCCAGCACGCCGCAGCCGACGCCGCAATAGGGACAGCTCGTTCGGGTTGCGCGGAGCGTGGGATCCATTGCCGTCATTTCAAACTGCCTTATCAAGCCGCCCTGGAAGGATGCGCCAGCGCGCGGCCGAACATCATGTCGGTGCGGATCGCCGCGACCTTTTCGCGATTGCGGATCAGCTCGAGATACCAGAGTGCATCGACGGTATCGCCGATCAGCACGGCACCGGTGAGCCGGCCGTCGGCGATGACGAGCTTCTTGTAGGTGCCGCGCCTGCGATCTGTGAGAACGAGGCTCTCGCTGCCGTCGCCCCCCATGAAGTCGCCGGCAGAGAACACGCTGACGCCGGAAACCTTCAGATTGGTCGAGACCACGCTGCCCTGATAGGCGGCGGGCCGGCCGGCAAGATGACGCGCCAGCACCCTCGCCTGCTCGTAGGCGGGCTCGACCAGGCCATAGCAGGTGCCGCGATGCTCGGCGCATTCGCCGAGCGCGTAAATGTCTGATGATGCGGTCTGCATCACATCGTTGACGACGATGCCGCGGTTGATCGCGATGCCGGCTTCCCTGGCCAGCGCGACGTTGGGCCTGATGCCGGCAGCGAAGATCACGGCGTCCGCGTCGATGCGGCTGCCGTCGGCAAGCTCGACGGCTTCGACGCGGCCGTCGCCATGGATGCGGGCCGTGGATGCATTCAGCATGATGCGAATGCCCTTGCGTTCGACCAGCGTCTTGAGCAGGTCGGCCGCTGGCGCATCGAGCTGGCGCTCCATCAGCCGGTCCATCAGATGCAGCAGCGTCACCGGCGCGCCGGCCTTCGCCAGGCCATAAGCCGCCTCGAGCCCGAGCAGGCCACCGCCGATCACGACGACGCGCTTCCGGGCGGCAGCGAGCGTCAACAGCAGGTCGACGTCGCGGCTGTCGCGGAAGGTGTGCACGCCGGCGAGATCCGCACCCGGCACGTTGAGCCGCAGCGGCGTCGATCCGGTGGCGAGCACGAGCTTGGAATATTCAATGCTCTCCTCACCTTCGATCTTGAGCTCGCGGCGGCCGGTGTCGACCTCGGTGACGCGATAGCCGCAGCGCACGGTCACGCCGCGGTCGCGCCACCAGTCAGCCGGCTTGAGCTCGATCTCGTGCGAGCCGGTCTCGCCGGCCAGCACGGAGGAGAGCAGCACCCTGTTGTAAGCGAGCCGCGGCTCCTCGCCGATCACAGCGACCGCGTAGCGGCCGAGCGCGGTCTTGGCGAGCTCGTCGACCAGGCGAGCGGCCGCCATACCGTTACCGACGATGACGAGCGGTTCACTCACAAGACATCTCCTATTCGGCGGCCTGCGCCTGTAGGCCGTAGGCCTCGGAAATCATGTAACCGGACAGCACGCTGTAAGCGTCGGTCCAGGCGGCGGCGAGTTCGGGCGTCCAGGCTTCGCCAAGGCCCTTCTCCAGGGTCCAGAGCAAGGTCGCGCCGACCACGGGATAGTGCTCGGCTTTGGCGCCATAGGCGACGTGACGCTTGGCCAGCGCCGACGCCGCAGGAAGAATCGTTTCGAGATTCGACAGGCCGCCGACGACGGCGGCGAGCATGCCCATCAGCTTCTTGCGCTGCTCGGTCATGTCCTCGGGAAACATCGCGCGCACCGACGGGGCCACCTCGAACAGGCGGTCGTAGAACAGCTGTGAGGCTGTTTCTGAAATCGGCGCGACCTTGGAAAAGCTCTGCTGCACGAGGGCGATCTGCTGAGGAGTCATGATGTTGTCCTGTCTGTTTCGGTCTGCCTTTGTCCGCGCCGTTGCGGAAAAAGTTCATGGGTCAAACGTCACCAGAGAGGCTTCTCCCCGCGTACGGGGAGAAGCGATTTTGGCACCAGGTGTCAGACGCGCGCCTCGGCGAGGCTTGGTGCGCCTTCACCCTGCTGGCTGCGACGCAGGTAGAACCACCAGGTCAGAGCAAGGCATGAGGCGTAGAACACGAGGAAGATCGCGAGCGCGAGCTGCGGACCGCCGGTCGCTGCGATCGACTTGCCGAAGCTGCTCGGGATCAGATAGCCGCCGACGGCACCGACCGCGCCGATGAAGCCGACCGCCGCACCGCTCTCGATGCTCGCCGTCTTCAGCGCCATCGCGCGCGCCGCGTCGCCCTTGCCGCGCACCTTGAACAGGTTCTCTTCGCGGAAGATCGACGGGATCATGCGATAGGTCGAGCCGTTACCGATGCCCGTCGTCAGGAACAGGATCAGGAACATCGAGAGGAAGCCGGTGAAGTCCTTCTGCCCGACGAAGTACAGCACGCCGATCGTGGCCGCCGCCATCGCGATGAAATTCCAGAAGGTGATGATGGAACCGCCGACCTTGTCGGCGAGCCAGCCGCCGAACGGGCGCGCCAGCGAGCCGACCAGAGGCCCGAGGAACGCGATCGAGATCGTCACCGTGGGAAACTGCGTCTTGAGCAGCAGCGGGAACGCGGCGGAGTAGCCGATGAACGAGCCGAACGTCCCGATGTAGATGAAGGCCATGATCCAGGTATGCTTGCGCTTGACGATCGCGAGCTGGTTCTTCACCGACGACTTGGCCGAGGTCAGGTTGTTCATGAAGAAGACCGCGCCGAACACCGCGATCGCGATCGGCAGCACCCACATCAGACCCGCGTTCTGCAGGTAGACACCGCCGACCGGCGTCGCCTGGAACAGGTTGATGACGCCAAGGGTCATCAGGATCGGGGTCAGCAGCTGCACGCTGGAGACGCCGATATTGCCGCCGGCGGCATTGATGCCCAGCGCGGAGCCCTTCATCCTATCCGGGAAGAAGAACGAGATGTTGGTCATGCTGGAGGCGAAATTGCCGCCACCGAGGCCCGCCGTCGAAGCGATCAGCAGCATCAGCCAGAACGGGGTCTCGGGCTGGCTCACGAAGTAGGCGAGCGACAGCGTCGGAATGAACAGCACCGCTGCGCTGAAGATGGTCCAGTTGCGGCCGCCGAAGGTGGTCACCGCAAACGTATAGGGGAAGCGCATCAACGCGCCGATCAGGCCCGGGACGGCCACGAGCTGGAACAGCTCATCGGTCGAGTAATGGAAGCCCGCCTGCGGCAGCTTGGTCGCGACGATGCTCCAGATCAGCCACACGGAGAAGCCGATGTGCTCGGCCACGATCGACCAGATCAGGTTACGCCGGGCGACGACCTTGCCGCCCGCATTCCAGAACGCCTCATCTTCGGGGCGCCAGTCAGAAATCCACGTCGGATTGCCTTCCTTCATTGGAAATAGTCCCTTTCGTTAGGAAGCGGGACACGGCCTGGCGCGGAGGCGCAAAGTTGCACGCTCGGGGAAGCCCCCGTTTTCGGCGGTGTCACGATTTGAGTGATTTGCTCGGTGACGGCGTCGATGGCGTCAAAACCTTTAATTCAAGCTCCGTGCCAAATCGGTTCGCGCGAAAAATATCAGTATTAGCAGCATCTTATGACGCTTGATGAAAATATAATCACGCCTATAATTGCATCAAAAATTTGCTTGCCGCTCATTTCTTGAATGCCGATTCGCCCGTTGATTGTGCGTCGCACACGCCTTGGGCAGGAGCCCGTTCTCGCGCCAGCCCGGCCGGGCAAGCGCTCAAATGCGACCGTTTCGGGGGACTGTCCCGTTCCAGCGCGGGCAAATTCGGCGCCCGGAATGTGCCCGCCGCAGCCAGTTCCGTCTGGCACATCGATTGCTTCCATCCTGTCTAGTCAACGATGACTGACAGTGAGCCGGAGCATCAAGCCACCGAAGGCCACTGGGAAGCCTGTTCGCTGGTCCGCCAAGGCGCGGTCATCGTGACACTATCCCTTTGCGCGTGGTCCTTCTCCGGTACCACCCCCTCTACGGGACGCGAAAGCTCACTGGTCTGACAGAAGCGTCGATCCGGCACGGGCCGGCTCGATCGAGCACATGAGCAAGGGAGCTGTTGATGTCGTATCTCGCGCCTTCGGAATTCGTCACCAAGATGGTGGACGCCGGCGAATCCAAGATTTTCATGTCCACCCGGGATACGGTCATCCGCGCCTATATGGCGGGCGCCATCCTGGCACTCGCGGCCTGGTTCGCCGTCACCATCAACGTCAATACCGGCCAGCCCATCATCGGCGCGCTGCTGTTTCCGGTCGGCTTCTCCATGCTTTATCTGCTGGGCTTCGACCTTCTGACCGGCGTCTTCGTCCTCTCGCCGCTCGCGCTGCTCGACAAGCGGCCCGGCGTGACGCTGGGCGGGGTCTTGCGCAACTGGGGCCTCGTCTTCATCGGCAACTTCGCCGGCGCGCTCACCGTGGCCTTCATGATGGCCTTTGTCACGACCTTCGGCTTTACCCAAGACCCCGACAAGGTCGGCATGACGATCGGAAACATCGGCGAGGGCCGCACGCTCGGCTACGCCGCCCACGGCGCGGCCGGCATGGCGACGCTGTTCATCCGCGGGATGCTCTGCAACTGGATGGTCTCGACCGGCGTCGTCGGCGCCATGATCTCCACCACGGTCCCCGGCAAGGTGATCGCAATGTGGATGCCGATCCTGGTGTTCTTCTACATGGTGTTCGAGCATTCCGTCGTGAACATGTTCCTGTTCCCGTCCGGGCTGATGCTTCACGCCAAGTTCTCGATCATGGACTATTTCATCTGGAACGAGATTCCGACCGTGCTGGGCAACCTCGTGGGCGGGCTCGCCTTCACTGGCCTGACGCTCTACACGACGCATGTGCTGACCAAGCCGAAGCGCCAGCCGGCTGCCAATTCGTCGACCCGCGCTGCGGCCTGATCGATTTGGTTCGAGCAACAAGGGAGCTTCGCCTGATAAGGTGAGGCTCCCTTTGTTTTGGTGGCGAGAATGGGCCGGGGCTTGCAAGTTTCGATCGGGCAGCATTCCGACAAGGGACGCAAGCCGATCAACCAGGACTTTCACGGCGCGCTGATCCCGGCGGAGCCGCTGCTGAGCCTGAAGGGAATCGCCATCGTCCTGGCCGACGGCATCTCGAGCAGCACGGTGAGCCAGGAGGCGAGCGAGTCGGCGGTCAAGAGTTTCCTGACCGACTATTACTGCACCTCGGAATCCTGGACGGTGAAGAATTCGGCGCGGCGCGTGCTCGAAGCCACCAACTCGTGGCTCCACGCCGAAACGCGGCGCAGCCAGTACGCCTATGATCGCGACAAGGGCTACGTCTGCACCTTCACTGCAATGGTCGTGAAATCGACCATGGCGCACATCTTCCACGTCGGCGACTGCCGGATCTACCGTATCGCCGGCAAGGCACTCGAGCAACTCACCGAAGATCACCGGATCATCGTCTCGGCGGAGCAGACCTATCTCGGCCGCGCGCTTGGAATCAACCAGCAGATCGAAATCGACTACCAGGCGATCGAGATCGAGAAAGGCGACATCTTCCTGCTGGCGACCGACGGCGCTTACGAGTTCGTCGACGATCGCTTCGTCGCGAGCGCGCTCGCAGCGCACGTGCACGATCTCGACGCGGCGGCAAGATCCATCGTCGAGGAGGCCTATCGGCGCGGCAGCGACGACAACATCACCGTTCAGGTGCTGCGTATCGACGAGCTGCCGCAGACTGGGTCATCCGACATTTTGGCCGGCACGGCGGAGCTGCCGCTGCCGCCGCTCCCCGAGCCACGGGCGCTGTTCGACGGCTATCGGATCGTGCGGGAAGTGCATGCCAGCAGCCGCAGTCACATCTATCTCGCCGTCGACACCGAGAGCGGGGAGACGGTCGCGCTGAAAATCCCCTCGATCGATCTGCGCGACGACCCCGCCTATCTGAAGCGTTTCCTGATGGAGGAATGGATCGCGCGCCGGATCGACAGTCCGCATGTGCTGAAGCCGCGGTCGCGATCCAAGAAGCGCAACTATCTCTACGTCGCGACCGAGTTCATCGAGGGGCAGACGCTGAGGCAGTGGATGCTGGACAATCCGCGTCCCGACCTCGAGACCGTGCGCGGCATCGTGGACCAGATCGCGGCGGGCCTGCGCGCCTTCCATCGCATGGAGATGCTGCATCAGGACCTCAGGCCCGACAATATCCTGATCGACAAGACCGGTACCGCGAAGATCATCGACTTCGGGGCCGTCAAGGTTGCGGGCGTCGTCGAGGCGGCGCCCAATCCGGCCGACGCCGAAATTCTCGGGACAGTGCAATATACCGCGCCGGAATATTTCCTCGGCGAAGGCGGCTCGCCGCGCTCGGACATGTTCTCGCTGGCCACCATCTGCTACCAGATGCTGACCGGAGAGCTGCCTTACGGCGCCCAGGTCGCCCGCATCAGGGGACGATCGGATGCGTGGAAGCTCCGATATCGTCCGGCCAGCCACGACGACCGCGCCGTCCCCGTCTGGATCGACGGCGCGCTGCGCAAGGCGCTGCATCCCGATCCCTACAAGCGCCACGAAGATCTGTCCGAATTCACCTTTGAACTCAGGACCCCCAACCCGGCCTATCTCAGCACGGCGACCACGCCGCTGATCGAGCGCAATCCGCTGCTGTTCTGGAAGCTGACCACGGTGATCCTGGCCTGCGCCGTCGTCGCCCTGCTCGCCCTGCTGCACGCACGCTAGCAGGGCCGGTCCCCCGATCAGGCCGGCTCCGCCGCCTTGGTCCCGAGCGGCCTGGGCGCGATGCCGCCGCCGGGCTTGAGGTGGAATTCGTAGGTCATCAGGTGCCACGGCCCGTTCGCCTTGCCGCCGTCGGGCATCTCAGGGTCGTTGCGCGGCTCGACCTTGGCGATAAGGTCGTCCTTGACCCCGAACACGACGTCGGAATCGAGATATTTGTCGCCATCCATGAAGACGTGGGTGATCAGCGGCTCATAGCCCTTGGCGTTGACCAGGAAGTGCACATGCGCGGGGCGCATCGGATGACGCCTGGTCTGCACGATCATCTCGCCGACCGGCCCATCGGTCGGGATCGGGTAGCTGCACGGCAGGATGGTGCGGAAGAAGAAGCGGCCGTCGCTGTCGGTAATAAAGCGGGCCCGCGCCGAGGCGCCGACCTCGTCATAGTTCGCCTTCTGGGAATCGTAGAAGCCATCATCGTCGGCGTGCCAGACGTCGACCGGGACATTGGCGAGCGGCTTGCCCTTGAGATCGGTGACGCGGCTCTGCACGAACATCCGCTCGCCGGTGAGATTGTTGGGCGAGATGTCGGTGCCGTGCGCGGTGACCTTGTGCTCGCCGACATAGAACGGGCCGAGCACCGTGGTCTGGGTCGCGCCATCGCGGTCGCGATGGTTGACCGCGTCGACCAGCATGGAGACGCCGAGCACGTCGGAGAGCAGGATGAACTCCTGGCGGGTGTCGGTACACTTCTGGCCGGTGCGGGTTAGGAAATCGATGGCGTATTCCCATTCCTCGAAGGTGAGACCGGTCTTGCTCACGTAATCGTGCAGCGACTTCACCAATTCCTGCAGAAGGAATTTCGCGCGCGGGTCAGGGGCCTGGTCAAAGCTCCGGATGACGGCTTCGGTGAGTTCAGTCTCGTTGAATTGGGTCATGGTGCGTTTGCCCTCGCATTTTCTCGTTGGCCCGACGGGGCTCCCTGGAGGCCTCAGCCTACACCAGCCGCCCAGGCGCCGTTAAGCGCGACCGGCTTGGACTGGGCTCCCCATTTCGGCTATCACCCTCTGACAAAACGGCCCCGGAGGAACTGATGCTCGCCCCCACCCCCGCCTCGCCCGAATCCGTCGGCATGTCCAAGGCCGCGCTCGACCGCGTCGATGCCCACCTGAAGAAGCGATACATCGATGCCGGCCGCTTCCCCGGCACGCACCTGCTCGTCTACCGCCGCGGCAAGATCGCCCACAGCTCGGTGCAGGGCCTCGCCGATGTCGAGCGCAAGGTGCCGGTCAAGGACGACACCATCTACCGCATCTATTCCATGACCAAGCCGCTCACCAGCGTCGCTTTCATGATGCTGGTCGAGGAAGGGCTGGTCGCGATCGACGAGCCGGTCGCAAAGTACATTCCGGAATGGAAGAATCTCGGCGTGTTCGTCGCCGGCACCTCACCGGCGTTCCTGACCCGGCCGCCGTCGCGGCCGATGCTGATCGTCGACCTCCTGCGTCACACCGCCGGCCTCACCTACGGCTTCCAGCAGCGCTCCAATGTCGATGCCGCCTATCGCGCAGAGAAGATCGGCGAGGTCGAGAAGTCAGGCACGCTCCAGACGATGATCGAAGCGCTCGCCAAGATTCCTCTCGAATTCTCGCCGGGCGAATCCTGGAACTACTCGGTCGCGACCGACGTGATCGGCTATCTCGTCGGCAAGATCTCGGGCATGCCGTTCGAGCAGTTCCTCAAGACGCGCATTCTCGATCCGCTCGGCATGACCGATACCAATTTTCACGTGCCGGCCTCGAAAGCGCATCGCTTCGCAGCCTGCTACTCGGCCGATCCGGGTGGTGGCATGACCTTCCATGCGGGCCAGCGCCGCGAGGGCCTGACGCTCCAGGACGATCCGACCACGAGCTCATTCCTGTCGCCGCCCTCCTTCATCTCCGGTGGCGGCGGGCTCTGCTCGACGATGGCCGATTATCTCACCTTCTGCCGTGCGCTTCTCAACGGCGGCGAGCTTGGTGGTGTCAGGCTGATCGGGCCGAAGACGCTGGCGCTGATGACCAGCAACCACATTCCGGGCGGACAGGCGCTCCCGGAAGTGTCGCGCTCGCTGTTTTCAGAGGCCGCTTACAACGGCATCGGCTTCGGCCTCGGCTTTGCGGTGACGATGCGGCCCTCGGAGACGCTGATCGCAGGCAGCCCCGGCGAATACAATTGGGGCGGCGCGGCAACGACCTCGTTCTGGATCGATCCGGCCGAAGAGCTGATCACGATCTTCATGACGCAGGTGCTGCCATCGAGCGCCTACCCGCTCCGCCGCGAATTGCGCAGCATGGTCTATGCCGCGATCACCGAGAGCAATCTCTGACGTTCCCAACATTTGTTGCAACGGGCTCCGCGCCTCGGCACGGAGCCCGTTGCTTTTCCGGCCTCAGTGGAAATGGCCGATCAAATAGATGCCGCCGCCAATCACCAGCACGGCCGGCACGGCCCACAAAATCAGGACTGGCATTTGTCATCCTCCTCAGTTTGACGTGCAGACCTTGACGGTCTTCATGCTGCTCTCAGCCTCGGTGCGCGACTTGTAGATCGTGCCTGACGGACTGACGACGGTCATGGACGTGTCCGTCGGCTTCTTGTCGACGACGGTGCACTTCTTCGTCTTGACGTCCTGCACGACGTAGAACTCGTCGGCCGCGAACGCCGGCAGTGAAAACGCAGCCACCATCAGGGCTGCGGTTGCAATCCTCAGCTTCATTCTCTCCTCCTCCAATTGCCGGACGTTCCGCGCCCGGTCGATTCCGAGAACGGGAAAATCTAGCAATTTGTTCCTATGGGCTGGGAACGTCGCCTTTGCTGGGATGTTGGTGCGGCGCCAAGCTCGAGGAGGAGGACAAGATGAAGAAGCTATTCCTGATTTCCGCAGCAGCGCTGATGATCTCGACCGGCGCGTTCGCGCAATCGACCGTGGTGACCACGACAGGAACCGGCCACGCCGCAGCGATTCAGATCGAGCCGCAATACCGGACGCGGATCAAATCCTACGTCACCGAGCATCACCTGCGGCCGGTGACAACAAAGGAGAAGATCGTCGTCGGCGCGACGGTTCCGAGCGATGTCGAGCTCGAGGCGGTCCCGGCCGATTGGGGTCCGTCGCTCACGCAATATCGCTACGTCTACTCCGGCGAACGCGTGATGCTGGTCGATCCCGGCACACGGACGGTCGTGCAGGAAGTCGATTGAGGCGCGTCGGACGGGCGGCCGCATCGCAGGCGGCTGCCCTCTCGGAATTGAACAGATGACACCGCATCGAGAAGCCCGCATCGCCGGGCTCAGCCTGGCGGCCGTGTACGCCGTGTGCCTGCTGCTCACCGCAATCAGCATGAGCTGAAGCGACGGCATCCGCGCTGGCGTCGTCGACCGCGCTGCAAAATTCCTGCTCTGGCCGCTCGCCCAATGCGAAAATCGTGGCGCCGCGCAAGTCCTGCCCGTATGGTTCTCTGCAAAATCATAATCCGGCGCAAAGGCGCCGGAACCGGGACGCCCGCGTTTGTCAAAGCTCACCCTGCCGGTCCGGCTCGCTCTCCTCGTCACGGGAACGATGTTGCCGTTGATCGTGTTTGCGGTCGGCATCGCTGTCTACAATTACAAGCAGGCCCGCGGCGATGCGACCCGCCGCGTGCTGGAGAATGTGCGCAGCATGCGCCTGGTGCTGGATTCCGAGGTGCAGCGGATGACCGGCGGCTTGCAGGTGCTGGCGCTGACCAATTCGCTGCGCAACGGCGACTTCGTCAGTTTTCGCCGGATCGCGCTCGGCTTTCTCGAACAATATGGCAAAGGCGGCCTGGTGCTGATCTCCGACAGCAAGGGCCGCATCCTGTTTTCCTCCGCGACGGAAGATACGGCGAGCCTGCCGCCGCGCAGCAACGTGGCGATGGTCGACAAGATCTTCTCGGCCAAGGCGCCGCAATATTCCGACCTGTTCCCCGGTGTCTATAACCATCGGCAGGTCCTCACCGTCGAGGTTCCGGTCTTTCGCGACGGCGAGGTGGTCTACGATCTCTGCTTCAGCCCGCCTGTCGGCATCTTCCAGAACCTCGTCGAGAAGCAGCGGCCCGACAAGGAGTGGACGGTCTCCCTGCTCGACACCACGGGCACCGTGTTCGCGCGCGTGCCCAATCCGGGCGAAACCTTCGGCAAGCGCGCCTCGCCCTCGCTCTACACGGAAATGTTTCGCAGCGACGAGGCTGCGCTTTCGTCGGTCTCGCTCGACGGCATTCCACTCGCGGCTGCCCATACGCGATCGCATCTGACTGGCTGGACGGTCGCCGCCGGCGTTCCGGAGAGCTCGCTGGTCGCCCCGCTCTGGCGCAACATTGCGATCACCAGCCTGATCGGCGGCGTGCTGCTGCTGATCGGCCTGACCTTCGCGGTCCGGATGGCCACCACGATTGCGCGCGGCGAGATGCTGCATAATTTGCTGATCGAGGAGCTCAATCACCGCGTCAAGAACACGCTGGCCTTGATGCAGGCGATCGCGGTGCAGACTTTTCGCAGCGCAAGCCGCGACGAGCGCATCAAGTTCGAGGGGCGGCTCGGCGCGCTCGCCGAGGCACACAATCTGCTCAGCCAGGAGAAGTGGGCAGGCTCCGAGCTCAGGGACGTGATCGCGCGCGCGCTCCGGCCCTTCCTGCTTGCAAATCCCGATCGCATTCGGATGGTTGGGCCCGCGGTGCCGCTGTCGCCGCGGCTTGCAGTCGTGCTGTCGATGATCGTGCACGAGATCGCCACCAACGCAGCAAAATACGGCGCGCTCTCCAACGAGTCCGGCCGGGTGGCGCTGGAATGGGACGTCATCGCCGACACGCCGAAGCCGCGGCTGCGGCTGATCTGGACCGAGACCGGCGGCCCGCTGGTGACGGCGCCGGTACAGCGCGGCTTCGGCTCGCGTCTGATCGAGCGTAGCGCGCGCGACCAGCTCGGCGGCGAAGCCACGGTGGACTTCCTGCCGCGCGGCGTCGTCTGCACGGTCACATGCGCGCTGGACGGGGAACGGTGAACGAGGCTGCCGCGATAGAGGCGACAAGCGTTCGCGGCCAGGAGGAGCGCGGCCGCTCTACCCGATCGTCTGCAACGCCGGAAACGTCTCCAATAGCCAGATGCTCACATTGGAGACGGCGCCGGTGAGAAAGCCGATGCCGGTAATGACCATCAGCACGCCCATGGCGCGCTCGACATTGACGAGGTGACCCTTCATGCGCGCGAACAGTTTCGAGAACTGTTCGATCATCAGGGCGGCAATCAGGAAGGGAATACCGAGGCCTGCGGAATAGACCGCAAGCAGGCCCGCCCCTTTGGTGACCGTCGCTTCCGCCGCTGCGATCGAGAGGATCGCGGCGAGGATCGGGCCGATGCAGGGCGTCCAGCCGAAGGCGAAGGCCAGCCCCATCAGATAGGCGCCCCAGAGTCCGACAGGTTTGGGGATCGGCAGCCGCCCCTCGCGCATCAACAGGCCGATACGTGTCAGGCCCAGGAAGTGCAGGCCCATCAGGATGATGACGAGGCCCGCAAGGATCGACAGCTCGGCCGACCAGGCGCGGATCAGCCCACCGACCAGCGAGGCGCTGGCGCCGAGCGCTACGAACACCGTCGAGAAGCCGAGCACGAACAGCAATGCCGACATCATGATCGCGCGCTTCGAGGCCGAAGCCGGTTCGTCGCTCTCGACATGCTCGATCGTGGCGCCCGTCAGGTAGACCAGATAGGGCGGAACCAGCGGCAGGACGCACGGGGAGAGGAAGCTGACGAGGCCGGCAATAAGCGCCGCCGGGATCGAAACATTTTGCATGATGCAGTCGGGGCCATCTCAGGCTCGCATGTCGCACGCGGGGAGTGCGCGCGGACTGGAGCCACACTGGCTCTGGTGTAGCCGATGGCCGGGAATGCGCAACAGAGGCGCGATCAAACCAGGGCTCCTCCCGATGCCATCTGCGATCACAGATGCGGCATCGGGACGCACACAAATCTCGCCAAAAAGCGAAATTCGGCGGCGCGGCTACTTCACCACGCGGAGCAGCGGACGCCGGGGCTGGTCCTGCGTCAGCTTGGAAGGCGGCGGCGGCTCGCTGGCAGCGCTCCGCAGCATTTCGTCGCACAGCGCCTTGAGATCGGCACTGTCAATTCCTTTGAGCTTCATCCTGATATCGAGGATAGCGATCGAGAGCAGCTCGGCCGACTCGCGGCTATTGCTCTCGTTGAGGACCTTCCGGCACTCTTCAAGCGTCTCGAGCACCGACTGCAACTGTTCTTCTGAATGCGACACCGGCGTTCTTTCCGTTAGTTCGGCCCGCGAGACGTGCTTGGAACAATCCCCTCGGCCCCCAAAGAGACACAAGGATAGCACGAGGAATCTGTGCCCTCGAAGACGATTTCGATGTGTTTCTGCGTCGAGAACCCGGTTCCAGACGGCATCGCCCCGCGGCGTAAATCGGAACGGTCATGGGTGAAACGCGTGAGCCGGCGCTGCAGATCCATTCCACGGGAGCGCGCGGCATCGCGCATGCCGTGCTCCGGTCCACATGGACCCGGCAATCCCGCAGCCATTCTAAGGCTCGCAACGGAACGCACGCCTACCCCTCTTCCGGGCTGAAACTAGCCCGCTTCCCCAACCCAGGCACACCCAAATACCATCTCAGGCGCGGTAAGTATGGCGTTCAAAACTCACCGCTCCCCAACCCGTCGTGGTTGTGGTTTGCGCTAGATTCTGCCAGTTTAGCGGTCCGAAGGGACTTGTATGCACTCCTTGGCGGAAAGGGGCGTTCCGTTGGAGGAACGCCTAAAAACAAATATCAGCGGCCTGTCCGACTGGGATGCGGCCCGCATATTCCTGGAAGTCGTTCGATGCGGAAGTTTCCGCTCGGCGGCCGAACGCTTGTCGCTATCGATCAACGCTGTCCGTCGCCGAATCGACGATTTCGAACGCCAGACCGGCACCACCCTGTTCACGCGCGACGTCCACGGAACCCATCTCACCGATGAAGGCGCGATGGTGGTCTCCGCCGTCGAGCGCATGGAGGCGGCCGCCTTCGACGTGCTGCGCGCCAGCGATTCGACGGCCAATGCTCTCACCGGCGAGGTTCGCGTTGCCGTGACCGAGGGATTGGGTACGTTCTGGCTCGCCCCGCGGCTGGTCGAATTCCAGCAGGCCTATCCGAAGGTCCTGGTCGATTTGCACTGCGCGATGCGCTCGGCCGACGTCTCCCGCCACGAGGCCGACGTCGCCATCC
The DNA here is from genome assembly GCF_015291645.1 of Bradyrhizobium sp. CCBAU 53340. Lineage (NCBI taxonomy): Bacteria > Pseudomonadati > Pseudomonadota > Alphaproteobacteria > Hyphomicrobiales > Nitrobacteraceae > Bradyrhizobium > Bradyrhizobium sp. CCBAU 53340. The sequence goes on from NZ_CP030055.1 coordinate 5,839,727, forward strand.
ATCTGTCGCGCCCCTCCGCCCTCGACGTCAAGCTGGTGCGGCTCGGCCGCATGCATCTGATGTTCTGGGCTTCGGAAAAGTACCTTGAGAAATACGGCACGCCGCGCACGGCCCACGAATTGATCAAGCACCGCCTGGTGCTGCAATTCGCCGACCAGCTCGCCGCCAAGGAAACCTTTGAGAGCTTCTTCCCGGGCGTTTCGGAACGTGACCTCCTGGTCATGAAGACCAACGTCTCAAGCGCCAACTATTGGGCGGTCGCGAACGGCGCCGGGATCGGCGTCTTCCCGAGCTACGCCATTGCGCTTGGCGGGAAGTTGATTCCACTGGAGGTCGAGTTGAACCGACCGCTGGATATCTGGTTGTCCTACCATCCCGGTAGCGGCCGGATTCCCCGCGTGCGGCATATGATTGACTGGCTGATCGAGGCTTTCAATCCGGGTCGCTTCCCGTGGTTTAAGGAAGAGTTCGTGCATCCGCATGAATTCAAGGACTCGTATATGGGCGAACCCCTGACCCAGCTCTTCGGGGGATTTTCAACCGAAGAACAAAGGTGAAAACTAAAATGAAAGCAGCGGCGAAGAGAATGAAGCAGCGCAGTGCCGGCAAGCCGGACATCGAGCTTGGCAAGCGAATCCGCTTGCGGCGCGTCGAGATGAAGATCTCGCAGGCCGAGCTCGGCGAAAAGCTCGGCGTGAGCTTCCAGCAGGTCCAGAAATACGAGAAGGGCGTCAATCGCGTCGGCGCGGCTCGGCTGCAGCAGATCGCCTCCGCCCTCGACGTGCCCGTGACCTTCTTCTATGACGGCGACAACAAGGCCCGCGAAGTCGAAAGCCTCCTGTTCCTGGACTCGGCTTTCAGCCTCCGCCTGCTGCGCGCCTACAGCAAGATCAAGGATCAGACGGTGCAGCGTCAGCTCGTCTCGCTGATGGAATCGATCGCGGCGAACGAGAGCTGAGCCGACCTGCGGTCCGGCCTGTCCGGCCGACGTTCAATCCGCCGCGTCACGGGGGCGCGGCCGGGTTGGACGAGAGCCGGCGGCTTCGATCTGGCCTGCGCGCATCCGCGCGCGGTCTTGGTTTGCAGTCTTGGCTTTTCGGGGCGGCTTTGCCGCCCCTTTTTCTTGGCCGCCCTTTTTCTTGGCGTATCGCCACGTTTGGTCCGAACCGGCCCCCACCTTGTTGCGACCTAATCGAGAGCTCCCGCATTGGACGCGCGGGGTCTCGACGCGCCGTGCTTAATGGGACCGCAACCCCGATGCCTTAGCTTCCGGCCGATTTCGCGAATCGGCGCCTGCAGCACAGCGGCCGGGAATTGCCTGATGGGGAAGACCAGACAGATGTTGAGACGCCATGCCGTGATCGTTGCCGTCAGCCTGCTTGCTAGCGGCGCCGCGCACGCGCAGACCGAAACCACAGGTCAGGCCAATCCCAAGCCCGCTATTCCGTCCAGCACGGCGCCTGCGACCGCCAACCCGGCGCACGCGGCCGCCAAAGCCGCAACAGCACCGGCGTCGACGGCCGAAAGCCGTTCGGCCGCAGCGCTCGCGCTGACGCATGAGCCGACCTATGACGAGGGCACTGCCCAGCGGATCAAGGACGCGGCACTGAGCTATTCCGATCTCGCGGTGCGCGGCGGCTGGCCGACGATTCCCGCGGAGGCCAAGTTCGCACTCGGCGTCCAGGGCGCCAATGACGACCTCCTGCGCAAGCGGCTGATCCTCTCCGGCGACCTCGCCGCCGACAAGGCGAGCGGCGTTTTCGACCAGGATCTCGCCGATGGCGTGAAGCGCTTTCAGGCCCGCCACGGTCTTGCGCCGACCGGCATGATGACGCCGCGCACGCTCGCGGCGATGAACGTCCCCGTGCAGAAGCGCATCCGCCAGCTCGAAGCCTCGCTCGAACGGCTCGAGAACACCAATTTCAGCTTCGGCCAGCGCTATGTCGTGGTCAACATCCCCGCCGCCTTCGCCGAGGCGGTCGAGAACGACGTCGTGGTGCGGCGCTATCGCGTCATCGTCGGCAAGACCGAGAAGCCGTCGCCGACGCTGACGGCCCAGATCACCGGTGTCGTGCTCAACCCGACCTGGACGGTGCCCTCCTCGATCGCCAAGACCGAGATATCAGCACATATGCGCAAGGACCCGACCTATCTGTCGCGCATGCACATGGAGGTGCTCGACGCCCACGACAATCCGATCGATCCGCATTCAGTCGACTGGTCGGGCACGCACACGCCGAACTTCACCGTGCGCCAGCAGAACGGCAGCTTCAACGCGCTCGGCGCGGTCAAGATCGACATGCCGAACTCCTATTCGGTCTATATGCACGACACCAACCAGCGCAGCCTGTTCAGCGACGACTACCGTTTCGATTCCCACGGCTGCTCCCGCGTCGACAATGTGCGCGATCTCGCCGCCTGGCTGCTCAAGGACCAGCCGAAGTGGACGCGCGCCGCAATCGACGCGGAAATCGCCACCGGGCAGCACCTCGAAGTACCCATGGCCAAGAAAGTGCCGGTGGCGTGGGTCTATCTCACGGCCTGGATGACCAAGGACCAGACCATCCAGTTCCGCAACGACGTCTATAACCAGGACGAGCAGTTGCTGGAGGCGACGGCCGAAGAGGCCGCGTTCTTCAGCAATGCCGGCAACCATCCGTTGACCGCGCATATGGCGCAGTAGGCATGCAATCGCGGCACGGGCGGATGCAGGGCCGCATCCCCGCCGCGGTTGACCCGTCCCTCGCCGAAGTCGCACATTGCGTCTCGCCAAACGACGAGCGAGCGCGCGATGCCTGATCTGTCCCAAGATACTCCCTACGCCGACGGCAAGATCCTCAAGCAGGTCACCGCCGGCGTCGGCGTGATCACCTTCAACAATCCCGACAAGCGCAACGCGATGTCGCTGGAGATGTGGGAGGGATTTGGCGAGGCGCTGACGGCCTTGCGCGATGACGATGCGGTGCGCGTCGTGATCCTGCGCGGCGCCGGCGGCAAGGCGTTCGTCTCGGGCGCCGACATCAGCCAGTTCGAGAAAGTCCGGCACAATGCTGCGGCGTCCGAAGAGTACGGCAAGCGCAGCGCTGCCCAGCGCGCGCTGCTCGCCGCTTACCCGAAGCCGACGATTGCCTGCATCGAGGGCTTCTGCCTCGGCGGCGGCATGCAGGTCGCGATGCTCGCCGATATCAGGCTCGCCGCGCATGGCAGCCAGTTCGGCATTCCCGCGGCAAAGCTCGGCATTGCCTATGGCTATGACGGCCTGAAGCATCTGGTATCGCTGGTCGGCCCGTCCTGGGCGCGGCTGTTGATGTACACGGGCATGCGCATCGACGCCGCGGAAGCGCTCCGCATCGGTCTCGTCGAGCGCCTGTTTCCGGAGGGCGAGCTCTGGGGGGAGACGATGGCGATCGCGCAGACCATCTCCGAGAACGCGCCACTCGCAATCAAGGCCGCCAAGATCACCATCGCAGAAGTGCTCAAGGACGAAAGTGCCCGCGACATGGACGCGATCAAGGCAATCGGCACCGCCTGCATGGACTCGGCGGATTTCCGCGAGGGCCGGCAGGCCTTCATGGAGAAGCGCAAACCGCAATTCCAGGGGAAGTAGCCACCGGCGTGTGGTGCGTTGAAGTCCGGCGATACCAGAATCAATCCGTATGGCATGAGGAGCGACATGCCCTTGCAGCCGAGACTGGTCGAGATCGCAATCGAGCCGAAATCGAAGGCCGATGCCGAGAAGCTTGTCGCTGCGCTGGCAAAGCTCGTGGCCGAGGATCCTGCGTTCGAAACCTCGACGGATCGCGAATCCGGACAGACCATCCTCAAAGGCGTGAGCGAACTCCATCTCGAGGCCAAGCTCGATCTGCTCAGGCACAGCTACGACCTCGATCTCAGCGTTGGGGCGCCACAGGTGGCGTTCCGTGAGCGCATCACCCAGCCGGCCGAAGTCGAATATGCCTACAAGAAACAGTCGGGTGGCACCGGTCAGTTCGCAGCCGTCAAGCTGCGTGTCGCGCCAAACGCACCCGGCCAGGGCTACCGGTTCGAGGCCAGGATCGCCGGCGGCGCGGTGCCGAAGGAATATATCCCCGGGGTCGAGAAGGGAATCGAGAGCGTGCTTCCTTCGGGCGTGGTGGCCGGCTTTCCGGTGGTCGACATCACGGTCGAACTGATCGACGGCAAGTATCATGACATCGACTCGTCAGCATTCGCCTTCGAGATCGCCGCACGCGCGGCGTTCCGCGAGGCGCTCCAGAAGGCGGGACCGTTGCTGCTCGAGCCGATCATGACCGTGGAGGTGGTCACCCCCGAGGACTGTATCGACGTCGTCATCGGAGACTTGAATATGCGGCGCGGGCAGATCCTCAGACAGGACAGGCGCGGCGGTGCCGCCGTCGTCAACGTCCGTGTGCCACTCATGAACATGTTCAGTTACGCCAATGACCTGCGCGCGATGAGCCAGGGGCACGCAAGCTTCACCATGCAATTCGATCATTATGCTCCGGCACCTCCGCCCGAGAACGATCCGCCATTTAGGCCCGCGATCGGGATGCGTGCCTGAACGACGCCCTACGACGGCGCCGTTCCTGTGAACACCTGTTCAGGAAGATTAAATTCCTCGCAGCCCTGCGCTGCGATAGCAACCAATTGATCTGCCGCAAGTTCTCCCGCCACCAACGAGGGAGATCGCGATGAAACTCAAACTTGCTGTTCTTGCTTTGGCTGCCCTGGGCAGCGCGGCGCTGGCGTCGGGACAAGCGCTCGCCGCGATGCCGAATGGGATTCCGCAGGCCGATCAGGTCGCAAGCGGTCCGGCCGCGAATGTCGACCAGGTGCGGATGGTCTGCAACGCCTGGGGCCGCTGCTGGTGGCGTCCGAACTATTACGGCGCCTACGGCTATTATGGCCCGCGCCCGTTCTATGGACGTCCCTGGGGCTGGCGCCACCGCTATTGGCACCGCTGGTAAATAATGAAGGGGCCGCAAGGCCCCTTTTCATGGGTGCAATTCGACTACAGCGCCCCGAGCACTGCCCTCGTGATGTCGGCCGTACCGTTGCTGCCGCCGAACTCCATCGGCTTGAGGCCGCCAGCATAGACCTGGTCCACCGCGCGCTCGATTCTTTCGCCAGCTTCAGTGGCGCTCTCGATGCCATGCTTGTCGGCGAGCCAGTCCAGCATCATCGCCGCCGACAAGATCATGCCGGTCGGGTTGGCCTTGCCCTGCCCCATGATGTCAGGCGCGGTGCCGTGGCACGGCTGAAACACCGCGTATTTGTCGCCGATGTCGGCCGACGGCGCCATGCCGAGGCCGCCGATCAGGCTCGCGGTGATGTCGGAGACGATGTCGCCGAACATGTTCTCCATCACCATCACGTCGAAATCCCAGGGACGCTTGACTAGCATCGCCGAGCAGGCATCGACATAGAGCCGATCGGTCTTCACGCCAGGGTGCTTCGTCGCGATCTCATCGAAAATGCCGCGGAAGAACGCAAAAGCCTTGAACACGTTCGCCTTGTCAACGCAGGCAAGCGATCCCGGCTTGCCGCGCGCCTTGCGCCGCTCGGCGAGGCGAAACGAGAAATCGAACAGCCGTTCGGACGTCTTGCGCGTGATCACCATGGTCTCGCGGGCATCGTCATGCGTCACCACGCCCTTGCCCATCGAGGCGAACAGACCTTCGGTGGATTCGCGGATCACGACGAGGTCGATGCCGCGCTTGTCGGCGCCGACGATCGGGCTCGGCACGCCCGGGATCAGCCGCGCAGGCCGCACGCCGGCATAGAGATCGAAGATGAAACGCAGCTCGATCTGCGGCGCGATCTCGGTATTGTCAGGATAGCGCACCGACGGCAGGCCGCAGGCCCCGAGCAGGATAGCGTCCGCCTCCTCGCAGAGCTTGATGGTCGAGTCAGGCATCGACTTGCCGGTGGCAAGATAATTGTTGGCGCCGGCCGGTGCCTCGGTGAAGCGGAAGCTCTGGCCGGATTTGTCGCCGACCTTGCGCAACACTTCGAGCGCTGGCGCCATGACCTCGGGACCGATGCCGTCACCGGCGAGCACGGCAATGTGGAAGGCGTTGTTTGCGGACATATGTTCCTACTCTCGTCATGCCCAGGCTTGACCCGGGCATCCACGTCTCGATACCAACTCCGTGGCAAGACGTGGATGGCCGGGTCAAGCCCGGCCGTGACGACGAACCAACAGTTGTGACTACGGCGTCAGCACCGTGCGGCCAACCACCGCGCCCTGCTGCAACTGCAGCAGCGCGTCGTTGGCCTTATTGAGCGGTGCCTTTGTCACCGGGATCGGCGGCACCTTCTTCGCACGTACGAGATCGAGCAGTTCCTGCGTCTCGCGCAGATTGCCGACATAGCTGCCCTGGATCGTCACGGCCTTGATCGGGATCAGCGGCAAGGCCCAGGTCGCGCCGCCGCCGAACAGGCCGACGATGACGAGCTTGCCGCCCTTGGTGAGGCAGTCGAAGCCGAGTTGCGTCGTCGCGGCATTGCCGACGAGATCGATCACGGCGCGGATCGGACCACCTGCTTTCTTCGCCAACTGCTCAAGTGCATCCGGTGCCTTGGGATCGACCGTCGCGAGCGCGCCAGCCTTCTCGGCGGCCTCGCGCTTCCTGGCGTCGATGTCGACCATGATCGCGCCCTTGCCGCCCATCGCCTTGAGCAGCGACAGCGCCATCAGGCCGAGGCCACCGGCGCCGAACATCACGATCGGTGTGTCAAAGTGCTGCTCGACCTTCTTCAGCGCGCTGTAGGTTGTGACGCCCGAGCAGGCGTAAGGCGCGGTCGTTGCGGGATCGAGCCCCTTCAGATTGAGCAGATAGCGCGGATGCGGCACCAGCATATGATCGGAATAGCCGCCGTCGCAATAGACGCCGAGCGAGCGCGGCGTCAGGCACATGTTCTCGTCACCCGCGAGGCACGTCGCGCATTTGCCGCAACCGATCCAGGGATAGACCAGGCCTACATCGCCGAGCTTCAGATCACCCTGGTCGGCCGGCTTCACATCCGGTCCGAACGCGAGGATCTCGCCGACAGTCTCGTGCCCCATGGTCAGCGGCAGATTGATGCCGCGGTCCTTCAACGACAGCGGCTTGCGGCCATGGCCGAGATCGTAGCCGCCTTCCCAGATGTGCAGGTCGCTGTGGCAGACACCGGCCGCCTTGACCTTGATCAGCACCTGCGTGCCCGACGGCTGCGGCGTCGCCTCGTCGAACTCCTGCAGCGGCGCCTTGAAATCGGCGACCTTGAAACTCTTCATGGCGTCCTCCCGGCATGCTTGTTGTCGCGCCACCATGCCATGGGCGGCGGGGCGAGACAAACCCGGGAGAGGTCTTAAGTTAGGTCAGCGGATGATGGCAAGCCGCGAACTGCCCGATTGCGACCTCGCGCAACTCCGGTATCTCCGCGCTGCATCGCTGATCGGCGCGCGGGCAGCGGGTGCGGAAGCGGCAGCCGGACGGCGGCGCAATCGGCGATGGCGGCTCGCCGGCTGCGACACTCTCGGCGGGACGCACGTCGGGATCGGGCACCGGAATCGCCTGTAGCAGGAGCGAAGTGTAGGGATGCGCGGGTCGAGCGAACAATTGCTCGGACGGACCGACCTCGCAGAGCCGGCCTAGATACATCACTGCGACGCGATCACTGACGGCTTTCACCACCGCAAGGTCATGCGCGATGAACAGCAGCGTCAGCCCGAAGCGCGCCTTCATCGCCTCCAGCAGGTTGAGGATCTGCGCTCGGATGGAAACGTCGAGCGCCGAGACCGGCTCATCGCAGACGACGAATTCCGGATTGAGCACCAGCGCCCGCGCGATGCAGATGCGCTGGCATTGGCCGCCGGAGAATTCGTGCGGCAGGCGGCCCGCGACGAGATCGGGATCGAGCCCGACCGCCGACAGCACCTCGTGAACCCTGCGCTTGCGTTCGGCGGCATCCTTGACGCCGGCGATGATGAGCGGCTCGGCCACGATATCGCCGATGCGCCGGCGCGGATTGAGCGAGGCGATCGGGTCCTGGAAAATGAGCTGCACGCGGCGGCGCATCTTGCGCAGCGCTTCACCCTCCATCGCGGTCAGGTCCTCACCGTCGAACAGCACGCGGCCGGATTTGGCGCGGCGCAATTGCAGCACCGCGCGCCCCAGCGTCGACTTGCCGCAGCCCGATTCACCGACCAGCCCCAGCGTCTCGCCGCGCGCGACATCAAGGCTGACGCCAGAGACGGCATGGACGGTCCTGTTGCCGAGACCATATTCGACGACGAGATTGTCGACGTTCAGCAGCGGCTCCCCGCGCATGGCAGGCTGCATCATGCGCCAACCCCTTCCGCCATCTGGATCGGATGGAAGCAGGCATAGAGATGCCCTGATATCTCCGCGCTCTTCAGGTCCGGCTTGGCCTCATGGCAACGCCCCGTAGCATAGCGACAGCGCGGCGCGAAGGAGCAGCCCTTCAGCGGCCGTGTCGGATCGGGCGGACGGCCGGAGATGGCGGGCAGCGGCGTGTGCGGCGCGGTGTCCAGCTTCGGGATCGCCGCCAGCAGCGCCTCGGTGTAGGGCATATGCATGCGCTTGAACAAGGCTGGCGTCGGCGCGCGCTCGACCACCCTGCCCGCATACATCACCGCGACTTCGTCGGCGCGGCCGGCGACCACGCCGAGATCGTGGGTGATGATGACCATTGCCATGTGGCGGCGGCGCTGCTCGCGCGCCAGCAGATCGAGGATCTGGGCCTGGATGGTGACGTCGAGCGCGGTGGTCGGCTCATCCGCGATCAGGAGCTTCGGCTCGCAGGACAGCGCGATCGCAATGGCGATGCGCTGGCGCATGCCGCCGGAACATTGATGCGGATATTGTGCGAGCCGCTGCTCGGGTGCTGGAATGCCGACCGCCGCCAGCAGCTCGATGCTGCGTTTCCGCGCGGCAGCCGCCTCGAGTTCGAGATGCTCCTGGATCGTCTCCATCAACTGGGTGCCGATCGTGAACACTGGATTGAGCGACGTCATGGGATCCTGGAACACGACCGCGAGATCTCGCGCGCGCAGGCGCCGCAGGCTTTCGGGCGCGAGCCGGACCAGATCCTGGCCGTCGAACATCACGCGCCCGGAGAGTTTTGCCTTCTTCGGCAGCAGCTGCAGCACGGCGCGCGACAGCATGGTCTTGCCGCAGCCGGATTCACCGACGATGCCGAGCGTGCGGCCCGCCTCAAGCGAGAGATCGACATGGTCGACCGCCCGCAAGATCCCGCGCGGCGTCGGCAGCTCGACCGCGATGTCCTCGATGGTCAGCAATGGCGTACTCACAGCGCCCCCTGACGCGGATCGGTCAGCGCCCGCATGGTGTCGCCGACGAGATTGAACGCCAGCACAGTCAGGAACAGTCCGGCCGCCGGCAGGAAGGCGAGGCGCGGCGCGACGTCGAGGCTGTCGCGCCCCTCGCCGATCATGCTGCCCCAGCTCGCCATCGGCGGCGGCACGCCGAGCCCGAGGAAGGACAGCGCGCCCTCGACCACGATGGTGACGGCGACACCAAGCAGGAAGAACGCCAGCAGCGGCAGGATCACGTTCGGCAAGAGCTCGCGCAGCAGGATGCGCGCATGGCTGGCCCCGAGCGCCTCGGCTGCGATCACGAATTCACGCCGCGCCAAGGACAGCGTTGCCGCGCGCGCCACCCGCATGAAGGCGGGAATGCCGAGCACGCCGAGAATCACGGTGAGATTGGGAATGGATTGGCCGAGATAGGCGGTTACCGCGAGCGCGAAGATCAGCGGCGGAAAGGCAAGCAGCACGTCCATGCTGCCGACCACCAGCGTCTCGAACCTGCCACGGAAATAGCCGGCGAGCAGGCCCAGGGCGCCGCCGAGCGTCAGGCCGATCATCGGCGCGATCAGCCCGACGGTCAGCGACACGCGCGCGCCAAAAATCAAGCGCGCAAGCTCGTCACGGCCGAGGCCGTCGGTGCCGAGCCAGTGCTCGCTCGAGAACGCAGCGCGGCGCTCCAGCATGTCCATGTCCACAGGGTTTTGCAGTGGCAGCAGCGGTGCAAGGATCGCGACCGCCAGGATCACGGCGAGCCACGTGATCGCGATCCAGAACAGCAGCCCAAGCTTGCGCTTGCGCCTGACCGGCGCCGACACTTCGTCCCGCAACGAGAGCTCAAGCGTGGCCATGGCGGATCCTCGGATCGAGCACGGCGTAGAGCATGTCGACGATGACGTTCACGATGACGAAGCCGCAGGCAACCAGCAGCACCACGCCCTGGAGGATGACGAGGTCGCGGGTGTAGATCGCGCCGACCAGCAGCCGGCCGATACCGGGCAGCGCAAAGATGGACTCGACGATCAGCGTGCCGCCGAGCAGGCGGCCGATATTGATGCCTGTCACCGTCACCAGCGTCAGTGACGAGGGCTTCAGCGCATGCACGAACAGGATGCGCGAAGGCTTCAGGCCTTTGGCCTTGGCCAGCGCAATGTAGTCCTCCTGCAAGGTCGCGATCATGTCCGAGCGCAGCACGCGCATGATGCCCGGCCATTCCGCCAATGCCAGTGTCAACGCCGGCAGCACGAAGAAGCGCAAATTGGCGAGCGGCTCCTCGGTGAACGGCACATAGCCCGTCGCCGGCAGCCAGTGCAGCTCGACCGCGAACAGATAGATCAGGAGGATCGCCATCAGGAAGGACGGCATCGACAGCATCGCAAAGGCGCTGCCGGTCATGAAGCGGTCGAATGCCCCGCCGGCGCGCGCGGCACAGGCGATCGCGAGCGGCACGCCGATCAGGAGCCCGATGAACTCGGCCATCAGCATCAGTTCGAGCGAGACCGGGATGCGTTCGCCGACCGCTTGCAGCACCGTCTGCCCGGTGCGGAACGAGCGGCCGAGATCGCCCTGCAGCACGTGGCCGAGCCAGCTCAGGTAACGCCACCACAGCGGCTGGTCGAGCCCCATGTCGTGGCGCAGCGCTGCGACGTTCTCCGGCGTCGCCTGATCGCCGAGGATGACCATGGCAAGATCGCCCGGCAGCAGCGAGGCGATCAGGAACGTGAGCAGCGAAACGGCAAGCAGAACCGGCAGGATGGCCAGCAACCGCCGCACGAGGAAGTTCAGCATCACCAGGTCATTCCAGCCAGGTGTTCGAGACGTCGATCACACTGTTATAGATTTTCGGAAAACCCTTCAGCTTGGTGCTCGACAGCGCGTAATAGGTGTTCTGGAAGGTCCAGAACCAGATCGCCTCCTTGTTGATCAGGCGGCTGATGGCGCAATAATCCTCGGTGCGCTGGCCGAGATCGGCGGTGACACGGGCGTGATCCAGAAGCCGGTCAAGCTCGGGATTCGAGAAGCCGGCGAGTGCCAGCGGGCTGCCGGTGTGGAAATTCGCGTACATCTGCGGATCGGGGTCGGCGAGATCGACGATGCGCCACGGCGTCAGCTGGAATTGACGCGTGAAGGCACGCGAGGGAATGGTCGCCTGATCGACCTGCTCGATCTCCATGTCGGCGCCGACGCGCTTCCAGAACTGCTGCAGCACCTGGCCGATCATGCGACCGCGGGGCGTCGCGGTCACCAGCATCTTGAACTCCACGGGCTTGCCGTAGTCTTTGAGCAGCGCCTTGGCCTTCTCGACGTCGTAAGGCAGCGCGCCGTCGTCCTTGCACTTGACCCAGGAGCCGTCGCCGTAAGGGTTGCTCGCGGGCCGGCTCAGACCGTTGCTGATCGCCTGCGACATTTTTGGACGGTCGATCGCCATCACCAGCGCCTGACGCACGCGGACGTCGTCGAACGGCGCCACCTTGGTGTTGAAGGCATAGACCTGCGCGCCCGAGCCCTTGTAGGTGTGCACGGCCAGCTTGGGGTCCTTTTGCGCCTTCATGATGTTGTCGGCGTCGTTCTCGTCGTCCCAGATGATGTCAGCCTCGCCCGACTGCAGCGAGGCAAAGCGCGACTGCGCATCGGGCAGCGGCTTCAGGATGATGCGGTCGAGATAGGGACGGCCCTTGTCCCAGTAGTTGGGGTTCTTCTCCAGCACCATGCGGTCGCCGGCGGTCCATGATTTCAGGATGTAGGGGCCGGTGCCGACGGGATTGCGGTTGTAATCGTCCCCCTTAGTCTTCCAGGCCGTCGGCGAGTGTATCGCGTTGTTCTGGCTCTGGATGGTGATCACCGCCGGCAGGTTCACGCTAGGATCGGTCAGCTTGTAGACGACGGTGTATTCGTCCGGCGCCAGCACCTCCTTGACGTTGGTGATGTAGAAGGCGCAGCGGCATTTGTTGGCGGGATCCTTCTGCCGGTCGAAATTCTCCTTGAAGGCCTGCGCATTGAACGGGGTGCCGTCATGGAATTTCACGCCCTCGCGCAGCTTGAAGGTCCAGGTCATGTAATCGTCGGAATGGGTCCAGGACACCGCGAGCTTTGGTGCGGCCTCGCCCTTGTCATCCAGCGTGGTGAGCGTGTCGAAGATCGCGGCAGCCGCCGTGAAGGTCGAGGTGTCGTAGACGCCGACCTTGAGCGGATCGAAGCCGGGAATGTCCAGCTCCTGGCCGACGGTGATGCTGCCGCCGGATTTCTGCGCCTGCACTGGCGTGGCCAGTGGAAGGAGCGCAAATGCCGCAACAAGGAAAATCGGCGCGTGCCTGCGCGCCGCCGCAGCAATGTTGGTCATGGTTCCTCCCGGGATCCTCGTCCGATGTTTCGGATCGTTGAATGACTCGGGAGCGAGATTGGCGACAAATGCCCGTCACGGCAAGAGGAACGCACGAGGGATCAATTGCCGCATGCGGCGGCGCAATGCACTCAGTTCGCCGCTTCTATTTTGCCTGACGGAATTGGCGCGTCATTGCCGAGGCCGATCTCCTCGCGCAGTTCGCGCGTATGCTCTCCGAGCACAGCCATGGTCTTGCCCGGTGTCGTATCGGCACCCGTCATCCGGAACGGCAGGTTGATCACCCTAAACGAGCCGCCCCCGTCCTCCACCGACGAGAGCGCCTGCCGATGCGCGAGCTGCGGATCAGCAAGGGCTTCCCTGATGGTGCGATAGGCCGAGGCGGGCACGCCGGCCGCGCCCAGGGCGACGAGGCATGATTCAGTCGAGAGCTGCCGCGACCAGGCCTCGACGCCGTCCATCATGTCGGCCCAGTTCTCGCGCCGTGCCGCGTAAGAAGAGAAGCGCGGATCGGCAATCCATTCGCGGCGGCCGATCACGCCCATCAAGGCCTGGAACGTCTTCTCGCTCGCGACGGTGATCATGACATAGCCGCTCGCGGTCTCGGTCGGGCCGAACATCGGGCGCGGCGGCGGCTTCACGGCGAATTGCGAGCTCTGCAATTCGATCACCGTCAAGGTCAGCATCGATTCCAGCATGGAGACGTCGATGTGCTGACCAAGCCCGGTCACCGTGCGCTGATACAGCGCCGAGGCGATCGCGCCAAAACCGTAGGTGCCGGTGACGACGTCGGCATGGTAGATGCCGCAATAGTCCGGCCTGTTGCGGCCCGGCTGGTAGGCGAGATGCGCCATGTCGTAGCCGGAAGCCGCGTGGATCACCGGCGCGTAGGCCGGCAGCTCGGCCGAGGGTCCGGTCTGGCCGTAGCCGGAGATCGAGCAGTAGACCAGCCTCTCGTTGACCGGGCGCAGGCTGTCGTAGTCGAGCCGCAGCCGGCGCATCACGCCGGGGCGGAAGTTCTCGACCAGGATGTCGGCGGTGGCGGCCAACCGCCGGACCGCCTCCCGCCCGTCCTCGGACTTGAGGTCGAGCACCACGCTCTTCTTGCCGACATTGAGCTGGCCGAACACGGTGCTGCAGCCCTTGCGCAGCGGCGGCCGCGTCCGCATCGTCTCGCCGCCGTCGGTCTCGATCTTGATGACCTCTGCCCCCATATCGGCTAGCATCCGTGCGCAATGGGGGCCGGCGATGGTGGTCGAAAAATCCAGGACCCTCAGGCCCGCGAAGGCCTTTGTCGTCGTCCCCTCATGCTTATCTGCTAGCTGCATGCGTGCTGCGCCCCTGCCGAGTCCCCGGTCGAATAGGAACCATCGTTCTTTCGTCTTGTTGGTGCGCCGACCCTAGAGGGCGGCGGCTGAGTAGGAAAGTCTTTACCGAACCGGCGCTTCGCGTAGGGGGGCTTGAGATTTCCAGGGGCAACTGGACCCGATCTTGCATAGCAGCAATCGGGATCGGAAGAGGGCATCAGTTCTTGAGGGTCTTGTTCGTCACGACAGAGATGGACGACTTCGTCCGCGTCGGCGGACTCGGTGCCGTTTCCGCTGCCCTCCCCAGAGCGCTCCGCCCCTTCGCCGATATCCGGATCATGCTGCCCGGCTATCGCGACATCATCGAACAACTCACGCATATTCAGATCGTTGGGCGCTGTCCGGCACTTGCGGAAATGCCGTCCTGTTCGCTCGGCCGCGCCGCCACCAAGGACGGAATGCCGGTCTATGTGCTGTTGTGCTCCCAGCTCTACGACCGTCCCGGCAACCCTTACGGCGACGAGTCCGGGCACGACTGGCCTGATAACGACATCCGCTTCGCGCGCTTCGCCTCGGCGGCGGCTGAGCTGGCCATGGGCAAGCTGGACAAGAATTGGGCAGCAGACCTGATCCATGCCAATGACTGGCAGGCCTCGCTCGTGCCGGCCTACCTCGCCTGGCGCGGCGCCAAGCTGCCGTCGATCCTGACCATCCATAACCTCGCCTATCAAGGTCTCTTCCCGAAGGAGTCGCTGCGGCGGATCGGCGTGCCCGAGAGCTCCTTCCATATCGACGGCGTCGAGTTCTACGACCAGCTCTCCTTCCTCAAGGCCGGCCTCGTCTACGCCTCGCATCTCACCACCGTGAGCGGCACCTATGCGCGCGAGATCACCACGGAGGAATTCGGCTGCGGCCTCGAAGGCCTGCTGCGCGTCCGCTCCGAGGCATCCGAGCTCACCGGCATCCTCAACGGCATCGACGAGAGCTGGGACCCGCGCTCTTGCGCCCAGCTTGCGCAGCAGTTCGGCGCCGGCGACTGGATCGGCAAGAAGGCCAATGCGGATTACGTGCGCAAGCAGTTTGGCCTTGCGGTCTCGCGCGGCCCGATGTTCGGCATCGTCGCCCGCCTCGTGCATCAGAAAGGTATCGACCTCGTCTTGGCGGCGGCCGACGAGATCGTCGATGCCGGCGGACAGATCGTGGTGACCGGCTCCGGCGAGCCGGCGCTCGAGCAGGCGCTGGTCGATGCCCATCGCCGCCGTCCCGACGCCATCGGCGTTGCCATCGGCTTCAACGACGCCCAGGCGCGCCGCATTTTTGCCGGCAGCGATTTCACCTTGATGCCCTCGCGGTTCGAGCCGTGCGGCCTCAGCCAGATGTATGCCCAGCGCTTCGGCTCGCTGCCGATCGGCCATCAGACCGGAGGCCTCGCCGAGACCATCACGGACGGCGAGACCGGCTTCCTGTTCTCAAGACCCTCGCACGACTCTTTCCTCGGCGGCGTCCGCCGCGCCTTCTCGGCCTTCATGGCGCAGGACCAGCTCGATACCATGCGCCGCAGCGCGATGGGACGCTCCTTTTCCTGGAGCGTCTCGGCGGGCAGCTACAACAAGCTGTATCGGAAGCTCGCCGCGGTGTGAGGCCGAGGCCGCCACTCCTTCTTCCGTCACCCTGAGGTGGCCGCTTCTTCAGCGGCCCTCGAAGGGCGACGGCCCGGCTGCAGCAGCGGGGCCGTACATCCTTCGAGGCTCCCGGCGCGATGCTTTTGCATCGCGCCACTCGCACCTCAGGATGACGGGTTAAAGGCCAAGGCCCTCACCCCTTCCCGCGCACATCCATCTGCGACCGGCCGATCCAGGCGCGGTTGAGGCAGCGGGTCATCCAGTCCGGCTGCGGCTCGCCGCGGAGCCGGGCCAGCGCCTCCTGATAGGGACCGACATAGCGCAGCCGGTCGGGCAGTTTCGGATAGACGCGTCTGATCCATCGCAGCGCATAGTCCGCGGATCTCTCATCGCGCGCGTCGAGCTCGAAGCCAAAGTCTGCGCGCAGACGTTCCGGCAGCAGGCGCGCGGTGAGCGCGCGGTACCATCGCGGCGGCCGCAGCCACGGACGCGCACCGCCAAAAATCTGCGCGGCGATCATGCGCGCGGCCGGGCTGACGGTCAGCGTGTCCGACTGCACCATCGCTGCGGTGTAGGCGGCAAAGCCCGCCCAGTCGGCCGGCAAATCATTCGCCGTCAGTCCGAACAGCGCGCCAAAATTCCGGCTCTCGGTCCAGTAACGCTCGCGCTCTTCTACCGAGAACGGCGGCAGAACCAGATCGTGCGCCATCAGCGCGGTCTCGACCAGCGTCGCATGAACCCAGCGCAGCGACGGGATGTCGTTAGCGCAATACTGCGAACCTGCCGCGAACGGACCCACGGTCTGCGGCATCTCGCCGACGATCATGCTGTGGCGCCGGTGCAATTGCCGGGACGACGAAAGCGCATGGTCGAGCGAGCCGAACACCATGGCAAAGACGATGTCGAAGGTGCGATGAAAGCGCCCGATCGGATCGGCCAAGGTTTTGGAATGTTCGGCGATGGCGGCCGCGACCCAGGGATGTGCGAGCTGAAGCAGCAGCGCACGGCCGGCGCCGAGAAAGATGACGGCCTCGCGGTCGATCCGCCAGGTCACCGTGTCAGGACCGAACACGCCGGTGACCGATGCCGCGGCGTGAGCGCGGACCTGATCGAGCGACAGTTCCAGGTCGTCGCCGGACACCACTTGCAGGACCCTTTAGACTTCGGACGACGGCCCACGATCGGCAAAGCCTGTGGCAATTCGATGAAGCGAACGGTGGCCCGCCACGCTATTCCGCGGCCATCGGCATCTCGTCCATATGCTCGTGTAGCACCACGCCCGACAGCGGATCGAATTCGCCGGTCCACGGCTTTCGCTCGAGCACCGACCTCGTGTGAGCATAGCCCGCATCCCAGCGCTGCATGATACCGGACGGGCTGAAGTCGATGTCCTTGGTGTGGCTCTCGCGGTCCAGCTGGGGCGCGAGCAGCCGCACCACATGCATCCGGGTCGAACAACCGTAGCTGATCAGTTCCTTCACCATGGGATCACCGCGCTCGCTGTCCGGCAGACGCTCGGCGAGCTGCTTGATGACGTGGCGGAGACGATGGGCCTGCTGCTGGCGAGCGATCTGGCTCGCGATGCGGCTGGAGTACTGCACGTCCTTATGACGGTTCAGCACCTCCGCCATCGTGGTCGGCTCCGGCCCGACGGGATTCCACAGATGCACCGCGAAGATCAGCGAGTCTCTGCGCGGATTGTCGTCGAAGACCGCTTCGGTTGGCGTGTTCGACAGGATACCACCGTCCCAATAGAGCTCACCGTCGATGCGCACCGCCGGAAACGCCGGCGGCAGAGCACCCGAGGCCATGACGTGCTTCACCGTCAACTCGCCGTCGCGGCTGTCGAAATAGCGCATCTGGCTGCTGCGGACATGAGCAGCCCCGACCGTCAGCCGCGGGGCGCAGCGATTGACCAGGCTGAAATCGACGAGCTCGTGCAACGTCTTCTCCAGCGGAGCGGTCGAATAAAAGCCGGCGTGATCGGCTCCCAACGGGTAGGAATCGCCCGCATGCGCCAGCGGATTGGGACGGAAGAACCCGGGGATACCGTTGGTCACTGTCGACCAATAGGCCAGCTTTTCGTTGAAGCCGGGAAACGCGCTGCGCAGATTCCACACCGGATTCTGCTCCATCCGTTTCCAGAATTCCTTCAGGCGCGCCAGGCGCTGGCCGGGCTCATTGCCCGCCATGAGGCTTGCGTTGATCGCACCGATCGAGGTGCCAATGATCCAATCCGGCTCGATCCCGGCCTCGTGCAAGGCCTGGTAGACCCCGGCCTGGTAAGATCCGAGCGCACCGCCGCCCTGAAGCACCAAAACGACCTGGCCCGGCAGATCCGTGCCTTTGCGCTGGGTATTGTCCTGCATGCCATTCATGGTTCGCTCCTGGCGAGCTTGCACTGCTCGAATATTCGCCGCCGGCCGCGAGTTGTTACGCCGGCCCATCTCAATGCGCGGTCCAGCCGCCGTCGACCGGAAGCGCAATGCCGGTGATCGAGGCGGCCGCATCCGTCGCCAGGAACACGGCGAGCGCGCCAAGCTCCTCGACGGTGGCGAAGCGCTTGTTCGGCTGCTGCGCGAGCAGGACCTCGCGGATCACCTGGTCGCGGGAGATGCCGTGCGCCTTGGCCTGGCCGTCGATCTGCGCCTCGACCAGCGGCGTGTAGACGTAACCCGGGCAGATGGCGTTGCAGGTGATACCCTGCTCCGCGGTCTCCAGTGCCGTCACCTTGGTGAGACCGACGATGCCATGCTTGGCGGCGACATAGGCCGACTTGAAGGGCGAGCCGACCAGACCGTGCGCAGACGCGATGTTGATGATCCGGCCGAAGCCATTCTGCCGCATCGCCGGCAGCGCCAGCCGCGTGGTGTGGAAGGCCGAGGACAGGTTGATCGCGAGGACCTGGTCCCACTTCTCGACCGGAAACTGGTCGAGCGGCGCGACATGCTGGATGCCCGCATTGTTGACGACAATGTCGAGCCGTCCGGATTCGGCAATCGTGGCCGCGATCATCTCGGCGATGGACTTCGGCTTCGTCATATCAGCCGGCGAGTAGCTTGCCTTGATACCGAACTGGGCGGCGATCTGTTCGCGCGTCCGGCCAATCTCGCTGGCGACGCCGAGGCCGTTGAGCACGATATCGGCGCCGGCAGCAGCCAGCGCACGCGCGATGCCGAGACCGATGCCACTGGTGGAGCCCGTGACCAGCGCGACCTTTCCGGCCAGCGTGTATCCAGGCTGTGACATCTGCGGCTTTAGCGGCATGTTCATGACGAGACCTCCATTGGATCGCCAACCCTCGGGACCGGGGGCCGGCTTTCACACGACCCTGACGGATCGCCTGTCCAAACGGAAATACCGTCCGGCTTCCGAATCCATACGCACGCGCTATCGCGGACGGGATGTCATTTCCCACGCCGGTCGGGTAGATTTCCGTCGATCCTGCTGGGGAGCCGATCCATGGAAATGCACCAGGTCCGCTATTTCCTCGCGGTAGCGCAGCTGCTCAACTTCACGCGCGCCGCCGAGGAGTGCAACGTGACGCAGCCTTCGCTGACGCGCGCCATCAAGCAGCTCGAGGCCGAGCTTGGCGGCGACCTGTTTCGCCGCGAGCGGCCCGCGGCGCAATTGACCGAGCTCGGCCAGCGCATGCATCCGCTGCTGAAGCAGTGCTACGATGCCGCCACAGGCGCGCGCTCGCTCGCCTCCTCGTTCAAGAGCGGCGAGATCGGCGCACTGCGCATCGCCCTGACGCATTCGGTCGACCTCGCATTGCTGATCCCGCATTTGAACGAGATCAAGCGGCAGTTCAACCGGCTCGAATTTCGCTTCCTGCGCGGAACGAGCCGCGAGGTCAGCGACTTCCTGAAGAAGGGCGAGGCCGAGCTCGGCATCGCCGCCGAAATCGACGAAGCCTGGGAGCGGCTCGACGTCTGGCCGCTCTTCACCGAGTCTTTCGATCTCGTCGTCAGCCGGGAGCACCGCCTTGCCGGCCAGGATACGATCGAGCCGGACGATCTGCGCGCGGAGCAACTGCTCGGCCGCAATTATTGCGAACATTCCCGGCGCATCGCCGCAAGCCTGCGCGAATTCGGTATCGAGGGCGATCACGGCCACGAGATTTCGAGCGAGCGCGACCTGATCGAACTGGTGGAGGCCGACATCGGCATTGCCATGATGCCGCACACCTCACCGGTGCCTGATAGCCTGAAGCGCGCCGCGGTCCCTGGCCTCGATGCGCGCCGCACTGTCAGTCTGTACGGTGTGGCGGGCCGCCAGAGGACAGCCGTGGCCAACACCGTAATGCGGCTGCTGCGCGGCGCCGACTGGCGGGAGATTGCGGGGTAGCTGCGTTAGTGTTCCCGGCTCGCGCCTTCCAGCGCCGCGAGCAGGTCGTCGATCTCCATGCGCTTGCGGAAATCGGGATCGACGAAGCGCGCCTTCACGACCCCGTCGCGGCCGACGACGAACACGGCCGGGATCGGCAACATCCAGCCCTCATTGCCGTGGAATTTCGTCATGTCCTGGTACGACAGCAGGCTCTGAATCTCGGCGCCGAGCCAGATCGCGAGATTGAGCGACAGGGCATAGCCGTTGTCGAGATCGGTCAGGATGGGAAACGGCGCGCCGGATTCGGTCTTGAGCTGGCGGGTAAATTCCTGCGTCTCCGGCATGATCGCCACGATCCGCGCGCCTATGGCCTCGATACGATCCAAGGCCTGAACGACGGCGCGAACGTTCAGCCGGCAATACGGACACCAATGGCCGCGGAAAAACATGATCACGACCGGACCGTCCTCCAGCAGCGCCGGCAAGGTGACGAGATGCCCGCTTTCGTCAGGCAGCATGAACGGCGGCATCACGTCGCCCGGATGCGGCGCGGTCTCGCCGCCGCCATTCCCGTTCAATCGCGTCACCAGGCGATCGACCGCCTCGCCATAGGCCGGGAAGACCGCCCGGCTCGCATCGGCATAGGCCCGGAGCTGTTCGTTCAACGTGCCCTCCATATCGCGGCAACGTTGGAAGGCGAGCCTGAGCCGTTCGGCGTCGGCTGGCGAGAGAGAGGTCATCATCTGCTCCGGCGGTCCTGAGGCGAATATTAGATTCCCGGTTCGGCCGCCCGCAAGAGGCGGCCGCGGTGCCGGGACCGGTTCAGTTCACGTAGAAATTGCCGGTCGGATCCAGCCGGCCGGGCGTGTAGTACAGCGAGCCGTTGTCCATGAAGAAGACGGTGTTGTCGGGCACCTTCTTGGCGCTCTTCATCATCGCCTCATGGTTCTTCTCGGCCGGGGCCATGGCCATCGCCGACATCTTGCCGGGCCCGCCATAAACATAGGCCATGCCCGCCTTGAAGTCCCAGGCGGCCTCCGAGAAGGCGGACGTGGCGATCACCGCGAAGGCGGCAGTGGCGATCATGGTCTTGGACAATTTCGTCATGGAATGCTCCTCCGGATTGACGTGGACGCCCGCCAACCGGGCGTGCGGCCATCGGACGCCGGATGCTGCAGAAGCGGAAATGCCGATCCGCAATCGGTTCGATAGCCACCGTACATCGACATAGCGCAGGGCTATCGCATCGAGAGCAAGCCGGCATTTCCCGATCGCCACGCACTCGACCAAGTTCCTGGCATAGCCGACGACCAGCGAGGTTGCGGCCAACACAGGAGACTCCCATGTTCAAACACCTCACGTCATCGCGCGCAGCCTGGCTCGGCCTTGCCGTCCTTGGCGCGCTGTCCCTGGCCGCGCAGCCGGCTTTGGCTGGCGAATGCCCGGCCGACAAGGTCAAGCCGAACGCCCAGCAGATGGTCGACTACAAGCCGGTCGGCGTGACCGACGTCACCCTCGGCGCCATCGACCTCGGCAAGCAGCCGGCGCATCTCGAAGGCCGCGAGCTGCGTTTCCGCAAGCTGACGATCGAACCCGGCGGCATCGTGCCGTGGCACAGCCACGACGATCGCCCTGCCCTGATCTTCGTGCAGCAGGGCGAGATCGTCGAATACGCCTCCAATTGCGCCGATCCGATCGTGCACAAGGCCGGCGACCTTCGCCCCGAGGTCTACGGCACCTCGCATTGGTGGAAGAATCTCGGCAAGGAAACGGTGATCCTCTACGTCGGTGACGTCCGCAAGGATCCGCACGACCACAACATGTAACGAGCCCGCAGCCCCATCGTGCTCGTTGCCGGATGTGGCGTCCGGAGTCCCCCATGCTGCCCGGCATTGCCGGATGCCACATCCCTTACAGGAGACGTCACGCCATGACCGATCTTTCCGCGATGATCAAACCGGCCGCGATGAGAACGGATGAACACTCCCCGGGCCTCATCCTGCGGTCGCTCGTCATTGGACTGACCGCGTTCCTGACCGTCGTCGATCTCTTCGCGACCCAGGCGATTCTGCCCTCGCTGACGCGCCATTATGGTGTCACGCCCGCGGCGATGGGTTTTGCCGTCAATGCCAGCACCTTCGGCATGGCCATCGCCGGCCTCGTCGTCGGCTTCTTCAGCCCGCACATCAACCGGCGGGCCGGCATCCTGCTGAGCCTGATGCTTCTCGCCATCCCCACCAGCCTGCTGGCATCCGCGCCAAATCTCACCGTCTTCACCGCCTTGCGGGTGATGCAGGGCCTTTGCATGGCATCTGCCTTCGCGTTGACGCTCGCTTATCTCGGCGAGCAGTGCAGCGCGATGGACGCTGGCAGCGCGTTCGCCGCCTACATCACCGGCAATGTTGCCAGCAACCTTGTCGGCCGGCTGATCTCCGCGGCGGTCGCCGACGGCCTTGGGCTGGCGTGGAATTTCTACTTCTTCGCAGCCCTCAATCTGGCGGGCGCGGCGCTGGTCTATCTCACGATCAAGCGGGTGCAGCCGGTGCACACGACGATGCCGGCGGGATCGCCGCTTGCCGCCATGATCGCGCATTGGCGCAATCCGCAGCTGCGCGCTGCCTTCGGCATCGGCTTCTGCATCCTGTTCGCCTTCATCGGCACCTTCACATTCGTCAATTTCGTTCTCGTCCGGCCGCCGCTGTCGCTCGGCATGATGGACCTCGGCTTCGTCTATTTCGTCTTCCTGCCCTCGGTTGTGACGACGTTGCTGGCAGGCAAGGTGGCCTCGCGCATCGGGACGCGACCGACGATCTGGGTCTCGCTCGGCCTCGCCGCGGCGGGTCTTCCGCTGATGCTGGCCACTCACTTGGGCGAAGTGCTCGCCGGCATGGTTCTGGTCGGCGTCGGGACCTTTTTCGCGCAAGCTGCGGCCACCAGCTACGTCGGGCAGATCGCAGCCGACAACCGTGGCGTTGCCAGCGGCACCTATCTTGCGTGCTATTTCTCCGGCGGACTGGCCGGCACAGCCGTGCTCGGCCGTCTGTTCGACGCCTTCGGCTGGTCCGCGTGTGTCACCGGGGTCGGGGTGGCACTTGGGGCAGCTGCCCTGCTCACTCTCGCCTTGAAGCGCTAGCGCTTCGCCGGCGCCTCCTGCGGCGGCGGGTCGTCGTCGGCGATCGCTCGCCAGGCGGCGCCGTCGAGATCGTCGTACTGGCCGCTGCGCAGCGACCAGAGGAAGGCTGCGAGGCCCGCGCCTCCGAGCAGCAGCGCCAGCGGCACCAGGAAGACCAGGATTTCCATCACACGATCTCCCGCGAGGCGCTGCGGGCGCGCAGCGAGTTCAGCATCACCACGATCGACGATCCGCTCATGGCGGCCGCTGCGATCAGGGGCGTCACGATGCCGCTGATCGCGACCGGCACGGCCAGCAAATTATAGCCGATCGCCAGCCAGAGATTTTGCCGCATCAGATGCAGCGCCTTGCGCGCGGAATCGATCGCGGCGACGACAGGGGCCAGCGGCCGGCCGAGGAAGACGAGATCGGCGGTGGCCTGGCTGAGATGCGCGGCCGAGATCGGCGACATCGAGACGTGGGCGGCCGCCAGCGAGGGCGCATCGTTCATGCCGTCGCCGACCATCAGCACCTTTGCGCCGCGCCGCTTCAGCTCCTCGATCCGCGCGATCTTGTCGGCCGGCGTGACGCCGGCGCGCCATTCGGGGATGCCGAGCGCATGCGCCGCCGCGATCACCGCGGGCTCGCGGTCGCCCGAGAGAATCTCGACGCCGATATTGCGCGCCTTCAGCGCTGCGATCACGGCCTGCGCATCCGGCCGCAGGCCCTGGCGCACCGAGAGAATGTACTTTTCGGACCCCTTGCTGAAGGCCACGACGGACGCCTCGGCATCCAGCGCGGCGCTGCCGACCAGCGCCTCGGCGCCGCAGAAGGACGGACGGCCGAGCCGGAGCTCGACGCCATCGACCACGGCGCGGACGCCCTGCCCGGCCTCCTCGGCCGCACTGAGGATCGGCGACTTCGCGCCCGCGGCCTGCGCGACTGCAGCGGCGACCGGATGATGGCTCGACAGCGCGAGGCGGCCGGCAAGATCGAAAACGTCGGCAGGGATATCGGCTGCATTCGTGACTTCGAGATCCGGCAGCGTCAGCGTGCCGGTCTTGTCGAAGATGACATGGTCGGCTTCGGCCAGCCGCTCGA
Source organism: Bradyrhizobium sp. CCBAU 53340 (assembly GCF_015291645.1). Lineage (NCBI taxonomy): Bacteria > Pseudomonadati > Pseudomonadota > Alphaproteobacteria > Hyphomicrobiales > Nitrobacteraceae > Bradyrhizobium > Bradyrhizobium sp. CCBAU 53340. The sequence goes on from NZ_CP030055.1 coordinate 5,863,875, forward strand.
TGGCGTCGCCCGCATTGAGCAACACGCCGGCTTTGAACATCGCGCCCGCAGCCACCGTCTGCACCGTCGGAATCGCGAGCCCGAGGGCGCAGGGACAGGTGATGATCAGGACGGCAACGCCGGTGATGATCGCATCATGCCAGCCGGCGCCCGCGATGACCCAGCCGAGAATCGTGATGAGCGCAGTCGCATGCACCACCGGCGCGTAGAGCCGCGAGGCGCGGTCGGCGAGCCGCATGTAGCGCGAGCGCGCGGCGAGCGCATTGTCGAGCAGCCGCGTGATCTCGGCGAGCAGCGTGGCTTCCGACGCCGCGGAAACCCGCAGCCGCAAGGTGCCGGAAATGTTCATCGAGCCGGCATAAACAGGCGTGCCGTGCTCGGCCGTGACATAGAGCGTCTCGCCGGTGATCAGGCTCTGGTCGATCTCGGAACGGCCCTCGATCACGGTGCCATCGACCGCACAACGCTCCCCGGGCCGCAGCAGCACGATGTCGCCGGGATGAATCGCGGCGACCGGTACCTGCGAGATTTCGTCGGGGCCGACGAACTTCGCGGCCGTCTCTGCCTTCAGCGCCGCAAGATTGCCGGCGACCGCGCGGGTCCGCCGCCGCATGTTCTGGTCAAGGAAGCGGCCGACGAGCAGGAACGTGAGCAGCATGATCGCTGCGTCGAAATAGACGTGCTCGGCGTGGTTGATGGTCTCGACCACGGACATGCCGAGCGCAAGGCACACGCCGATCGAGATCGGCACGTCCATATTGGTGGTCTTGTTCGACAGTGCGCGCCAAGCCGAACGAAAGAACGGCTGGCCGGCATAGGCAGCCGCGGGCAATGCGATCAGCGCCGACAGCCAGTGGAAGAAGTCGCGCTGCTCCGGCAGCATGTCCGAGACGTTGCCCGACCACACCGGGATCGACAGCATCATCACGTTCATGGTGGCGAAGGCGGCGACACCGAGGCAGCGCAGCAGGAAGCGCGATTCGGCAACCTCGGTCGCCTCGGCGCTCTCGGTTTCGTAAGGATAGGCCTTGTAGCCGAGCTCCTCGAGGCGATCGATGAAGCGGGCGGGATCGAGCGTGCCCTCCTTCCATTCCAGCGCGACGCGCCGGTCGGTGAGGTTCACGCGTGCCAGCGTGACATCGGGGATGGCCGACAGTCCGCGCTCGATCTTGGCCATGCAGCCGGCGCAATGAACGCCCTCGACCGCGAGATCGATGTGCTGAACGCCTGCGCCCGCGGCGCGGACGTAGTGAGAGAAATCGCGTGTCACCTGCATGACGAGATCCTCAGTTCAGGATCACGCGGTTGCGCGACAGGAACACGCGCTCACCCCTGGCGTCGCCCTCGATAACGAGGTCCCACTGGCCCGGTGCGACCGAGGCGGCGTTGCCGCGATAGATGCCGCTGCCGGCCTCCGCGAGTTCGACGGCGAGATCGGCGCGCTTGTCGGTCGGCCGCTCCAGGCGGCCGCCGAATTTCAGCCCGGTCACCGGCTGGCCCGCCGCATCGCGCGCCTCGACCTGCAGCACGGCATTGCCGTCGGCGCGCCGCTCGATATGAGCACTGACCTTCCATTTGCGCGCGGCCTGTTCCTGCGCCGCCGAGATCTCGCGGTCGTAGACGAGGCCCGCGGCATAGGGGCTGTCGACGTCGGTGCCGGGCAGCGTCGCGATGGCCAGCTTCATCATGGTGACGTTGACGCCGATTACGACGCCGAAGAAGGCGACCAGCATCAGGAACACCTTGGTTCCGGTCAGCGGCTTGGCGGCCATGGCGATCTCCTGAACTTACGGTGCGACGAAATTGTCGGTGGTGGAGGCGACCTCGCCGAGCCCGATATCGGTGACGTGGAAACGGACCGGGATCGATTTCTCGGGATTGTTCTCGGCCGGCGCGGTGACGAGCAGACGCAGCTCGCTGGTGGAGTCGCGCGGGATCACGATCATCGGCCGATCCGGAGTCACGGAATCGGCGCCGACGACGTGGATGATCGAATTGGCCGGGCCGTCGATATCGATCGCGATGACGCGGTCATGTCCGCTCTTGTTCAGAAGCCGGGCGGTATAGGCATTGCGGATCGAGCCGTCGCTGAGCTTGACTGCAACCGGGTTGCGGTCGTGCAGCACGTTGATGTCGAGCAATGTACGTGTCGCCAGCACGTAGATCATGATGCCGCCGACCGCGGCGATGATCGTGCTGTAAACGACAGTCCGGGCCCGGACGATGCGATAGATCGGCGCCTTGCCTTCCTGGCGACGATGGATGTTGATGTCGTTGTCATAGCCGATCAGCCGCTTCGGCCGGCCGATCTTGGTCATGACGTTGTCGCAGGCGTCGATGCAGAGCCCGCACTGGATGCATTCGAGCTGCGGCCCGTTGCGAATGTCGATGCCGGTCGGACAGACCGCGACGCATTGGTAGCAGTCGACGCAATCGCCGACCTGCTGGCCGAGCGCACGCAGCTCCGCGGCCTTCTTGACCGAAGTGCGCTTCTCGCCGCGGTCATAGCGATAGGTGACGTTGAGCGCCCATTCGTCGGTGAGCGCGGCCTGGATGCGCGGCCACGGGCACATATAAGTGCAGACCTGCTCGCGCATGTAACCGGCCAGCAGGTAGGTCGTGGCGGTGAGGATGCCGATCCAGATATAGGCGATCATGGGTCCCTGGAAGGTGACGAGCTCCTTCACCAGCGTCGGCGCATCGTTGAAGTAGAGCACCCAGGCGCCGCCGGTCCACCATGCGATCAGGAGCCAGATCGAATGCTTAAGCACGATCTCGGAGATGCGCTCGAGCTTCATCGGATCGGACGATCTGTCCTTCTTCATGCGCTCGCGCCGGTCGCCCTCGATCAGGCGCTCGACGGCGTAGAACAGGTCGGTCCAGACCGTCTGCGGACAGAGATAACCGCACCAGATGCGGCCACCGATCGAATTCATCAGGAACAGCGCCACCGCGGCAATGATCAAGAGGCCCGTGAAGTAATAGACCTCCTGCGGCCACAGCTCGATGAAGAAGAAGTAGAAGCGGCTGTTGGGGAGATCAATCAGAACGGCCTGGCTGGGGGCGCCAAGGCCGCGATTCCAGCGCACGAAAGGCAAGAAATAATAGACGCCGAGGCAGAATGCCATCAGGCTCCATTTGATGCGGCGGAACGTGCCGGAGACGCTCTGGGGGTAGACCTTCTTGCGGGCGGCGTAGAGCGGCGCGTTGTCATCAACCGGCGTGAGATCTTTCGGATTTACGGTCTTGTTCATCGCTCAGCGCTTCCTAGGAGGTGCGATTGAACCTAGACTCCACGGCCGCGAGCCAATTGATCCAACGCAAACGGGGGCGGATTTCTTCGCCCCCGCTGGAACCCGTTGACTGTCGATCGGCTATTTGCCGCCGCCCAGCGAGTGAACGTAGACCGCCATCGCCTTGATGGTGGCGGGGTCGAGACGTCCCTCCCAGGCCGGCATGACACCGGCACGACCGTTCGTGATGGTCTCGATCAGGACCGCCTCGTCGGAGCCGTAGAGCCAGATTTTGTCGGTCAGGTTGGGCGCCCCGAGCTCCTGGTTGCCCTTGCCGCCATCGCCGTGGCAGGCGACGCAATTGTCGGCAAAGATCTTCTCGCCCTTGGCGGCGTCATAGCCTTTCCGGGTCGGCAGGCCCGACAGCGAGCGCACGTAGTTGGCCACCGTGACGATCTCGTCCGGCTTGAGCACGCCGTCCTTGCCGAAGGCCAGCATCTGGCCCTCATGGGTCTTGGCGTGGCCGGAACGCGCGCCGAACTGGATCGTCTGCATGATCTGCTCGAGCGTGCCGCCCCACAGCCAGTCGTCATCGTTCAGGTTCGGAAAGCCCTTGGCGCCGGCCGCGCCGGAGCCGTGGCAGGGCGCGCAATTGTCGCCGAACACGGTCTTGCCCTTGGCGCGGGCGAGCGCCAGCAAGGCCGGGTCCTTCTCGATGTCGGTGAGGGAGGCCGCACCGAGCGCCACCATCTTGTCACCCCGGATCTTCTCGAGGTTGGCAAGCTCGACCGCGACGTCGGCACGCGACGAATAGCCGAACAGGCCCGTCGTGTTGCTCGATATCAGCGGCCAGGCCGGATAGACGACCCAGTAAGCGATGGCCCAGATGATGGTCAGGTAGAAGCAGGTCACCCACCAGCGCGGCAACGGCGTGTTGAGTTCCTTGATGCCGTCCCATTCATGCCCGGTCGTGGCCCTGCCGGTGACGGAATCGATTTCACTATGGTCGGTCATGATCTCTCACTCCTCCCGCAGCGGCAGGCTGGCCGCTTCGTCGAATGCCGTCTTGTTGCGGGGCCAAAACGCGTAGGCGATGATCGCGAGAAAGATCGCGACGAAGACCGGCGTCCAGATCGTGGTCACGAGACCGGACGCGAGATTGTCGAGTGTCAGGATGGCTTTCATCGGTGGATGCCTTCTCAGCGAAGATTGGCTTTCTCGTTGTAGAGCTTGAAGTCGACCAGCGTGCCGAGCATCTGCAGGTACGCGATCAGCGCGTCCATCTCCGTCGGCGTTCCGGCCTTGCCGTCGAAATTGCGCACGACGGCCTTGGCGTAGCGCTTGGTGAAGGCATCAGCGCCGGCATTGTCCGGGTCGGCCTGGGCCTTCATGTCGGCGGCCGCGTTGGCGATCTGGTCGTCGGTATAGGGCACGCCGACGGTCCGCAGCGTACGCATGTGGTCGGCGATCGTGTCCGGATCCACCTCGTTCTGAGCCAGGAACGGATAGCCCGGCATCACCGACTGCGGCACGATCGCGCGCGGATTGGTCAGATGGGTGACGTGCCAGTCGTCGGAATATTTGGCGCCGACGCGGGCAAGGTCAGGACCGGTGCGCTTCGAGCCCCACTGGAACGGGTGGTCGAACATGCTCTCGGCGGCGAGCGAGAAGTGGCCGTAGCGTTCGACCTCGTCGCGCAAGGGACGGATCATCTGCGAATGGCAGAGATAGCAGCCTTCGCGGACGTAGACGTTGCGCCCCGCCAGCTCCAGCGGCGTGTAGGGCCTGACGCCGTCGACCACCTCGATCGTGCTCTTGAGGTAGAACAGCGGCGTGATCTCGACGAGACCGCCGATCGCGACCACCAGAAGGATGCCGACGACCAGGATGATCGAGTTCTTTTCGAAGACTTGGTGGCGTGTCCAGAACGACATGGGAAGCTCCTCACTCCGCCGGCTGAAGAGCGACGGGCATCTGGACTTCCTGCTCGCCGACGCGAACCGTCATCCAGAGGTTATAGGCCATGATCAGCGCGCCGATCAGGAACAGGGCGCCGCCGGCGGCGCGGATGATGTAGAAGGGATGCATCGCCTCGACGGTCTCGATAAAGGAATATTCGAGGAAGCCGAGCGAGGTGTAGGCGCGCCACATCAGGCCCTGAAGGATGCCGGACACCCACATCGCCGAGATGTAGAGAACGATGCCGAGCGTGGCGATCCAGAAGTGCCAGTTGACGAGCTTGAGGCTGTAGAGGCCCTTGCGATTCCAGACCCATGGCACCAGGCAGTACAGCGCGCCGAAGGAGACGAAGCCGACCCAGCCGAGCGCACCGGAATGCACGTGGCCGATGGTCCAGTCGGTGTAGTGGCTGAGCGAGTTCACCACCTTGATCGACATCATCGGGCCTTCAAAGGTCGACATGCCGTAGAACGCGACGGAGACGACGAGCATGCGCAGCACGGGATCGGTCCGCAGCTTGTCCCAGGCGCCCGACAGCGTCATCAGGCCGTTGATCATGCCGCCCCAGGAGGGCATCCACAGCATGATCGAGAAGGTCATGCCGAGCGTCTGCGTCCAGTCCGGCAGCGCCGTGTAGTGCAGATGGTGGGGACCCGCCCAGATGTAGAGGAAGATCAGTGCCCAGAAGTGGATGATCGACAGCCGGTAGGAATAGACCGGCCGCTCCGCGCGCTTCGGAATGAAGTAATACATGATGGCGAGGAAGCCGGCGGTCAGGAAGAAGCCGACCGCGTTATGGCCGTACCACCACTGGAACATGGCGTCCTGGATGCCACCCCAGGCGATGTAGGACTTCGAGCCGAAGAACGACACCGGCAGCGCGGGGTTGTTGCCGAGATGCAGGACGGCGATGGTCACGATGAAGGCGAGATAGAACCAGTTCGCGACGAAGATGTGCGGTTCCTTGCGCTTGATGATCGTGCCGAGGAAGACGAGCAGGTAAGTGACCCAGACGATGGTGAGCCAGAGATCGGCGTACCATTCGGGCTCGGCATATTCCTTGGACTGGGTGACGCCGAGCAGATAGCCCGTGCCGGCGATCAGGATGAAGTAGTTGTAGCCGAGCACGACGAACCAGGGCGCGAGGTCGCCGGCAAGGCGGGCGCGGCAGGATTTCTGCACCACGTAGAAGGACGTGCCGATCAGCACGTTGCCGCCGAAGGCGAAGATCACTGCGGAGGTGTGCAGCGGCCGCAATCGGCCGAACTGGATCCAGGGGAGATCGAAGTTCAGCGCGGGCCAGGCCAGCTGCGAGGCAATGATGAGCCCGACCAGAAAGCCCGCGATGCCCCAGAACATCGCCATGAATGCGGTGAACTTGATCGGGCCCAGATTGTAGTTGGGCCGACCGTTGATCTCCTGCGCCGGCAATGCCGCTGGGCGATCGTAGTAGCGGTTGATGATGAAGAACACTGCGGCCAGGCTCGCCGCCGCACTGAGCGCGGCATGGAAGGCGAAGGGCGCATCGAGCGCCTTGGCCGAAGCCACCAGGCACAGGAAGGCAGTGACCGCGAATATAAGCGCCAGGCCGCTTTCGCCTGTCGTCATGGTTTTCGAGATGGAGGGCTGGGGCATCGCGGATTCTCTCTGAAAGAACACGCTGCCAGAAACCACATTCATCCTCGCGGCGAATTGATTGAAATCAAGATAGATGGATTTCTGTTAATGCGAGGCAGGAGCCAGCTGAAGTGCCCTCTCCCCTTGTGGGAAAGGGCAGCGACGACAGTGCGGCAAGCTCGCTTGGGTGAGGGGCTGGTTCCGCAGCGAAAGTCTCTCTCCCACAAGGGGAGAAGGGAAGAAGAAGCTTCCCGTGGAATCACGGAACCGGAGATCGCAGTGTTTTGCAGATGACCCCCGTCAGTCGTTCGCAGTCGCCTTCAGCGCCGCGATGACGTTCTCGCGCGCAACGATTCCCACCAGCTTCTGGGCGCTGTCGAGCACGATGATGCTCCGGATACGGTGCTCGACCATGATCTGGAGCACGCGCGTCAGCCGCGTATCGGGGCTGACATAGATGAACTCCGGCGTCATGACGTCGCCGACCTTGCGGCTCATCAGGTCGTGATAGCGCGGCAGCATCTGGCTCGGCGTGAACGCGAAGCATTTCAGGATGTCGAACTTGGTGACGATGCCGACGACCTGCCCGTCGTCCTCGACCGGATAGGAGTTGAAATCGTCCTGCTCGAACATCTCGCTGAGAGAAAGGAGATTCTGGTCACGCTGCACCGTCCTGACGTTGCGCGTCATGTAACCTTCGACGGTCTGCTCAAGGAATTTGTACACGGCGCGTCCTCATCGATCGTTCTTAGCCGGCCAGACCTTCAATGACTTGTCGGTCTTGCCGTCAGTGCGACAACAGCACGCAGCGGGCGGTCTGCGTGACCAGATATTCAGTGACGCCGCCGAGAATCAGCTCGCGGAAGCGGGAATGACCGTAGGCACCAGCGACGATCAGGCCGGCACCGACCTCGCCGGCGATCCTCTCCAATTGCGCAGCGGCACCTTCGTTCCTCGTCTCCGGGACGTGCGCCGTCGCGGTGACGCCGTGGCGGGCGAGCCAGGCGGCGACGTCGCTGACATGGGTCATCACCGCCGAGTGGTCATCGTCCGCTTCCGGAATCTCGACGACGACGACGTCCTTGGCCTTGCGCAGCATCGGCAGTGCGTCGGCCACCGCCCGCCGCGCCTCGGGCGTGTCCTTCCAGGCCACCAGCACGCTGCGCAAGTTGAGCCAGTTGGTCCGGTCGGGCACGAGCAGCAGCGGCCGGCCGATCTGCATCACCAGGTCCCGGGGGCCGACCTGCGAAAAAGCGTCGGAGAAGGTCCGGCTCTGGCCGCCGCTGACGACGATGTCGGCGCAACGCGCCTGCGCCAGGACGTATCGCGCGGGAAAATCCATGGCACTGCGCCATTCCGCACGCCCGCTGCGCGTCCTGGTCGCGGCGCGGAATTCCGCCTCCAGATCGGCAAGGTGCCGCTTGACGGAGCCCTCCTCCTGATCGATCAGCCGCTGGGCCTCGGCACCGTCAGTGAAATAAAGCGGCGGAGCGAATCGCGCGGCAGCGATCCCGACGATCGCCGCCTCGAATCGTTCGGCGAGTTCGCCGGCGACCTCAAGGCGTGCATTGTTGGGCTGATCCAGCGCCAGGCTGACCATCACGGTCGCGTATGTCATCGGAATCTCCCGGGCAGTGAGCTTTGATGGAAATAGTAAGCCCGCGGCAGCCCGGCAGAATGAGATAGATCAAACCGCCCCGCACCGCGGCTTCGGAAATTCGCCAACCAAATCAGGCATCGGAACTTGCCTCCGGCGCAGCGTTGGGCGAAAATTACCGGCAAGTTGGCGACACCTTGGTCGCAGCTGCAAAATGGGAGCCAGGATTTGTCGCCGACCCGCGTCACGCATCCGCCAGACGACCATCGCGGCGAGCATTTCCGGGTCCGGATCGAGGGATTCGGCGTCGGCACGTGGGATCTCGACCTCACGACGCGCGAGCTGGAATGGTCGGAAACCGCGCGGATGCTGCTCGGGGCCGAGCAGGGCCAGCCGGCGAGCTATCCCCTGTTCCTATCTCGTCTCGAACCCGCGGATCGCGACCGCGTCGAGACGGCGATCAAGCAGGTCGCCGGGCATGGCGGCGGTTTCGACGTCTCCTTCAGGATTGCCGGGACGTCCGACCGCGGCAAATGGATCAGGGCCCGCGCCGGTCTGATCCGGGACGAGGCCGGCGTCGCCCGGCATCTCAGCGGCATCTTCCTCGACATCGACGAGGAGAAGCAGGTCGAGGAAGCGCTGCGGACGCGCGAGACCCATCTCCGCTCCATCCTTCACACCGTGCCGGATGCCATGATCGTCATCGACGGCCGCGGCATCATTCAGCTGTTCAGCACGGCGGCGGAGCGACTGTTCGGCTGGTCCGAGCACGAGGCGATCGGCCAGAACGTCAGCATCCTGATGCCGGAGCCGGACCGCACCCGCCACGACAGCTACATCGCGCGCTATCGCAGCACGAACGATCCGCACATCATCGGCATCGGCCGCATCGTGACCGGCAAGCGCCGCGACGGGACCACCTTTCCGATGCACCTGTCGATCGGCGAGATGCAGTCGGGTGGCGAGCCTTATTTCACCGGCTTCGTCCGCGACCTCACCGAGCACCAGCAGACCCAGGCGCGGCTCCAGGAATTGCAGACAGAGCTCATGCATGTCTCGCGGCTGACCGCGATGGGCGAGATGGCCTCCGCGCTCGCCCACGAGATCAACCAGCCGCTGGCGGCGATCAGCAACTACATGAAGGGGTCGCGGCGACTGCTCGCCGAGAGCCAGGACCCGAACACGCCGAAGATCGAAAGCGCGCTGGATCGCGCCTCGGAGCAGGCGCTGCGTGCCGGCCAGATCATCCGGCGGCTGCGCGATTTCGTCGCCCGCGGCGAATCCGAGAAGCGGATCGAGAGCCTGTCGAAACTGATCGAGGAAGCGGGCGCGCTCGGGCTCGCCGGTGCACGCGAGCAGAACGTTCAGCTCCGCTTCAATCTCGATGCCAACGCCGACCTCGTGCTCGCCGACCGGGTGCAGATCCAGCAGGTGCTGGTCAATCTGTTCCGCAACGCGTTGGAAGCGATGGCACAGTCGCCGCGGCGCGAGCTCGTCGTCGCCAACAGATGCATCGGTGGCGACATGATCGAGGTGGAGGTGTCGGACACCGGCCCCGGCTTCCGGGACGACGTCATTCCAAACCTGTTTCAGACCTTTTTCACCACCAAAGAGACCGGCATGGGCGTGGGATTGTCGATCAGCCGCTCGATCATCGAGGCTCACGGCGGCCGCATGGTGGCCGAGAACAACGCCTCGGGCGGCGCGACATTCCGCTTCACCCTGCCAGCAGCCGACGAGACCTGAGCAATGACGACCAAGGGACATGTTTACGTCATCGACGACGACGAGGCGATGCGGGACTCGCTCAACTTCCTGTTGGATTCGGCGGGCTTCGGCGTCGCGTTGTTCGACAACGCGCAAGCCTTCCTCGACGCCCTGCCCGGCCTCGCCTTCGGCTGTGTCGTCTCCGACATCAGGATGCCGGGCCTCGACGGGATCGAACTCCTGAAGCTGATGAAGAACCAGAACTCGTCGTTTCCGATCCTGATCATGACCGGCCACGGCGACGTGCCGCTCGCCGTCGAGGCGATGAAGCTTGGCGCCGTCGACTTCCTGGAAAAGCCGTTCGAGGACGACCGCCTGACCGCCATGATCGAGACCGCCATCCGCCAGGCTGAGCCTGCGGCCAAGAGCGAGGCCGTCGCCCAGGACGTTGCCGCGCGCGTTGCCTCCTTGAGCCCAAGGGAGCGTCAGGTCATGGAGGGGCTGGTCGCCGGACTCTCCAACAAGCTGATCGCCCGCGAGTACGACATCAGTCCGCGCACCATCGAGGTGTACCGGGCCAATGTCATGACCAAGATGCAGGCCAGCAGCCTCTCGGAATTGGTGCGACTGGCCATGCGTGCCGGCATGTTGCGGGATTGAGACAGGTCAAGGCTGTCTTCTCCCGGCGTGATACTCGATTGAAATGATCGAGACCGGCTCCCACACCCGGCGGCTGCCAATGGCAGCGCCCGCACGACCCGTCGTCTACGTGGTAGACGACGACGACGCCGTGCTGGGATCCCTGCGCTTCCTGCTGGAAACCGACGGCTTTGCGGTGCGGACCTTCCGGAGCGCCACGGCACTGCTCAACGCGACGAGCTCGTCGCGCGCGGACTGCTACGTGATCGACTACAAGATGCCGGGTATCAACGGCATCGATCTCGCCGGCCGGCTGCGTCAGTTCGACGCCGACACTCCGGTGATCCTGATCACCGGCTATCCGGACGGCAATATCTCGGCCCGCGCGGCGGCGGCAGGGATCAAAGAGGTGATTTTGAAGCCTCTTCTCGACGAAAACCTGCTCAAGCGCATCCGCAGCGCCATCCAGGATCGGCCGCGGTAACGAGGCACAGCCTCAGAACGCGCTTCTGTACTGCGAAATCTGGCTGCGAGGACCGTAAATCCACATCGGCTCGCCGCACGCGCTTGGACCGTGATCGGTCATGCAGGCAGCGCTCCAGGGCGGCGCTGCGATCTGGCGACCCTCGATCGGGTCTGCATGCGAATGGACCGCGATGGTGTTGATTCGAGGCCGGACGGTCGTTGCGGTGGCGAGTTGCGGCATGAGCAACAGCGCGACCAGAAGAGGTGGGATGGATTTCGATATCATCGGGCGTCTCCGCTGGCTGAAGGCTTCCGATGACCAGACTTGCGTTGGCGACCCGATATTTCCCGGACACTGAATAGTGAGAACAGCGGTATTTCGGCCTGCGGGCGAGCTACGGGATTCTACGTAGGTAACCCCCCTTAAGATATCTCGCGAAATTTTCGAAGCACCCGGTACCGCGTAGAAAAGCGTCATCACAACGGAGATGGCGCAGATGCTGACCCAGACGCTCAACACCCAGGCGATCAACACTCAGATCGGTGGCAAGATTGCCCCCGTCCATCCCGTTTCCGACCAGTTCGGCGCGATCACCGGCCATGTCGGCCTGGTTGCCACCGAGTTCTCCTACCGCAAGGACGAAGAGATCTACGGCGAGGAAGAGCCGGCGGAATATGTCTACCAGGTCGTCTCCGGCGCAGTCCGCAGCTACAAGCTTCTCTCCGACGGCCGCCGCCAGATCGGCGCCTTCCACCTCTCCGGCGACGTGTTCGGCCTCGAATCCGGCGCGACCCATCGGCTCGCCGCCGAAGCCATCATCGACACCACGGTGCGCCTCGTGAAGCGGACCAGCCTCGAGAAGGCCGCCGGCACCGACGTCGTCGTCGCCCGCAAGCTCTGGGCCATGACGGCCGGCGAGCTGCGTCACGCCGAGGACCACATGCTGCTGCTCGGCCGCAAGACCGCGATGGAGCGGGTTGCGACCTTCCTGCTCGAAATGGACCGCCGCCTCGCCGTTGCCGGCATGATGGCGCTGCCGATGTGCCGCCGCGACATCGGCGACTATCTCGGCCTCACCCTCGAGACCGTCTCGCGCGCGCTGTCGCAGCTCCACAGCCAGGGCATCCTCGGCTTTTCCGGTGCCCGCCAGATCGTGCTGCGCAACCGCCAGCGCCTGCACAATCTCGACGCCTGATCTTTTCGTCCTCCCTACCAACTTGGCCGGCTGAATTCGTTCAGCCGGCCATTTCTTTTGCAGCGGTCATGCCCGCGCGCCGGGTCTCCGGCATCACGAAGAGAATCAGCAACAGCCCCGTCGCGGCGATGCTTGCCAGGCCGAAGAAAGCCGTGGCATTGCCAAACTTGTCGCTGACATAGCCGCCAAGCGCGGTGCTCAGGGACGCACCGATGCCGGTCGCGGTGCCGACAATGCCCTGCGCCAGGTTGAAATGCCCGCTGCCGAAGGCGACATCGGCCACGATCAGCGGAATCATCACGGCGAACACCGCGGCCGTGAAGCCGTCGAACACCTGCACCGCGACCAGCAGATACGGATCGCGCACGGTCGCAAACAGCAGACCGCGGATCGTCAGGGCACCGAACCCGATCAAGAGCAGCGGCCGCCGGCCCCAGATCTGGGCCTGACGCCCGACCGAAGGCGACAACAGCGCCACGATCGCCTGTGGGACGATGATGCAGGCGGCCACCAGCACCGTCGCCCACTGGCTCGATCGCGCCGTCACCGCGCTTGCCATCAGCGGCATCATCGAGGCGTTGGCAAGTTGCAGCAACAACACGCTGAGCGCAAAGACGATGAGCGGTCGCTGCCGGACCAGATGCCAGATATTGGTGTCGCCGGGCTCAGGCGCCTCGCGCGGCATCTCGCCGTGGCAGCGCGCGATGTCGACTTCCTCCTCCCGGATCCGCGACAGCGCGATCAGGGTCGGGATCGCGAGCAGGAAGGTGACCAGGAACACCGAGCGGCTCGACAAAAGATATCCGGCCGTGCCCATCACCGCGGCGGCGACGCCGTTGCCGAGCGAGGCAAAGCGGGCGTTGCGGCCCAGCCGCTCGCCGATCGCGAGCGGGCCGACGAGGCCCAGGCTGATCGCGGCAATCGCCGGGCCCAGCACGCAGCTCGCCGCCGCATGCAGCGTAGCCGCCGTCACCACGACGGGGAAGAGCGGCATCGCCGCGTAGGCGAGCGCACAGCAGCCGATGGTCGCGATCGCGAGCGCCGCGACCAGCCGCTCCGATTTCGCGGCGTCAATGATGGCGCCGCCCGGCATCTGGCCGATCAGCGCGACGATGCCGCCGATCGACAACACGAAGCCGATCTCGACCTGCGTCCATTTCTGCGTCGTCAGATAGACCGCGATGAAGGGGCCAAAGCCGGTCTGCACGTCGGCGAGGAAGAAAATGAACCAATCGAGGCCGCGCAGGCTGCGGCGGGAGGGCGCTGGAATGCCCGCAAGGACGGGCACGGCGACGTTGTCCTGTTCAACGCGTCCTTCGCGCTTCTCATGATGAGGCTTCCTCGACAAGAGCACAGGCGGTCAGCCCTCCCCCCTCCTCACTGGATGGCTTGCAACGGTTGGAGACTGCCGGACGCACCTAACACGACCATCGGCGTGTCTTCCTTGTATTCCGGCGCGGCCGCGACCTGCGCCTTGGTCAATTCCAGCGTGATACTGTCCTTCTTGTTGGTGATCTTGCCGAAACGAAGCGCGTTCCAGTCCACCACGATCTTGCGGCTGCCGACGCCGAGGAAGCCGCCGAAATCGATCACGGCGGCGCGCACATGGCCGTTGAGATCGACGATGACGTCGACGATGTGGCCCATGTCCTCGTCCGCGGCGCTGCGCACGTCGCGGCCGAGCACGCCGTGGGCGTCGCTGGCGCCGATGATGGTCACCGATGGCGGCGGTGCGGCATCCTTCGGCGTCACCGGCACGACCGAAGCCGGCGCTTGCACCGTCGGCGGCGCGTTCGCCTCGTTCGTCGGCGCGGGCAGCTCCTCCGCGGCACGCGATATGGCAACCGTCAATCCCGCAACGATCGCCACGCTCAGAACTGTCCATCCGGCGGTACGCATGAACCCTCCTCGCAAGGCTGCTAATGCGCCAGCACGATCGACACCTGGATCCGGCCCCGCGTGCGCAGCACCTCCAGCGCCACGTCGTGACCGTGGCGGCTGATGCGCAGATCGACGCTGGACTCGCTTAGGCGCAGATCGCGCAGGATGACCTCGTTCAGGAACGCCGGCAGATGCGGATTGCGCAGGCGAATCTCGCAGCGCTCGACGTCGAACTCGATGCCGAGCGCCGCCTCCAGAAGCGTGAACGGCGTCGCGCTGGCCCAGGCCTGCGGGGCACAGGCGACCGGATAGAGCGTCGGGCCGCGCCGCTTCTCACGGCGAAAACCGCAGAACAATTCCGGCAGCCGGCGCAGATCCATGTAGGTCGCGGCGTCGAACAGGCCCTTGAACACATGCGCGACCGAGTGCTTGAGCCCGTAATGCGCGAGGCCGAGCGCGATCAGCGCGTTGTCGTGCGGCCAGATCGAACCGTCGTGATACGACATCGGATTGTAGCGCACCTCACCGCGCGCGACGGTGCGGATGCCCCAGCCCGAGAAGAAGTGCGGCCGCATCAGATCGGCGGCCACGAGACGGGCGCGGTCCTGGCGAATCATGCCGCTGAACAGCACCTGCCCGGCATTCGAGGTGCGAACCTCGCAGCGCCTCTTCTGACCGTCGAGCGCGACGGCATAGGTGCCAAGTTCCTCGCACCAGAATGCCTGTTCGAAGCGTTCGGCAAGCGCCCTGGCCTCCGTCTCGAGCTTGCTGGCGAGATCGGCCTTGCCCAGCTTCACCGCGCATCGCGCGGCGAGCTGCTTGGCCATATAGACATAGCCCTGCACCTCGGCGAGCGCGATATTGCCTTCCGCGAGCTTGCCGTCGGCGTGGAAGATGGCGTCGTAAGAGTCCTTCCAGCCCTGGTTGGCGAGTCCCTTTTCGGTCGCGCGCTGGTATTCGACGAAGCCGTCCTGGTCGGGGTCGCCGGGTCCGTCGATCCAGGCGAGCCCCGCCTCGATCGCAGGCCACAGCTCGACCAGCGTCTGCTCGTCGCCGGTGCGCTCGAAATAGCGCCCCGCCAGCAGGACGAACAAGGCGGTCGAATCCACGCTGCCGTAATATTGCGAGAACGGCACCTCGCGCAGCGCCGCCATCTCGCCGCCGCGCATCTCGTGCAGGATCTTTCCCGGCGCGGCATCGGCGAGGGGATCGACGGCCTTGGCCTGGAAATGCGCAAGCCGTCGCAGCACGCCCTTCGCCACCCGCGGATCGACCCACAGCATCTGGAGCGCCGTGATCAGGCCGTCGCGGCCGAACGTCGTCGAGTACCAGGGGATCCCGGCATAGGGATAACGCCCCTGCGGCGTCTCCGTCATCAGCATGTTGAGGTCGGCCATGGCCTGGCACAGCACCTCGTTGAAGATGTTGTTGGAGGTCTCGATGTTCGCAGCGCCGATCGCCGATCGCCGCATCTCGCGGCGATGCGCCAGCAATCCCCTGAAGAACCTTGCCGGCTTCTCCGCGACCGGCCGGTTGCAGGACACGGCCACGAACAGCGATTTGGCCTCGTGCGGATCCAGCTCGAGTTGCCAGGTCGCGGCATTGACCGAGAGCCGCGTCGGACGCGGATCGAAGTGCAGGCCGGTGGTGCGTTCGGCGTCGTCGAGACCGCGATATTCGAACAGCACGTCGGTCGGCCCGAGCAGCCTGCTGGTGCCGGTCCCGCGGCGCGGCCGCCGCTCGCCGCGGACCTCGAACAGATCGGCAAAATCATTGTCGAACAGCAGCGTCAGCTCGAAGCCGGCACGCTGCTCGCCGTGGTTCTGCAACCCGATGCGCTGATAGGCGGTGCCGCGCCACAGGAAGATCGTGCGCACGATGTGCAGCAGGTCCTTTTGCAGCACGATGCGGCCCTGCCGGTAGATATCAGGGTTGGTGAGATCGACCGTCAGGCCCGAATTGTCGTCGCGCAGGTTCGAGCCGAGCAACAACGGCTGGAGATCGTCGAGCACGAGCTCCAGCCGCGCCAGATAGCGCGTGTCGTGGTTGAACAGGCCATCCGGACCACCGGCCGAGGCGCCGATGTCGCCATGGCTGTCCAGCACGATGAAAGTATCGTCGTGCTTGAGCGAACGACGGGGCCGCGCGGCGGGTCCCGTCATGGGAATGTAGAACGGCTGCTCTGCGACGGCCTCTACCGTCTGCGATACCGAAATGATCTTGGTGACGGCTTCGGCTGCCATGAGCTGCTCCCCTGCGTCTTGTTTTGCGAACGCGGCCAACGCAAACGCAACTATCGGGTCTACGCGGCGAACTTCGCGAGCCGGCTCATTTCCTGCGTCACCAGCTCACGATACGGACCGTGGCCCTGCATCAGCCGATCAGGCGCGCCATCCTCGATGATCTTGCCGTTCTTGAGCACGACCACGCGGTCGAAATTGCGCAGCGTCGCCAGGCGATGCGCGATCGCGATCACAGTACGGCCGCGCATCAGCCGGCTCAAGGCCTCTCGGATCGCCTCCTCGGATTCGCTGTCGAGCGCGGCGGTCGCCTCGTCGAGCAGCAGGATCGGCGCATCCTTGAGGAAGGCACGCGCGATCGCGATGCGCTGGCGCTGGCCGCCCGACATCTTCACGCCGCGGTCGCCGACCATGGTGTCGAGCCCTTCCGGCAGGCTGTCGATGAAATCGCAGCGCGCCGCGATCGCCGCGCGCAGCACCTCGTCGTCGGTGGCGTTCGGCCGGCCGTAGCGGATGTTCTCTCTGATCGAGCGATGGAACAGGGATATGTCCTGCGGCACGACGGAGATCGCCTCGCGCAGGCTCTGCTGCGTCACCATGGAAATGTCCTGGCCGTCGATCGTCACGCTGCCCTCGTCGACGTCGTAGAAGCGCTGCAGCAGCGTGAACAGGGTCGACTTGCCGCCGCCGGACTGGCCGACCAGGCCGACGCGCTGGCCGGGCTGCAAGCGCAGGCTGAAGCGCTCGAAGATCTTTTCGCCGCCGGGATAGCCGAAGGTGACGTTGTTATAGGCGATCGCTGCGCCGCTCTTGACCAGCGGTTCGGCCTCAGGGTGATCGCGCAATTCATGCGGCACCAGCAGCGTGGCGATCGCCTCGGTCAGGCGCGCGACGTGCTGGGTGACGTCGACCAGCGCGACCGCAAGGTCTCGCGTCGCATTGAGAATGGACAGGCCGAGCGTGCAGACCAGCACGACGTCACCGGTGGTCGCCTCGCCCTGCTCCCACAGCGTGATCGCCCAGCCCATCAGCGCCACGGTCAGAATCACGGTCACGCCGGCGTGAGTAAGCCGCAGTTTCTCCAGATAGCGCAGGCTGCGCCCCCGTGCGGTGAGCTCCCGGTTCACCGTCGCGTCGAACCGCTCGTGCTCGTGGCCGATACCGCAGAAGGCACGGACCAGCGGCATGTTGCTGATGACGTCGATCATCTCGCCGTCGACGACGGCGGCCTTATCGGCAAAATCGTCATGCAGCGGCTTGCCGGCGGCGGCCAGTCGAAACATCGCAATCACCATCCCGCCGGCGATCACGATCAGGCCCGCCGCCATGTAGGGGCTCACGGTTCCGATCAGCATGATCGCCGCAACTGTGGCGATGCAGGGCGGCAATACGTTCCAGACGAACATGTTCTCGACGGTGAACACCGCGTTCGAGGTCGCCGTGATACGACTTGTCAGCATGCCCGGCATGCGATCCGAGAAGTAGCTCGGCGCATGCCCGGTCAGATGACGAAATATGTCGCGGCGTAAATCGCCCGTGACACGAACGAAGGTGAAGCTCGCGGTCCAGCTCGCGATCCGCCACAGGAAATTGTCGGCTGCGATCAGTGACATGAGCAGAATGAATGCCAGCCATACGCTGCCGCCATGCGAGGTTCCCGCCGACAGACTGTCGACAAGGGATTTAACGCCGTACTGCGTGCCTACCGAGCAGGCAACGGCTGCCACGACAGCGGTCAGGATCACCAGATGCGACGTCAGCCTGCGCCGCAGGTAGCGCAAGACAAAGGCAAATGGCCTGCGCGCGTATCCAGAAAGATGATCCATGTGACACTCGACCCCGTCGTGATGACTTCAATTGTTCTTACTGGCCGATTGAACATCGACCCGTTCGCCTCGGTTCCCGGGCAATGTGATCACGACATGCGGATGCGGACGATCTGAGAAGAGGTGATGGCAGCATCGAGACGCACGCGCGATGTGTCGAATAAGTAACGTTTGTTGAGAGGAACTTCGCAACTGCGGGAACGTTCCCTTGTTGGCATGCCGGTGCCCGATACACGGCGGGGGTTTCAACGTACGTTCACATGATCGCAGAGGAGATGGTGAGATGCGCATCGCGCAGGTAGCTCCGTTGACGGAGGCTGTTCCACCCAAGCTGTATGGCGGCACCGAGCGGGTGGTGCATTGGTTGACGGAGGAGTTGGTTGCCCTGGGCCACGACGTGACATTGTTCGCCAGCGGCGACTCGCAAACATCGGCGAAGCTGGATGCCTTGTGGCCGCGGGCACTCCGTCTCGACGGTTCCGTGCGCGATCCCAATGCGCTGCACATGGTGCTGCTGGAGCGCGTGCGGCAGAAATGTGACGATGAGGAGTTCGACTTCCTCCACTTCCATCTCGATTACTATCCGTGGTCGCTGTTCTACCGCCAGCCGACGCCGTTCCTGACCACGCTGCATGGCCGGCTCGATCTGCCGGAGCATCAGCCTGTGTTCAACACCTTCTCCAAGATGCCCGTCATCTCGATCTCGAACGCGCAGCGGCGGCCGGTGCCGCAGGCGAACTGGGTGACGACGATTCACCACGGCCTGCCGGAAAATCTGCTGACGCCGAAGCCTGCCAAGCAGGAGTATCTCGCCGTGCTCGGCCGCATCGCGCCGGAGAAGGGCGTCGATCGCGCCATCAAGATCGCGACCCATTGCGGGATTCCGCTGAAGATCGCGGCCAAGGTCGATCGCGCCGACCAGGATTACTATGACGAATTGATCAAGCCGATGATCGTGAACAACCCGCTGGTGGACTACATCGGCGAGATCAGCGACAACGAAAAGTCGGACTTCTTGAGCGGCGCGCTCGGCCTGCTGCTGCCGATCGACTGGCCCGAGCCGTTCGGCCTCGTGATGATCGAAGCCATGGCCTGCGGCACCCCGGTGGTCGCCTTCAACCGCGGCTCGGTGCCTGAGATCATCGATGAAGGCCTCACCGGCTTCGTGGTCGAGGACGTCCTCAGTGCCGCCGGCGTGGTGGGACGTCTTGCGCAACTCGACCGCACGGCCATCCGCAAGCAGTTCGAGAAGCGCTTTACCGCACGGCGGATGGCGCTCGACTATCTCGCCGCCTATCGCGGCCTGACCGAAGAGCAGGCGCCGCGGATCAAGCTGGTGAGCAGCGCGGAATAAGGAGCGCACTGTCGCATCAAGGCACGCTGTCATGCCCCGGCTTGACCGGGGCATCCAGTACGCCGCAGCTTCTCGGTTCAAACATTGCGGTCTCTGGAATACTGGATCGCCCGGTCAAGCCGGGCGATGACAGCGGAGTGTGTGGCTATAGCGGAGGGCGAGCGGCGGCGATGACTACCCCACCACCGCCCGCTTCGGCTCGACGATCTCGAACATCCGCGGAAACTCGTCCATCAGACCCATCAGTTCGGCGAGCTTCATCGGGTTGCCTGACAGCTTCACCTTCCCTGCCGCAACCGCTTCCGGAAAGCTCGTCAGCTTCGCGATCACCTCGTCGAGCGTGGCGCGCGCCAGCGTGAAGCTGGCGTCGGCGTTCGCGGCCTGCACGCCTTGCGCATAAGTGAGCGCGCAATTCTCGAGGTTGAGCACGAACGTCTCACCGGTGTCGGAAAAGCTCCAGTTCAGCACGATGTGCTTGCCTTCCGCCTTCGGGCCGTTGAGACGGATGCCGAGCACATCCCAGAGCTGCTCCGTGCGCAATGCCGCCAGGGTCTCGCGCGGCATCGGCGGACGCGGCGGGGTCTTCGGCATGCCCTGCCGCAGCTCCTGCGCGCCGAACAGATAGGCGTTGCGCCAGGTCGAGCTCTCCGCCGCGTAACCAAGCTGCTCCAGCGTATCGGCCAGCAACGCGCGCGCCGCCTGATTGTCCGGCTCGGCAAAGACGAGATGGCCGAGCGCCTGCGCCACGAAGCGGAATTCGCCCTTGGCAAAGTCGGCGCGCGCCCGCGTCAGGATCGCATCCGCCCCGCCCATATACTCGACATACTTCTTGCCCGATGCGACCGGCGGCAGCGGATCGAGATTGACCGGATTGGCGTCGTACCAGCCGAGATATTTCTGGTAGATCGCCTTCACGTTATGCCTGACGTGGCCGTAATAGCCACGGCCGTGCCAGGCGCCTTCCAGGCTCTTCGGCAGCTGGATCGTCTCGGCAATCTCCGCGGCAGTGAGGCCGTGATTCATCAGGCGGATGGTCTGGTCATGCGCGAACTTGTAGAGGTCACGCTGCTCGCGGATCATGGTGTCGATCCGCTCAGCTCCCCACACCGGCCAGTGATGCTGCCCGCACATCGCCTCGGCCTTGCCGCCCCATAGCTGCAGCGCCTCGCCCAGATATTTCGACCAGGCCAGCGCATCGCGCACGTCGGCGCCGCGGAACGGCAGCAGATTGTGGAAATTATGCGTGCAGTTCTCGGCGAGGTTCAAGAGCTTGTAGCGCGGAAGGAAGAAGTGCATCTCCGCCGGCGCTTCGCTGTTCGGCGCCATCTGGAATTCGAATTCGACGCCGTCGATGACACGCTTGTCGCCGGTCGCCATGATCAGATCAGTCGGGCGCAGCAGCGCGACCGCCCCCGCCGCCATGGTCTTGCCGAGGCCGCAATCGACCTGCCCGCGCACGCCCTTGGCCAGGAACGGCCCAAACTGGTATTGGGCCCGGCGCAGCATCGCCGGCCCCGCGATGATGTTCTCGGAGACGGCGTGCTCCATGAACAGGTTCGGCGCGATGATGGGCACGCTGGCCCTGGCCAGCGCGTCCTCCTCGAGCACGCCGCGCGCGCCGCCCCAATGGTCGGTGTGGGTGTGGGTGAAGATCACGGCTGCGACCGGCTTCAGGCCGCGGTGCTTGAAGTAGAGATCGAGCGCGGCGCGTGCGCCTTCGATCGAGGTCAGCGTGTCCACGACGATGACACCGCTGTCGCCCTCGATCAGCGTCATATTGGCGATGTCGAGCCCGCGCACCTGATAGACGCCGGGCACGACCTCGAACAGGCCGTGCTGCATGTTGAGCCGCGACTGCCGCCACAGGCTGGGATTGACCGTCGGCGGCGCCTGTTCGGAGGAGAGAAAGCCGTAGGGCTCGAGGCTCCAGACGGTCCGTCCTTGCGGGTTCGCGATCTTGGCGTGCTCGATCGTGCCAAGGAAGCCGCGCGCGGCGTCGTCGAAATCCCGCGTGTCGGAAAACGGCAACGCATTCAGCATTGCCTGATGCTGCGCAATGACGGACGGCGTTGCGTCCTTCGGTTCGCTGCTGGAAATCTCGGTCATCGGGATGGCTCCTCCCCCTGCTCTGGTTGAAGCCATCTAAACCCATTCGCGCAGTGGTTCCAACAGTCGACGACCGGTCATGCCGGTCGCCGAAACTCGTGAAGCCGGCTCTAATGCATCCCCAGCACCCGCGGCAGCCATAGCGTCAGATCGGGCCAATAGGTCACGATGACGAGGAAGCCGAGCATGGTGAGCAGCCACGGCATCACCGCCCCCGCAAGGTCGGTGATGCGCATTCGCGCGATCATCGAGGCGACGTAGAGGTTCAAGCCGACAGGCGGATGGCAGAGGCCGACCTCCATGTTGACGTCCATGACGATGCCGAAATGGACGAGATCGATGCCGAGCTTCTTGGCCGCGGGCGCCAGGATCGGCGCCATGATCAGGATGATCGAGTTCGGCTCCATGAAATTGCCGGCGAGCAGCAGCAGGACGTTGACCAGCAGCAGGAAGCCGACCCAGCCGAGGTTCTGCGCCGCGATCCAGTCGGCGAGCGTCGCCGGCAGGTTCTCGTTGGAGAGCACGAAGGAGAACAGCACCGCGTTGGTGACGATATAGAGCAGCATCGCGCTGGTGTTGGCGGCACGGAGCAGCACCCGCGGCACGTCCTTCATCCCGATCGCCCTATAGACGAACACCGAGATGAAGAACGAATAGACCGCGGCCATCGCAGCCGCTTCGGTCGCGGTGAACAGGCCGCTATAGATGCCGCCGATGATGATGACGACCAGCATCAGGCCCCAGATGCTCTCGCGGAAGGTGCGCAACGTCTCGCTCCAGGTCGCCTTCGGCAGCCGGGGATAATCGCGGCTCCGCGCGAGCCACCAGGTGACGACGCAGAGCATCGTCGTCAGCAGGATGCCGGGGAGCAGACCCGCGACGAACAGCGCGCCGATCGAGGTGTTGGTCGAAACCGCGTAGACGATCTTCGGGATCGACGGCAGCATCAAAATGCCGAGCGAGCCGGCGACCGTGATGATGCCGGCGCCGAAGCGCATCGGATAGCCGTGCCGGACCATCTCCGGCAGCACGATGGCGCCGATCGCGGCGACCGTCGCCACGCTCGAGCCGCACACCAGCGCGAACATCGCGCAGGCGACGATGCCGGCGAGGCCAAGGCCGCCGTGCCAGTGCCCGATCAGCGAGGTCGCGAAATTGATCATGCGCCGCGCGACGCCGCCATGGGTGAGGAAATTGCCGGCGAGGATGAAGAACGGGATCGCCATGATCTCGAAGCCCTCGATGCCGGTGAAGAGCTTCATCGAGACGGCTTCGATCGGCACGGCCGTGAGCGTGAACAGGAACGTCATCACGGTGAGGCCGAGCGCGATCGAGACCGGGATGCCGGTCAGCATCAGCGCGATCAGCAGCGCGAACACGGTGGCCGCGCGCATCCAGTGCGGCAGCACGATGAAGCCGGTCTTCTCGCCAAGGCACAGCGCGAAGATCAGGATCGGCGCCAGGATCAGGATCACGCCAAGCGGCGAGACTTTTCGCGCAGCGGCCCTGGTGGCGGCGCCGGCGGGCTGCGGATGCAGCGCCGGCGAAGCGTCCGCTTCCACGCCCTCGACATGAGACTCGTCATGATGCGGCAGCTCGCCGGTCCAGAAATAGAACCAGGAGACCTGCAGGAATCGGAAGCACATCAGGCCCGAGCCGAGCGGGATCGCCAGATAGACGAACCACATCGGCGCTTCCAGATCGTTGGATTGCTGCCCGGTGTGGAACATCTCGCGGACGAAGGAGGCGCCGAAGGTGGCGATCATGCCGGTGAACAGCGCGCCGCACAGCAGCGAGAACAGGATGACGTGCTTGCGCGAATGCTCCGGCAGGCGGTTGACGAGCAGATCGACGCCGACATGGATGCCGGTGCGCACGCCATAGGCCGCGCCGAACTTCGCCATCCAGATGAACATGTAGATGCAGAGTTCCTGCGCCCAGGACAGGTCCAGCTCGGACATGAAGGTGAACACCGCCATCGACGCCGATGCGAGCCACGTCATGCCGTGCGCCGCCGCCCATCGCGACAGGTTGATCGATTCGCCTGCACCGTAACGGTGCACGACGGCGATGAAGATCAGTCCGGTTGCAGCCGCAATGAGCGTCGCGATCAACCACTCTTCGAGATGATTGAGCGCCTGGTTGAGCACGCGAAGCAAATCAAAGTCCCCCTATCGATGCGAAACGGCCGGGAGTGCATGCACTCCCGACCGTTCGTCTTGTTCCCCCGGACAACGCGTCAGTTCATCTTGACGTCGAGTTCCTTGGCGATGAGATCGAGCACTTCCTGCCCGACCCGGCCCTTGGCCCATTTATAGGTGGGCTGCATCGCCTCCTGCCAGGCCTTGCGGTCGGCGTCGGTCAGATAGTGCAACGTGGTCTTGCCCGACTTCTTGATCTCCGCCAGCGCGTCTTCGTTCTCCTGGTGCGCGATCTGGTTGGTGTAGTCGGTTGCGTCCGCCATCGCCTTCTCGAGCTGGGTGCGGATATCGGGCGGCAGGCCGGACCAGAATTTCGAATTGACGATGACGGCGTATTGCAGATGCGCGTGGTAGGACACGGTGATGTCCTTCTGCACCTCGTAGAACTTCTGCGTCAGATAGTTCGACGCGGTGTTCTCGCAGCCGTCGACCACCCCGGTCTGCAAGGCCTGGTAGACTTCCGAGAAGGCCATGATCTGCGGGATCGAACCCATCAGGCGGAAGTACTGGTCGGCAATCTTCGAGCCGGAGATGCGGAACTTCAGGCCCTTGAAATCCTCCGGCTTCGACAGCGGGCGATTCGACGACACCATGTGGAAGCCGTTGTCCCAATAAGCGAGCCCGGTGATTCCCTTGGCTTCGAGCTTCTGGAACAGCCATTTGCCGACGGTGCCCTTCATCGCGGCGGAATAGGTCGCGTCGTCCTTGAACAACCAGGGCAGGTCCAGCGCCTCGAACTCCTTGATGCCGAGCGGGGCGAATTTCGCGGTCGAAGGCGCGAGCATCTGCACCGAGCCGAGCTGAAGCGCTTCGATCTCCTCCTTGTCCTTGTAGAGCGAGGAGTTCGGATAGATTTCGACCGTGACCTTGCCGTTGGTGTACTTCTCGGCAAGTTCCTTGAACTTGAGCGCGCCCTTGCCCTTCGGAGTATCGTTGGCGACGACGTGGCTGAACTTGATGATGATCGGGCTCTGGGCCTGAGCCAGGTCCGAAGACAAGACCGGAGCCAAAGCGAACGCGGCCACAGCGGCCGCAAGCAAGAGTTTGCGCATGAAGGACCTCCCCAACAACCGAAGAAACCGGTTTCTTTTTGTTTTTACGGTTTCAGTAGTGGCAGCAATCGGCACCCTGAACAACTAGACCTAAGCCCAATTTGCCGCAGGCGAAACTAGCTTGACCGCGGTCGCAGGCGCAACCCTGCGCCCGCTCCAGCCAAGGAAGCGAGCGCTTATGTCGCATTGCGGAAACGCGGTTAACCTTTGCGCTGGGCGACCATGAACAGCCGCCGGAACGGGAACAGCGTCTGGCCCGCTTCATTCTTCGGATAGGCCTTTGCGACCCGCGCGCCATAGGCCGCTTCGAACGCCGCCTTCTCGTCGCCCTCGAGCACGTCGAGATAGCGGGTCAGCCAGGTGCCCTTGGTCCATTCCTTCACGGGATTTTCGCCTTGCAGCACCTGGAGATATTCGGTCTCCCAGATGTCGATGTTCGCAGACAGCGGCGCCAGAACATCGTGATAGAACGCCGGCCCCTCGACCGGCGGTGGCGTGACGAGGTGCTCGACCTTGGACCGCCACGGTCCATCTAGGGCGGTCTCGCCGATCAGGACATGCGATGGCGCCAGGAAGTTGCGCGGCATCTGCACTGCAAGTATCCCGCCCGGCGCGACCTTCTCCATGACCGACGGAAAGAGTGCCGCATGATTGGGCAGCCAGTGCAGTGCGGCATTGGAGTAGACCACGTCATATTGCCTGGCGGGGCGCCAATGGCCGAGATCTTCATGTGACCATTCCACCTCGGGCGCGGCCTTGCGCCCGGCAGCGACCATCTCGGCCGAGCCCTCGACGCCGGTCACCGCCGCTGACGGCCAGCGCTCCTTGATGAGCTTCGTGACATTGCCGGCGCCAGCGCCGAGGTCGGCGACCGTGCGCGGACCGATGTCGGGGATTCGCATCAACAGGTCGACCGCGGGCCGGAGCCGGTGGCCGGAAAACTTCAGATATTGCTGCGGATCCCAGACCATTGGTCGAGCCTTTTTGTTTTTCGTGTTTCTTTCGCGATGCCTCTTGGTTACCACTGCTCGTCCCGCTCAGGCAATTCGCCAGCCGCGCGGGACGGGCGGGACACCAAAGCAAAAGAAGACCCAACCAAGAGAGCGTGCGACCATGGACCTCGGGCTGAAATCGAAAACCGCAGTCGTCACTGGAGCCAGCATCGGCATCGGCCGCGCCATCGCCAAGGGCCTCGCTGCCGAAGGCGTGCGCGTCGTCGGCGTCGCGCGCCGAACCGACCTGCTCGCCGAGCTGGTGCAGGAGGTCGGCGGCGGGCTGATCACGCCGTTCGAGCAGGACGTCATGGCCAAGGACGCAGCCGAAAAGATCGCCGCGTTCGCGCTGAAGGAGCTCGGCCATGTCGACATCCTCATCAACAATGCCGGCGGCAGCCGCCCCCTTCCCGTCGATGCGCCCGACAGCAAATGGGACGAGGCGATCGCGCTCAACTTCACCAGCTACCGCCGCATCGCGCATGCGCTCTTGCCGCAGATGATCGAACGCAAATGGGGCCGCATCGTCAACATCACCGGCAAGTCCGAGCCGGAAGGCCTCAACGCCGCCTTCGCAGCAAAGGCCGCGGTGCACGCCTGGGCCAAGGGCCTTTCGCGCGAGATCGGCGAGCACGGCATCACCATCAACTGCATCCCGCCCGGCCGCATCATGAGCGAGCAGATCCGCCGCAACTACGCGCCTGATTATCGGGAGCGTTTCGCCGAGGAAGAAATTCCGGTCGGCTATTGGGGCGAGCCGGAGGACCTCGCGGTGCTCGCGGTGTTCTTGGCCTCACCGCTGGCGCGCTACATCACGGGCACGGTGATCCCGGTGGACGGCGGCTTGAGGCGGTATCAGTTCTAGCTTCCCGCACAGTGTCCCGGACGCGCTGCAAGCCGCGCCGCCCACCCACTGCCGCCATGATAACATCGTGCTGGTGTTTTGCCCGACGTGTCAACTTCACCGTGTCACGACGACGCTGTTCGGCGCAGCCCGAAAAACCTCTTGCCGATCAACGGGCGTTCTACTGTGCATGGGGTTGTTTTCGAGCCGTTTCCTTCAGGGCCCGAAAGAAAAAGCAGACAAGCTCACTCGGCCTGCAGGATCTCCGCGATTGCAGCGCCCGCTGCGATCGTGCCGAGCCTGCCGCCGACGTCGCGCGTCGCTCTGCCCTCACCAAGCGCCGTCGCTACCGCCGCCTCGATCGCGCGCGCCGCTTCCTCGTAGCGAACCGCGCCGCTCCTCTCGCCATGCCAGGCGAGCAGCAGCGCGGTCGACAGGATCAGCGAGACCGGATTGGCGACATCCTGCCCTGCGATATCAGGCGCCGAACCATGCGCGGCCTGCGCCATGGCGTAGCGGTCGCCGACATTGAGCGAGCCGCCAAGGCCGAGGCTCCCTGACAGCTCCGCCGTGAGATCGGAGAGGATATCGCCGAACATGTTGGTGGCGACGACGACGTCGAAACGATCGGGGCTCCGCACCACATGCGCCATCATGGCGTCGACCAGGATGTCGTCGACTTCGAGCCCGGGATAGTCCTTCGCGGCCGCGCGGCAGATGTCCAGGAACATGCCGTCGCCGATCTTGAGCACATTGGCCTTATGCACGATGGTGAGGTGCTTGCGGCGCTTCATCGCCAGGCGGCAGGCGGCGTGTGCGATACGCTCGCAGCATGCCCGCGTGATCCGGCGCAGCGAGATCGCAACGTCAGGCGTGACCAGCAGTTCGCCATTGCCCTGCTCCATGTTGCGATCGGCGTAAAAGCCTTCCGTGTTCTCGCGCACCACGACGAGGTCGAAGTCACCGATGCGGCCGGGTCTGCCGGCATAGGTGCGCGCGGGCCTGATGTTGGCATAGAGGTCGAGGTTCTTGCGGAAGTGGCGCGACGGGTTGATCTCGCCATGCGCCTCGTCCTTGAAGTCGAAGGTCGCGGTCGGTCCCAGGATCAGGCCGTCGGCGGCGCGGACGATGTCGAGCAGCTCGGGACGCACCGTGGTGCCTGAGAGCTTCAGGCTCGCGTGCCCGACCGCATGCTCCTCCAGGCGCAGATTGAGCTGGAAGCGCTCGGAGGCGGTACGCAGCACGCCCGATGTCGCGGCCGTGATCTCCGGTCCGATGCCGTCTCCCGGCAGAACGACGATGTGCATGATGATCCCCTTTCGAGAGCGGCACCGACCTTCGCGCATACAATGCATGCAAGCATATGCCTGTGGAAGCCGCCCCAAGCGTAGTACATGCCGGAGATCATCGAAGCCAGACCGCCGGAGCAAAGCGCTGAGGCAATGACATCAACGTTACCTGCCGCTGCGCGCGAGCCCGATCACCCCAAAGCCGATGGCCTGCCGGCCGAGCAGCGTCGCTGGGCGATCGCCGCCATCTTCACCGCGCTGGCGATGGCCTCGCTCGACACCGCGATCGCCAACATCGCGCTGCCCGCCATCGCCGCCGATCTGCATGTCAGTCCGGAGCAGTCGGTCTGGGTGGTCAACGTCTACCAGATCGCGCTGGTGACGACGCTGCTGCCGCTCGGGGCGCTCGGAGAGATCGTCGGGCACCAGCGCATCTATCTCGGCGGTCTAATCCTGTTCACTGCGGCCTCGCTGCTCTGCGCGGTGGCGTGGTCGCTGGACAGCCTGCTGGTCGCACGCACCCTGCAGGGCCTGGGGGCCAGCGGCATCATGAGCGTCAATACGGCGCTGGTGCGCTTCGTCTATCCCGGCCGGATGCAGGGTCGCGGCTTCGGCCACAATGCGCTGGTGGTGGCGACCGCCTTCACCTTCGGCCCCTCGATCGCGTCTGCGATCCTGGCGGTCGGCCCATGGCCCTGGCTGTTCGCGGTCAACATCCCGTTCGGCCTCGTCGCCACCGGCATCGGCTTTGCGATGCTGCCGAAGACGCCGCGCGCCGATCACGGTTTTGATTTTGTTGGCGCAGCTCTCGCCGCAATCTGCCTCGGCCTGTTCATCACCGGCATCGGCAGCGCCGCGCATAACCTGTCACCTGTCCTCGTGGGCATCGAGCTGATCGCCGCGCTCGCGCTGGGCTTCGTCCTGACCCGACGTCATGCCGAGCACCCAGCGCCGATGCTGCCGATCGATTTGTTCGGCCGGCCGATGTTCGCGCTGTCGGCGGCGACCGCCGTCTGCTCCTTCGCCGTGCAGGGCCTCGCCTTCGTTTCGCTGCCGTTCTATTTCGAGGACGTGCTCGGGCGCTCGCAGGTCGAGACCGGCTTCTTCATGACGCCCTGGCCGCTGGTGGTCGGCATCATGGCGCCGATCGCCGGCCGCCTGTCCGATCGCTACGCGGTCGGCCTGCTGGGCGGCATCGGACTTGTGCTGCTCGGCCTCGGCATGGCGCTGCTCGCGCTACTTCCGGCGAGCCCGAGCATTCCCGATATCGTCTGGCGGATCATGATCTGCGGCATGGGGTTCGGCTTCTTCCAGGCGCCGAACATGAAGGCGATCATGTCAAGCGCGCCGCCCCACCGCGGCGGCAGCGCCTCGGGCATCGTCGCCACCGCGCGCCTGACCGGGCAGACCACCGGCGCGGCCCTCGCCGCGGCCTGCTTTGCGCTTGCCGGTCACAACGGCGCCACCGTGGCGCTGGCGCTCGGTGCAGGCTTTGCCGCGCTCGGCAGCGTGATGAGCTTCCTGCGGCTGGCGGTGAAGTGAGCCGGCTTTCACGGCGCCTTCTGCGCGATCGGCCGGCTCACGACGGAGGCGGCATCGAGCGGTTCGCATGTGATCGTCCGTCTCAGTTTTGGTGGACCGTTCCAACCCGCAGTGTCGCTCACGGGCGTAAATGTATCTCCTTGCGGTGCCAGGATGATCGGCTCCGACTTCAGACAGGCATCGGGAAACGCGATGGCGTGGCCCGCGCTCTTCGAGAAACGCCCGACCAGCATTTGGGAGGCCTGCATCCGCGCAGCCGGCGAGGCCCGCATCGAACGATCGGGATCGAACGCGCGATAGCAGGACCAGTCGGTGTGGTGAGGCGCGAACTCATAGGTGATCCGGCACGTAGCGCCGGCTGATTTCACGAACGGCGCATCCGAGGGCGCCGCGGCGTCACGCTCGAACACCAGCGTTTGCAGCGTCAACGCTTCCGTCGTTGCGTCGGGCAAGACCGGCTTGTCAGGATCGATCGCGATTTCGCCGCGCGAGAACACCAGCTTGGTCTTGGCTTGCGCATCCCGGGTCTCCAACACCATCATGGGCCTCGCCGCCCATGAGCGATCCAGCTCCACATCACCGCCGCCTATTGTCAGCCTGATATTGCCGATGGCGGGATTGTCCTTGGCGAAATCGATCTGCCGAAGGCGCACGGTCTCTTTCGACGCTTCCAGGCTCAGAAAGCGCAAATCGTCGACCTTGCGCGAGATCGGCATCATCGGATCGAAGCGATCGTCGATGTTGAAGCGGACGATCTTCTTCAGCCTGGCCGAAGCCGGCCCTTTGGGTATGGCCGGCGGCGCGACGTCGATCACGAGCAGCGCGCCGCCCGGTGAAAAGGTGTCGCCAAACGCGCGCTGCCAGATCGCCGTCAGCGGCGAGGTCGTTCGCTGATCGACGTCCCGCGCGAAGACGATCTGTTGTCCGGGACGGATGACCGGAAAATCCTGGAATGCACCGAGGGCTGCACCCTTTCTGACGTCGTCGCCGGAGAAGTTGATGCATGCGGACCGGTCGTCGTTCCCGGACCGATCGACCGGCCGGGATGCCGAGCGCGAGCAGAAGCTGAGATCGTTGTCGATCGTCTTCTGCGGGCTGATGGCCGTCGCATAGATCGGGTCCGGCGCGCCTGGAATTTCCATCGGCAGCGGCGACGTCGCGAACATGTCGACCTCCACCATGGTCAGCAACGACCCGGAATCGGCGGAGCACAGATCCCGCCGCGGCAACGTATTGGTCAGAAGCCGCGCGGCATCGGCCCCAACGATGCAGGACATGGTGTCCTGCGGATTATTCCGGCTCATCCAGATCAGATGGTCCTTGCCGGCAGCATCGACCAGCAAATGCGGCGCCGCATGATGGCGACGCGGCGGCAGCCAGATCGGAACGGTTTCCGACAACATCGGCTCGCGCTTGAGCAACGCCTCCGGCAACTTGGTCACGCCGACCGAGCGCAGTTCCGCATCGACCGCGTTCGGGTCCTGCGTGTATTCGAACACCGGATGTTGTCCGCAGGTCATGCAGGTGACGGCGATATCGGATCGAACGTTCTCGAACGACAGGATGACCTGATCGGGATCGTCGCGATATTTGACGGGATCGACGGTCTTGAACGGATGATCCACCACCCGGCTGGCCTGGAAGGCGACTGAGCGGAATGGATCGGATTCGAACTCGAAATAGGTCGATCGATCCCAGCCGCGAAAGGCGTTGTATCCACCCATGCTGACGCCGGCCAGGACCATCTTCGAGTCGGTCTGGCACCGCGTCGCACTGCCGGTCCCGCTGCCGTTGCGGATATAGGTGCAGAGCCGGA
Organism: Bradyrhizobium sp. CCBAU 53340; assembly: GCF_015291645.1. Lineage (NCBI taxonomy): Bacteria > Pseudomonadati > Pseudomonadota > Alphaproteobacteria > Hyphomicrobiales > Nitrobacteraceae > Bradyrhizobium > Bradyrhizobium sp. CCBAU 53340. The sequence goes on from NZ_CP030055.1 coordinate 5,895,431, forward strand.
ACGCGGCGTTCTGCAGGATGCGATCGCAATCGTTCTGGTTATAGCCGTAGGTGGCGAGGCCGTGGCGGTAGCAGAGGTCGTGGAAGACGCACGCCTGTCGGAAGCGCTGCAGCACGAGATGGCGTTTGCCCCGAGAGTCCTTGCTTCCGTCGAAGAAGAGGTTGGTCAACGCTGGAAGGCTGCAATTCAGCCCCTCCCCGCTGCCGCCGATCGTGCTGACGACATCCGGTCCCGATTCGAAAGACGTGATGGTGGCGGGCATCTCCCCGTCGGTGATGTCGTCGACGTTCTTGTAGAGGGAATCGGCGACGAACGAGGGCAGATAGTTGAAGAGCAGAAAGATCGCGGCGATCGCCGCGATCGACCAACCGACCACCTTCCTGGACATGCCGCACCCCGCTGCCGCTGCAATCTGGTGTTATCCGAAGAACGATCACCTCCAGGTTGTTGCGCTGTCAAGCGGCGGGCTCACAATCGGGGCCAGGAATTTCAGCGGCCGCGTCGGATGTCAGGTCAGAGTCCGCGCTGCGGTCCCGCCGCTGGTAACGACCGGAACGGGCATTTGCTCATCCAGCGCGGCGAGGCGCGCATCAATGGCATCGATGACCTTGCGCGAGAACGGACCGAGATGGGCATAGGCCGCGATCATCTGCACTGCGATCCGCGCCGACGAGGTGTCGCGCTTGGCGCAATTCATGAAGGTCTGCCAGAGCGGTCCGCGTGCTTCGGGAATCGCGGTGACGACGCGATGTACGGTCTCCATCGCGCCGACTCGCGCGCGGATATCGCCTTCGGCAAGCTCGTGGCGCTGCCTCGAACGATCCAGCAGCGTCATCAATTTGTCGACGCGGCCCGCATAGGCGGCCGGGCTGTAGATGCGCTCCAGCACCGTCTTGTAGTCCATCAGGATGTCGCGCAGCGGCCGCACCGGATCGAAATTGATGCCGCCGGTGCACTGGTCTCCGCCCGTGGTCGAAGCCAGATCGTGATCCGCGTGTAGCCGGCCCTCCTTCGCAAGCCGGCGTGTGAGTTGCGTGTTCGGCAACGCATAGAGCAGGCCGACCATGGCGACGGGAATCGCGGCTTCCTCGATGAAATCGACCATGGCTTCTGCCATCGAGACCTTCTCGTTGTCGAAGCCGACGATGAAGCCGGCGGTGACGAGCATGCCGGCGGCATAGATCTTGTGAATGCTCTCGGCGATGTTGCGCCTTGTGTTCTGCTTCTTCCGCATCGCGACCAGGGTTGCCGGATCGGGGCTTTCGATGCCGACGAAGATGCCGAAGAAATTCGCCGCCCCCATCAGCTCCAAGAGCTCGGGATCGTCCGCCAGGTTGACCGACGCTTCGGTCGACAGCTCGAAGGGATAGCCGTGCGAGCGCTGCCATTCGGCGAGCTGGGGCAGGAACTGTCGCAGCGACTTCTTGTTGCCGATGAAATTGTCGTCGACGAAGTCGAGATGGCCGCGATAACCCATCTGGTAGAGCCGCTCGAGCTCGACGAACATCTGTTCAGTCGTCTTGGTGCGCGGCACGCGGCCGTAGAGCTCGATGATATCGCAGAACTCGCAGGTGAACGGACAGCCGCGCGAATACTGCACACCGAGATAGAGATAATCCTCGAATTTGAGCAGATCAAAGCGCGGCACCGGCGTCTTGGTGACGTCGGCCTGGAATTTCGGCGCAGTGAAGACGCCGGAGCGCCTCCCGCTCTCCCAGGCCGCGATGAATTCGTCGATGACGCCTTCGGCCTCGCCAAGCACCTGAAAATCGGCACTTGCGTAGATGTGGGGGCTCGACGTGGGATCCGGACCGCCGACCACCACCGGCTTGCCCACGGCACGGCACATCTCGATCAGCCGCAGCGTGTCGGCTTGCTGCGGCAGCATCCCGCCGGTGAAGACCACGTCGGCCCAAGCGAGATCGTCATCGCCGAAAGGCTGCGTGTTGCAGTCGATCAGCTTGACCATCCAGCTCTCAGGCAACATTGCCGCAACGGTGATCAGGCCAAGCGGAGCTGCCGGACGCCGGACGCCCATCAATTTGCAGGATTCGCCAAAGCTCCAGAAGGACTCCGCGGTGAACAGCGGATAGAGCATAAGTACGTTGCAGGATTGCGGCACGTTCACGGAACTCCCAGGGAACCTTCAAGCGCTTTGACCCAGTGTAGCAAAGCATCGCGGCCTTGCACCCCGGCAAAAAGGACAAAACTGTCGCTCACACTCAGGGCGCGGACGTCGCCTCAGGCCTGCCAATGACGTTCGGAGAGATGCCGCGAGCCGGGCGCCGGCCGACCCTTCAAGGCGCGCACAACACCGCCCCATCCGAAATCTTCCCTTAGCCGCGAGATTCTTCGATGGCTGCCCTCGGACTCTTGATTTGAATGGTTCCAGCTCGGCGGACACATTGCGCCCCTGAGTCCATCGGTGGATGGGCCAATCAGGGGACTTGCGATGGCAAACCTAACAATCAACGGAAAAACCTTCACACTCGATGTCGAGCCGGACACCCCGCTGCTCTGGGCAATCCGCGAGAATGTTGGCCTGACCGGCACCAAATATGGCTGCGGCATTGCACAATGCGGCGCCTGCACCGTTCACATGGATGGGGCCGCCACGCGCTCCTGTGGGATCTCGGTCGGCGAGGCCGAGGGCAAAAAGATCACCACGATCGAGGGCCTCGCGTCGGGCAGCACGCTGCATAAGGTGCAGCAGGCCTGGATCGCCAACGACGTCCCGCAATGCGGTTATTGCCAGAGCGGCATGATCATGGCCGTAGCGGCATTGCTCAACGAGAAGCCGAAGCCGACCGACGCCGACATCGACGAGGCCATCACCAATATCTGCCGCTGTGGCACCTTCCAACAGGTGCGCGAAGCGATCCACACGATCGCAAGCGCGTAAGGGAGCCGGCACATGAACAAGCACGTTTCTCCCAAGATGAACCGCCGCGCCTTCGTCATTGGCACAGCCGCGGTCGGCGCCGGCCTCGCCATCGGTCTCGACATTCCCTTCGGCGGCCCCGCCGTGGTTCGCGCGGCCGACGGCTCGCCCGAGGTCAATGCCTGGGTCGTGATCAGGCCCGACGACACCGTGGTGATCCGCATCGCCCGCTCCGAGATGGGCCAGGGATCGCTGACCGGCCTCGCCCAACTCGTCGCAGAGGAACTCGAATGCGACTGGTCGAAGGTCACGACCGAATACCCGACCCCTGGCCAGAGCGTGGCCCGCAAGCGCGTCTGGGGCGATTTCTCCACCGGAGGCAGCCGCGGCATCCGCTCCTCGCAGGACTACGTGCGCAAGGGCGGCGCCACCGCGCGCATGATGTTGATCCAGGCCGCCGCGGACGAGTGGAAGGTTCCCGCCTCCGAGTGCACCGTCGACAAGGGCGTCATCTCCCATAAGGCTTCGGGCAAAGCGACAACTTACGGAAAGGTCGCCGAGGCCGCGGCAAAGCTGACGCCGCCGGCCGATGTCAAGCTGAAGGACCCCAAGGACTGGACCATCGCCGGCAAGGGCCTGCTCCGGCTCGATACGACCGACAAGACCACCGGAACGATGGTCTACGGCATCGACATCAAGCTGCCGGGCATGCTGAACGCGGCGATCAAGGATTGTCCGGTGTTCGGCGGCAAGGTGAAGAGCTTTGACGAAGCCAAGGTCGCCGGCATGAAAGGCGTCAAGAAGGTCATCAAGGTCGGCGATAGCGCGGTCGCGGTCGTTGCCGATACCTGGTGGCACGCCAAGACGGCGCTGGAAGCAGTGCCGATCGTCTGGGACGAAGGGGACAACGCAAAAGTCTCGAGCGAGACGATTGCGAAGTGGCTGGCCGAAGGCCTCGACGACGCGCAGCCGGCCTATGTCGGCAACAAGAACGGTGATGTGAAGGCGGCAATTGCCGGCGCTGCGAAGAAGGTCGAGGCCGTCTACAACTATCCCTATCAGAACCACGCCACCATGGAGCCGATGAACGCCACCGCGCTCTACACGGCGGACAAATGCGATGTCTGGTGCGGCACGCAGAATGGCGAGGCGGCCTTCGCGGCCGTGCTGGAAGCGTCAGGCCTGCCGGCGGAGAAGTGCGACGTGCACAAGGTGATGCTCGGAGGCGGCTTCGGCCGGCGCGGGCAGACCGACTATGTCCGCCAGGCCGTGCTGATCGCCAAGCAGATGCCGGGCACGCCGATCAAGCTGTTGTGGTCGCGCGAAGAGGACATGGCGCACGGCAAGTATCATCCGATCACCCAGTGCAAGATGACCGGCGCCTTCGATGCCGACAATAATCTGGTCGCGCTGCATTACCGTCTGTCAGGCCAGTCGATCCTGTTTTCGCTACGTCCGGAAGCGCTTCAGAACGGCATGGATCCGGCGGCGTTCCAGGGTGTCGCCCAATCAGGCGAGGCTGCATTCGGGTACTCGATCCCGAACCTGCTGATCGAACATTCGATGCGCAACCCACACGTTCCGCCGGGCTTCTGGCGTGGCGTGAACGTCAATCACAACGCGATCTACATGGAATGCTTCATGGACGAGCTCGCCCATGAAGCAGGCCAGGACCCGCTCGAATTCCGCCGCAAGCTGATGGGCAATCATCCCAAGCATCTGGCCGCGCTCAACGCCGTGGCCGAGAAGATCGGCTGGACCACGCCGGCACCGCAAGGAGTCCATCGCGGCATCGCGCAGATCATGGGCTATGGCAGCTATGTCGCCGGCGCCGCCGAGATCTCGGTGACCGATGGCAGCAAGATCAAGGTGCATCGCATCGTCGCCTCCACCGATCCGGGCTACGTCGTCAACCCGGCGCAGGTGGAGCGGCAGATCGCGGGCTCCTTCGTCTATGGCCTCTCGGCGCTATTCTATGGCGGCTGCACCGTCAAGGACGGCAAGATCGAGCAGAGCAACTTCGACACCTACAACTCGATGCGCATCAACGAGATGCCGAAGGTCGAGGCGGTGATGGTGCCGAGCGGCGGATTCTGGGGCGGCGTCGGCGAGCCGACCATCGGCGTCGCAGCGCCGGCCGTGCTCAATGCCTATTTCGCGGCGACCGGCAAGCGTGTCCGCTCCGTGCCGCTGCGCGATCAAAACATCACCTTCGCCTAACAAATGCCGCGGTGGTCACAACGGCCGCCGCGGCAATTTTGCCTGGATGACTTGAGATGACCTCGCGCCCGATGACACGGCGAACTGCCGTGCTCGGCATCACCGCTGCGACCGCGATATTGGCGCGGCCATCGGTCTTGCGCGCGCAATCGACAGGCCGCGTCGTCGTGGTCGGTGGCGGCTTCGGCGGAGCAGCCTGCGCCCGCGCGCTCGAGCGCGCGCAAGGCGGCTTGCAGGTCATCCTGATCGAACCCAACGCGGTCTTCACCTCCTGCCCCTTCAGCAACGAGGTGATCGCCGGCCTGCGCGACATCGAAGCCCAGCAGTTTGGCCATGACAGGCTCGGCGCCGAGGGTGTCACGGTGATCGGCCAGGCCGTGACCGCCATCGAACCGCAGCAGCGCAGCGTCCTGACGGCCGATGGCGTCGCGCTGCCCTATGACCGTCTCGTGCTCTCGCCCGGCATCGACTTCCATTTCGACGCGATGCCCGGCTATGACGAGGCCGCATCGGAAAAAATGCCGCACGCCTGGAAGGCCGGAGCGCAGACGCTGCTGCTGCGCAGGCAGCTGGAGGCGATGGACGACGGTGGCACGGTTGCCATCGCGGTCCCCGCCAATCCCTCGCGGTGCCCGCCGGCACCTTACGAGCGCGCCAGCCTGATCGCGTATTATCTGAAGACGAAGAAGCCGCGCTCGAAAGTGCTGATTCTCGATGCCAAGGACAATTTCCCGCAGCAGCGGCTGTTCGAGACGGCGTGGAAAGAGCTGTACGGCGACATGATCGAGCGCATCGGCTTGTCGCAAGGCGGCCGCGTGACATCGGTGGATCCTTCGACCAGGGCCATCATCACCGAGTTCGGCAATTACACCCCTGACGTCACCAACGTCATTCCGCCGCAGCGCGCCGGGCGCATCGCCGAGATCGCGGGCGCTAGCGATGCGACCGGCTGGTGCCCGATCGATCCCGTCACCTTCGAGTCAAAGCTCGTCAAAAATATTCACGTCGTCGGCGACGCTTGCCTTGGCGGCGGCATTCCCAAATCGGCGTCGGCCGCGAGCGCGCAAGGCAAGGCTTGCGCTGCGGCGATCATTGCCATGCTCGCCGGACGCGCGCCGGAAACGCCACGACTCACCGGCGTCTGCTACGACACGGTCGCGCCCGGCTACGGCTTCTCGCTCGCCGGCAATTACCAACCCAGGGGCGATATCTTTGCCGAGGTCGAGGGCGGCGCGACGAGCCCGCTCGATGCACCGCGCGAGCTGCGCGCTCGCGAAGCGGCCGAGGCGGAGCGCTGGTTTCGAACCATCACGGCGGACACTTTTGGCTAGATCGAAGGTCTACATCGTTGCAATGCTCGCCAGTCTCGCATTCGCCTCCTCCACGCGGGGCGACGGACTCGCACCCTTCAAGATCGTCGGTGACGGCATCGCCGATTCGCTGACAGGCGCCCCCGGCGATGCCGCGCGCGGACGCGCCCTGGTGCTGGCGCGCACAACGACGTGCATCCTCTGCCATTCCGGCCCCTTCCCGGAGACGCGGTTCCAGGGCGACCTCGCGCCTGATCTCACGGGCAGCGGGAACCGCTGGTCGACCAGCCAGTTGCGGCTTCGACTGGTTGACGCCTCGCGTTTCAACCCGGACACCATCATGCCGTCCTATTATCGCAATGACGGCCTCGTCCGGGTCGGACGCAACTTCACGGGCAAGCCGATACTGTCGGCCACGGAGATCGAGGACATCGTGGCCTATCTTGCAACACTTCGAGACTAGGACTGGTCATGCCAACGACGCGACGACAATTCTTGACCCTGGCCAGCGGCGCTACGGTTCTCCCGATCGTCGCGCTACGCCCCCTCGAGGCAACGCCCGCGATGCTCAACGCCGCCATCCGCAACGTTGTTGGTGAGGCGCCAATTCGCACCGGCAAGGTCAAGCTCGACATTCCGCCGCTGGTCGAGAACGGCAACACGGTGCCGATGACGGTGAGCATCGCAAGCCCGATGACGGCGGACGACTACGTCAAGAGCATCCACGTCTTCAACGAGAAGAATCCGCAGCCGAACATCGGCAACTTCTATCTCACACCTTCTTCCGGCCGCGCCCAAATCTCGACGCGGATCCGGCTTGCCGACACGCAGAAGGTGGTGGCGATCGCCCGCCTCTCCGACGACAGTTTCTGGCAGGTTGCCGCCGATGTGGTCGTGACGCTGGCCGCCTGCACCGAGGAGATGAACTGATGGCCGCCCTGATCAACGTTCCCGCCAAGGCCAAACGAGGCGACACCATCGAGATCCGAGCGCTGACTTCGCACATCATGGAAACCGGCTTCCGCCACACAATGGACGGCGTTCTGGTGCCGCGCGATATCATCACCAGCTTCACGTGCCGCTACAACGGCGCCGAGATCTTTCGCGCCGACCTGTTCCCGGCCATCGCGGCCAATCCCTATTTGTCGTTCTTCACGATCGCCAAGGAGAGCGGCAAGTTCGAGTTCGAATGGGTCGGCGACAACGGCTATTCGTCCACCGCATCTGCATCGATCACGGTCGAATGAGTTTGTGGCGCGCGATAGCGGCGGCAACGCTGTTTGCTGCTGCCCCAGCCTTGCTCGCCGGCGAAGTCCCGCCCGAAGCGCGCCGCTCCGGCTATTCCTTCATGGGCCCCGACACGCGCGCGATGCAGGATGACGACACGTCCAACCCGGGCATGCTGTTCGTGCTCGACGGCGAGACCCTGTGGACGAAGAAGACCGGCAGCGTCGACAAGGCCTGCGCGGATTGTCACGGCGATGCGCGGAGCAGCATGAAGGGCGTCGCAGCACGCTATCCTGCTTTCGACAAGGCGCTGGCGCGCCCAGTCACGCTCGACCAGCGCATCAACCTCTGCCGCACCAATCACCAGCGGGCGAGCCCGCTGCCCTATGAGAGTCGCGACATCCTGTCGCTGTCCGCCTTCGTCTCGCACCAGTCCCGCGGCGTCGCGATCACCGCAGGCGACGATCCGCAGCTTGCACCCTTCGTCGAACGGGGCCGCAACCTCTTCATGCAGCGCGAAGGCCAGCTCAACCTCGCCTGCACTAATTGCCACGACGACAACTTTGACAAGCGCCTTGCAGGCTCGCCGATCACGCAAGGACAGCCGACCGGCTATCCGATCTATCGCCTGGAATGGCAGACGCTGGGATCGCTGGAGCGGCGCCTGCGCAGCTGCATGACCGGCGTCCGCACCCAGGCCTATGATTACGGCGCGCCCGAGCTGGTCGCGCTCGAGCTCTATCTGATGTCGCGGGCGCGCGGCATGCCGATGGAGACGCCGGCCGTGCGGCCCTGATTTCGCAGATTAGGACTAGGCAGACGCGGCACGGCCGCTAGTATCCCCCCAAATTGAGTCAGAGGGAGGGACCCAAAAGTGGCTAACCACAAAATCTCGCGTCGTGCGCTCTTGACAGGCACTGCCGCCGCCGGCGCGCTCAGCCTGACCGGGCTGCCGGCCCGCGCCGAGGTCAACTGGAAGAAATACGCCGGGACCAAGCTCGAGGTGATTCTTGCCAAGGGGCCGCGTGGCGACAATCTGCAAAAATACGTCAAGGAATTTACCGAGCTCACCGGCATCCAGGTCGAATCCGAGCAGATTCCCGAGCAGCAGCAGCGCCAGAAATGCGTCATCGAGCTGACGTCGGGCCGGCCGAGCTTCGACGTCGTCCATCTCAGCTATCACGTGCAGAAGCGGCAATTCGAGAAGGCTGGCTGGCTCGCCGACCTGACGCCCTTCATGAAGGATCCAACACTGACCGCGCCCGACCTCGTCGAGAGCGATTTCTCGGCCGCCGGTCTGCAATATGCCAAGAACGACAAGGGCCAGATGCTGTCGCTGCCCTGGTCGGTCGACTATTTCATCCTCTACTATAATAAGGAGCTGTTCCAGAAGAAGGGCGTCGCGGTGCCCAAGACGCTGGACGAGATGGTTGCAGCCGCCGAGAAGCTGACCGATCCCAAGGAAGGCACCTTCGGCTTCGTCGGACGCGGCCTGCGCAACGCCAACATGACATTGTGGACCAACTTCTTCCTGAACTACGGCGGTGAATTCCTCGACGCCAAGGGCAACATCCTGACCGACGGCCCGGAAGCCATCGCGGCAACCAAGCTCTATCAGACGCTGCTGACGAAGGTCGCCCCGCCCGGCGTCGCCGGCTTCAACTGGATGGAGTCGATGGCCTCGTTCACGCAAGGGCGTTCGGCGATGTGGATCGACGGCGTCGGCTGGGCGCCGCCGCTGGAGGATCCGGCTGCCTCGCGGGTGGTCGGCAAGGTCGGCTACACCGTCGTCCCTGCAGGACCGAAGGGGCAATACTCCGCCACCTACGGCGACGGTGTGGGCATTCCAGCCGCCAGCAAGAACAAGGAAGCTGCCTATCTGCTCTGCCAGTGGATCGTCTCGAAGCAGCAGGGCGCCCGGCTGCTGCAGGCCGGCGGCGGTGTGCCGTTCCGCAACTCGATCCTGAACGACCCCGAAATCCAGAAGGGCGTGAAGATGCCGAAGGAGTGGCTGCAATCGGTGATCGATTCAGCCAAGATCAGCAAGCTCGGTCTGCCCGTGGTGATCCCGGTCGCCGAATTCCGTGACATCGTCGGCGCCGCTCTCACCGCGACGTTGTCGGGCGCCGACCCTGCGACCGAACTGAAGAAGGCCAACGATCAGTATCGGCCCATCCTGGAGCGCAGCGAAAAGGCGTGAGTGCGTTGACACAATCGGCTCCGGGCGCGGCACAGTCTGATGCCGCGCCGGAGAAGGAGTTGCGGCCGCCGTCCTACTGGCCGTTCGTGGTGCCGGCGCTGGTCGTCGTGCTCGCGATCATCATCTTCCCGTGGGTCTTCACGATCTGGATGAGCCTGAACGAATGGAAGGTCGGCTCGCCGACCACCTTCGTTGGCTTCTCCAACTACGTTCGCCTGACCAGCGATCCCCGCTTCATCGAAGCGATCGGACATACGCTGGTCTACACCGCGTTGTCAGTGCTGCTGCCGCTGGTACTTGGCACCTTCGCAGCCGTGGTGTTTCACCAGAAATTCGCCGGCCGCGGCGTCCTGCGCGGCATCTTCATCATGCCGATGATGGCAACGCCGGTGGCGATTGCGCTGGTCTGGACCATGATGTTCCACCCGCAGCTCGGCGTACTCAACTATCTGCTGTCGCTGGTCGGGATTCCCGCGCAGCTCTGGGTGTTTCATCCAGCAACGGTGATCCCCTCGCTGGTGCTGGTGGAAACCTGGCAGTGGACGCCGCTGGTGATGCTGATCGTGCTCGGCGGGCTCGCCGCGATCCCGACCGAGCCCTACGAGAGCGCGCAGATCGATGGCGCCAGCCTGTGGCAGGTGTTCCGATTCATCACCCTGCCGCTGATCATGCCGTTCCTGTTCATCGCCGGCATGATCCGCATGATCGACGCCGTGAAGAGCTTTGACATCATCTTCGCAATCACGCAGGGCGGACCCGGCTCGGCCTCGGAGACGATCAACCTCTATCTCTACAGCGTCGCCTTCACCTATTACGACCTCGGCTACGGCTCGGCGATCGCGGTCGTGTTCTTCCTGCTGATTGTGCTGCTTGCGGCGGTGATGCTCTACGCCCGCCAGCGCATGCTGTGGTCCGAGATCGCGAGCGGCGCATGACACCACGTCAAATCATCAGCAAGATTAGCCTGTGGTTAGCGGTGCTCGTCATCGTGTCGCCGGCCATCCTGTTCTTCCTCTGGATGCTGTCGCTGTCGCTCAAATTCGAGGTCGACAACGCCGCCTACCCGCCGGTGTTCATCCCCGAGCATTTCGCCTGGAAGAACTATGCGGACGTGCTCGCCTCCAACCGGTTCGTCACCTATTTCTTCAACAGCCTGATCGTGACGGGCGGGGCGACGGCGCTCGCGCTGATGGTCGGCGTCCCCGCCGGCTACGGCATCGCGCGCATGGCTGCGCACAAATCCGCCATCGTGATTCTGATCGCCCGCATCACGCCCGGCCTGTCCTACCTGATCCCCCTATTCCTGCTGTTCCAGTGGCTCGGCCTGCTCGGCACGCTGGTGCCGCAGATCATCATTCATCTCGTGGTGACGGTACCGATCGTGATCTGGATCATGCTCGGCTATTTCGAGACGACACCGCTGGAGCTGGAAGAAGCCGCGCTGATCGATGGTGCCGGCCGCTGGCAGGTGTTCCGGCACGTCGCGCTGCCGATCGCCAAGCCCGGCATCGCGGTCGCCTTCATCCTCGCGGTGATCTTCTCCTGGAACAATTTTGTGTTCGGCATCGTGCTGGCGGGACGCGAGACGCGCACCCTTCCGGTCGCGGTCTACAACATGATCTCGTTCGACCAGCTGAGCTGGGGGCCGCTCGCCGCCGCCGCGCTGATCGTCACGCTGCCGGTGCTACTGCTTACAGTGTTCGCACAGCGGCAGATCGTCGCCGGGCTCACAGCTGGGGCCGTCAAGGGCGGGTAACGAATGAAGCGGCCGGGCGACTTCACGTCGCCCCGGCCGCTTCTGTTACAATCTGGCCCTACTCCGCCGGCGCTGCATGCATCTCCGGATGCGCGGCATAGTGTTCGGTGGCGCCGAGCTTGCTCGCGGCGAACAGGCCTGCTGCCATCACGGCATAGGCGAACGCCACGGCAGGCGTGACACCAAAGCCGCCGCCGATACCGACGGCTTCGCCGTGCATGAAGCCGAAATAGGTCAGCACGGCGCCAACCAGCGCGAAGGCCGACGCCTTTTCGAAGTCACGCTCGATGATGAAGACGCCGATTGCGCCGAGGATGAGGCCGCCGAGGATGGAGCCGCCGCCCATTACTTCCAGCCCGTGGTAGAACACGCCCTGCTGCGGCAGTGCTGCGATCGCAGCGGCTTTGACCGCGTCGGCCTTGTCGGCGGCCATGCCACCGACCGTTGCCGCCGCATTCATGGTCGAGCCCAGCATGGTGTCGATCTGGAGCTTGGCCCAGGCGGCGAGATGCGGGGTCAGCGCCAGCACGATCGCGGGCGCATGCTTGACCGGCGTGGTCTGGAACGCCTGCGCGCCGATCAGCATGCCGATATAGAGCAGGATCGGCGAGATCGCGACCACGGGCACGAGCGCCAGCAGCACCGAGATGATGCCGAACCAGGCCAGCACCACCACCATGATGCCGGTCGCCGCCGAATAGCCGATGCGGCCGCCCATCGCCTTCCAGCCGGGATGGCCGATATAGACCGCGTTGATGAAGGGATTGCCCATCAGGCAGCCGATCAGGCTGACGACGCCGTCGGCGGTGAGGACGCGCGTGGTCGGATATTCGTCGCCGGCGGCTTCCGCGCTCTCGACATTGTCCATGGCCTCGACGAGGTCGTAGATGCCGAACGGAATGGCGGTCACCAGGATGACGCCGAGATATTCGAAGCCGGAGAAGACGTAGCCCACGGCGGGAAGCGGCACCGAGAAGCCGAAATTGGAGAAGGCGGCGCCAACGCCTTTGAGGCTCAATCCGCCGAGACCGAGGCCGAACAGGTTCGAACCCCAGGCGATGATCATGCCGGCCGCGATGGCGACGAGGCCCGCGGGAATGCCCTTCGGATACTTCACGCCGCCGAACCAGCTCACCAGGATGATGGCGAAGCAGACCAGCCCGATCTGCGGCGTCATGTACATCTCGAGCGCGGGCCGCATCGAGATGAAGGTGACGGAGACGCCGGCCAGCGTGCCAAGCAGCGCCGCGCGCGGCGTGATCTTGCGGATCAACGGCGCGATGAAGCCGCCGATCATCAGGATGAAGCTCTGGAAGAATACCCAGACCAGGCCCGCCGACCAGCCCTTGAGCGGATCGCCGGTCTTCAGCGTGATCGGCAGCATGATCACGAAGGTGACGATGAACATGTGCGGCACGCTGACGCCTGACGGCAGCGCGCAGACGTCGCTGCGGCCGGTCTTTTGGGCGAGACGATAGGCGAGAAAGGCGTAGTAGAAGGTGGAGAGGCACATCATCAGCCCGAGCGCGGGCAGGATGCGGCCGAACACGAGACTGTCAGGCATCTTCAACACGAAACGAAGCAGGCCCGTGAGCACCAGCATGTTGACGAGGATGTTGGTACCGAAGCCGAAAAACGCGTTCCAGTCGCCCGATGTCCATAGCGCCGGTTTAAACTCGGACGTATTGCTTTCAGATTTGCCGACCGTCCCCGTCAATGTGCTCATGAGAGTACCCCTGTGTGGTCTAGACCTTCATTGCCTCCAAGACTGCGGCTGAGGTTGCGACCCAGCCGAAGATGCCGCCCTGGGCCTTGATCATCTTCAGGCCCATCTCGTGAAACTCGGGAAAGTAGGATGCACAGCCATCCGAGATGACGACGCAGCGATAGCCGCGGTCATTGGCCTCGCGCACGGTGGTGTTGACGCACACCTCGGTGGTGACGCCGCACACGAGCAGATTCTCGATGCCGTATTTCTCCAGCACATCGGTGAGCTCGGTGGCGTAGAATGCGCCCTTGCCGGGCTTGTCGATCACGACCTCGCTGTCGAGCGGATAGAGCTCGGGGATGATGTCGTGACCGGCCTCGCCGCGAATGAGGATGCGGCCCATCGGGCCGGGATCGCCGATACGCAAGGACGGCGCGCCGCGCTCGACTTTTGCCGGCGGCGCATCGGACAGATCAGGCAGATGTCCCTCGCGGGTATGGATCACCAGCATGCCGGTGTCGCGTGCGGCCTTCAGCACCGCGCCGATCGGCTTTACCGCGCGCGCAAGCTGGCTGACGTCGTTGCCGAGCGTCTCGCCGAAGCCGCCTGGCTCCATGAAGTCGCGCTGCATGTCGATGATCACGAGCGCGGTCGACGACCAGTCAAGCTTGATCGGCTCGGGCTCGGCGCTGATGACGCCCAGTGTTGGCTTGGTTGAGTTCAACATGACGCAGGCCCCGCGAGAACTCTCTTTGAGGAGAGTTCTGCAAGCGTCGTGCCATTGTGTACAATTGCAGGAAGGCGTGGGCGGCGAGCGAATTTGCTTTTCAGTCAGACAGTTACGCCGGTGATCGACGTCTGCTTATTCCCTGTGCGACGGCTTTGCGACGTGCATTTGCTTAAAGGATGAGCGGCGGTCGTGCACTCTCCACCCGTCATTCCGGGGCGCGACAAAGTCGCGAGCCCGGAATCCATACTCCCGATCGTGGTTAGGATTCCGGGCTCGACGCTTCGCGTGGCCCCGGAATGACGAGCGGAGTAATTGGGCGAAGCTTTGCCCCTACCGCCCCGCCCCATACAGCCGCCGATGCTCTTCTTCATACGGCGCGTAAGAGTCCTTCAGCGTCGCCATGTTGAGCAGCATGGTCGCGACCATCGCACCTGCCTTGTCGAACACCCGCGTCTTCACCCAGGCACTTTCGGTGCGACGGCTGCCGGACAGTGCGACGACCTCACGCTCGACCTCATACTCTTCGTCCACGAAGAGTGGCCCCTTCGCCAGCCGGATCTCCTGGTCGGCGAACAGTCCGACGGCCGGTCCCTTCGCCGGCAGCGGATCGTCCTTGGAGCGATATTGGAAGAGCACGCTCAGCATTTCCATCGGGATGATGGCCCTGCCCCACGGATTGTCCGCGGCGGAATAGTAAGGCGAGTTTTCGGTGATGACAGCGAGCTTTTGCCTGAGGGAGAACGGATAGAGGTCGCCCATGTTCTGGTCGAACGCCATCCGCACCGGCTGCCGCTTGCTGGTCTGCGCCACCTTCACCTCGCGCAGGATCACGGGATCGGTGAGCGGCTTGAGCTCGGTGAGGCGCGTCTCCAGCGCCGTCGCGGCGTGGGGGTCGCCGACCGAGGCCGTACCGCGCAGCACTTCGGTGCCGTCGCGCTTCACCATCTGGATCTGGCATTGGCTGGTGCCGGGCAGCGGCTTCGACAGGATCGCCTGCACGTCCTCGCCTTCGAAGCAGGCGTTGCGATAATGCGCAGAGAGACAACCGCTCTCGAACCACGTCCGTCCCCACAGCCGCGCGCCGAGCGGCGCGAACTGGCTGAAATGCGTGGGCCCCTCGATGGTGCCGCCCTTGAACCCGAGCTTCTGCGCGGTGGCATCGTCATGGATGGACGCATGCGCATCGTAAACCTGCGCGTGCAGCATCTGGCGCGGCTGACGCCACGGGCCGATCAACGCCTCGGCGGTTTCGGTGATCTCGGTATTGAACGCGTTCGCTGTCATAGGCTTCTCCACAGGCAGCCATGACTAGCAGGCCCGCCACGGATGCGGCCAGCGATATTGACTTCGGTGCTCCATGCTTTTGACTGCCGCATCCGCTTCGCAAGTCGCCGATCTTTCCGCGGCGCAAAATTCCCACCTGATGCGACGACAAGGACTCCCGAAATGACGCTGTTGCAGGTCGAGCTGGATGATAAATACCGGCTCGAATCGAAGCGGATCTTCCTGTCCGGCACCCAGGCCCTGGTCCGCTTGCCTATGTTGCAGCGCGAACGCGATCGGCTCCAGGGACTCAGCACCGGCGGCTTCATCTCCGGCTATCGCGGCTCCCCGCTCGGCATGTACGATCACGCGCTGTGGCGCGCGAAGTCGCATTTGCAGCAGCACGACATCGCCTTCGTCCCGGGCCTCAACGAGGATCTGGCAGCAACCGCCGTCTGGGGCAGCCAGCAGGTCGGCCTGTTTCCCGGCGCCAAGGTCGATGGTGTGTTCGGCATCTGGTACGGCAAGGGCCCCGGCGTTGACCGCTCAGTCGATGCACTCAAGCATGCCAATGCCGCCGGCACCTCGCTCAATGGCGGCGTGCTCGCGCTCGCCGGCGATGACCACGGCTGCCAGTCCTCGACGCTGGCGCATCAGAGCGAGCAGGTGTTCGCGGCGGCACTGATCCCCGTCATCAACCCGGCAACGCTGCAAGATTATCTCGATCTCGGGCTCTACGGTTTTGCACTGTCGCGATTTTCCGGATGCTGGGTCGGCTTCAAGGCGATCAGCGAGACCGTCGAGAGCTCGGCGTCGATCGATAGCGACCCCGAACGCATCAAGATCGTGCTCCCCGGAGATTTCGAGATGCCGCCCGGCGGCCTCAACATCCGCTGGCCCGATCCGCCGCTGGAGGCCGAGAAGCGCCTGTTCGGCCCGAAGATGGCGGCGGTGCAGGCCTTCGCCCGCGCCAACCGGCTCGACCGCATCGTGCTCGATTCCAAGCCGGCCCGGCTCGGCATCGTCGCGACCGGCAAGGCGTATCTCGATCTGCGCCAGGCACTCGCCGACCTCGGCATCACCGACAAGGACGCGCAAGATCTCGGCTTGCGCATCTACAAGGTCGCGCTGACCTGGCCGCTGGAGGAAAGCGGCGCCAGGCGCTTCGCCGAAGGCCTGCAGGACGTGCTGGTGGTCGAGGAGAAGCGTGGCTTCATCGAAGACCAGCTGATGCGCATTCTCTACAATATCGACGCGTCGCGGCGTCCGACCATCACGGGCAAACGCGACGAGCGCGGCGCGCCGCTGCTGCCGAGCGAGGGCGAGCTGACGCCGACCATCGTCGCGGGCGCGCTGGTGGCGCGGTTGCGCAAGCTCGGCCATCACAGCCCGGTGCTGGAGCAGCGCCTCGCCCGGCTCGAGGCTTTCGACAATCCTGTTACGACAAGCACCCAGATCAAGCTAGCGCGCACGCCGTTCTTCTGTTCGGGCTGCCCGCATAACACATCGACGCGCGTGCCGGAGGGCAGCCGCGCCATGGCCGGCATCGGTTGCCACGGTATGGCCCTGAGCATGCCGACCCGCCGCACCGATCTGATCTCGCATATGGGCGCCGAGGGCGTGAACTGGATCGGCCAGTCGCCCTTCACCACCGAGAAGCACATTTTTCAGAATCTGGGCGACGGCACCTACACCCACTCGGGCTTGCTCGCGCTCCGCGCCGCCTCCGCCGCCGGCATCAACATCACCTACAAGATCCTCTACAACGACGCCGTCGCGATGACCGGCGGACAACCGGCCGAAGGCGCCTTCAACGTCGCGCAGATCGCGCACCAGGTCTGGGCCGAGGGCGTCAAGCGGCTCGCGATCGTCTCGGACGATCCGACCAAGTACCCTGAAGGCAATTACTTCCCGCAAGGTGCCACCATTCATCACCGCCGCGAGCTCGACGCCGTGCAGCGCGAGCTGCGCGACATCAAGGGCCTCACGGTCGTGATCTACGACCAGACCTGTGCCGCCGAGAAGCGCCGCCGCCGCAAGCGCGGGCTCTATCCGGATCCGGCCAAGCGCGCCTTCATCAATGAGCTGGTCTGCGAAGGCTGCGGCGATTGCTCGCAGGCGTCCAACTGCGTCTCGGTGCAACCGCTGGAGACCGAGTTCGGTCGCAAGCGCCAGATCGACCAGTCCAATTGCAACAAGGACTTTTCCTGCGTCGAAGGCTTTTGCCCCAGCTTTGTCACCGTGCACGGCGGTTCGCTGAAGCGGATGAAGACTTCGGCGGTCGATTCCGGGCAGCTGTTTGCCGATCTGCCGCTGCCGCCAGCGCGTGAGCTCGACGGGCCCTACAACATCCTCGTCACCGGCATCGGCGGCACCGGCGTCATCACCATCGGCGCCCTGCTCGGCATGGCCGCCCATGTCGACGGCCGCGGCTGCTCGGCACTGGACTTCACCGGCCTGTCGCAGAAGAACGGCGCAGTCATGAGCCATGTCCGCATCGCCCCGACGCCCGAGGACATCTCGGCGGTCCGTATCAGCACCGGCGGCGCGGATGTGATCCTCGGCTGCGACATGATCGTCTCGGCCGGCCCGACGGCGCTCAGCCGCGCCGAGCGCGGCGTGACCAAGGCCTATATCAACGCCGATCTGCAGCCGACCGCGAGCTTCGTGCAAAACCCCGACATCGATTTCGAGATGGGCACGATGCAGACCGTGCTGCGCGACGCCGTCGGCGACAACAACCTCGACATCATCGACGCCACGGGCATTGCCGCCGCGCTGATGGGCGACAGCATCGCGACCAACCCCTTCATGCTCGGTTTCGCCTTCCAGAAGGGCGCGATCCCGCTGTCGCTGGAGGCCCTGCTCCGCGCCATCGAGATCAATGGTGCCGCGATCGAGATGAACAAGCTCGCCTTCACCTGGGGCCGCCTCGCCGCCCACGACATGTCGCGCGTGCGCAGCGTGCTGCAGTTCAAGAGCCGGGCCTCCGCGCCGACTAAGTCGCTCGACGACATCATCGCCACGCGTGCCGAGTTCCTGACCGGCTATCAGGACAAGGCCTATGCGGACCGGTATCTCGCCGCCATTGCCAAGGTGCGCAAGGCGGAAACGGCCGCTTCGCCCGGGTCATCGGAGCTGACCGAAGCGGTGGCAAAAAACCTGTTCAAGCTGATGTCCTACAAGGACGAGTACGAGGTCGCGCGGCTCTACACCGACGGCAGCTTTGCCAAGAAAGTGTCCGAGAAATTCGACGGCGACTTCACGCTGAAGTACCATCTGGCACCTCCAATCTTCGCAAAGCGCGACAAGACGACGGGACGGCTTCAGAAGCAGGAATTCGGCGGCTGGATGATCCACGCGTTTCGCGTGCTGGCGAAGATGAAATTCCTGCGCGGCGGCGCGTTCGATCCGTTCGGCCGCACCGAGGAGCGCCGGACCGAGCGGAAGCTGGTTGAGGATTATCTCGGCATGATCGACCAGCGGGTGGCGGGCCTGAGGGCGGATCAGATCCCGCTGCTGACGCGGCTCGCGCGTGTTCCGGAAACCATCCGCGGCTTCGGGCATGTCAAGGAAGCCAACATCAAGCTGGCTGCGGCCGAGAGGGCCCGGCTGGAAGCGGAGCTGGAAAACAGCCGGTTTGCTGCGGCGGCGGAGTAGAGGTCAGAGCACACTCTCTCCACGCGTCATTGCGAGGAGCCCTTGCGACGAAGCAATCCAGGCTGCCTCCGCAGAGGGATCCAATGACGTGGATGAGGCGAACGCGCCCTTCATACAGCCGCCTTCGCGGTACTCGGCGCTATCGCCGCCCCCTCCGCCAGATGCCGCCCCGCGATATACCCGAACGTCAGCGCCGGTCCGAGCGTGATGCCCGGCCCCGGATAATTCCCATTCATGATCGAGCCCATGTCGTTGCCGCAGGCGTAGAGCCCCGCGATCGGCGTGCCGTCCTCGCGGAGCACGCGCGCCTGCGTATCGACCGTCGTGCCGATCGCCGTACCGAGATCGGCCGGATAGATACGCATCGCGAAGAACGGCGCGCAGAGGATCGGTGCGACGCAGGGGTTTGGCTTGTGGGCGGCGTCGCCAAGGTGCCTTTGGTAGATCGTGCTGCCACGACCGAACTCGGGATCGCGGCCATCCTTTGCACCATCGTTGTAGGCCGCGATGGTCGCCGCGAGCACAGCGGGCTTGATGCCGATCTTGGCCGCGAGTTGCGCAATGTCAGCCGCCTCGACCAACTCTCCGCTCGCCACGTACTGCCCGACACGGCGCGTGAACGGCTTGATGCGGCCGAGGCCGTAGCTCCACAGGAAAGGACGGTCGCAGATCAGGTAGAATGGCCTCTCAGGTTCGCCATTGCCGTCGCGCAGCATGGCCAGCACGAACTCATGGTAGGACAGCGCCTCGTTGACGAAGCGCCGGCCGGCGCCATTGACGGCGATCACGCCGGGCTTGGCGCGATCCGTCACCGTATGCGGAAACACGCCACGGCTGCCATCGGCGCGGCGGAACAGCGAGGCTGGTACCCAATAGGCCGGGCTGGTCGCGTCCCTGTTGAGCGTCCCACCGCTTGCGATTGCCAGGCGAATTCCATCGCCCGTGCCTGCGCTGTTGGTTGCCGAGACCAACCCGGCTGCCGCAGGGAAGAAGCGCTTGCGCAAGATGGCATCGTGCGAGAAGCCGCCGGTCGCGAGCACCACGCCGCGGCGCGCGGTGATGAGGCGATCGCGCGAGCCGTGACGGATTGTGATCCCTGTGACGCGATCGCCCTGCATCGACAGGTCTCCGACATCGACGCTGAAGAGAACCTCGACTTGCCGAGCCAGCAACGAAGCATACAGCCGCGCGGCGAGCGCATTGCCGAGATGCAGCGTCGCGCCGCGCGGGCTGCGGAGCCGCTGCAACGCGTATTCGGAGACCAGCCGCGCCGCGCGCAAGGTCGAGCGCAGCGATTTTCCGATCCGGCGCAGATGCGGGATGTCGAGCCTGTTCACCATCATTCCGCCGAACAGCGTGAACTCGGGGAGTGGTGGTCGCAGTCGCGCAAAAGCCCTTCCGAGCCGCGTGCCGTCGAACGCAACCGGCTCAAGCACGCGCCCGCCTGATGTCGCGCCCAGGCGCTCTGGATAGTAGTCCGGATAGACCTTCACCGGCTGGAGACGGACTTCGGTCTTGGCCTCGAGATAAGCGACTGCCTCCGGTCCTCGCGCAAGGAAAGCGGCGCGCAAGCCCGCATTGGTGGGCTCGGGCACGGTGCTCGACAGGTATTGGACGGCATCCGTGATGCTGTCCGATAGCCCCACCTCTTTCATTTTGCCATTGGCGGGAATCCAGACCATGCCGCCGGACCACGCCGTGGTGCCACCGACAAAGGCGGTTTTCTCGATCACCAACACGCGCAGACCTTCGGCGGCCGCGACGGCCGCCGCGGTCATGCCGCCGGCGCCCGCGCCGACGACAATGACGTCGTAGGTTTCATGTGCCGGCATCATGCGGCGAGGGTCCGAAGGCAAGGCATGACACCGTCATACCCCGCCAGAAGGCCCGCAGCTAGCGGCCCGGCTTACGCTCGATCGGATCGATATCGATTGCCCGCAGGCGGCCGAGCCGCAACACGTCCATGGCGAGCCGTCGGCCGATCCGGTCGCGATCGAGCACGCGGATCAGATCGTCGACACCGTTGATCTCAACACCGTCGAGCCTGATGACGACGTCGCCGGGCACCAGGCCGGCCTTCGCCGCCGGGCCGTCCTGCTCGATCTGCATCAAGAGCGCGCCCATCTTGTTCTCGACGCCGGCCAGCACCGCGTGCCGCCGTAGGACCGGCGCGGTCTGCCCGGCAACCCCGATGAAGGCGCGGCGGACGTAACCGTGGCGGATGATCTCCGACAGCACGAATTGCGCGGTGTTGCTGGCGACCGCGAAACAGATGCCTTGCGCGCCGTTGATGATCGCGGTGTTGATGCCGATCACCTCGGCATTCGACGACACCAGCGGCCCGCCGGAATTGCCGGGATTGAGCGCGGCATCGGTCTGGATCACGTCCTCGATTGTGCGGCCGCTGACCGAGCGGATCGAGCGCCCGAGCGCCGAAACCACACCGGCGGTGACGGTCGATTCAAAGCCGAGCGGATTGCCGATCGCGATCACGAGCTGGCCGCGCCGCAGCGTCTTGGAATTGCCGAGGGCAGCATAGGGCAAATCGCGCACGCCGTTGGCGCGCAGCAGTGCGAGGTCCGTATCGGGATCGACGCCCAGCACTCGCGCATCGCCAACATGACCTTCGACGTCCCGCAGCCGGATCTCCTTGGAGGAGCCGACCACGTGGCTGTTGGTGAGGACGAGCCCGTCAGGCGAGATCACGATGCCGGAGCCGAGCCCGCCGCGCTCGCGGCTATTCGGCGTCTTTGGCCCGGTCTCGACGCGCACGACCGCGGGACCGACGCGGTCGGTCACATCGATCACGGCATTGGAATAGGCGTCGAGCAGGGCCCGGTCATCGACCGGGGCAGATTCTGTCGTTCGCGATGACGGTGCGTCATCGACGATATCTGAAGTGAAATCCAGCATGGCAAAAGTCCTTGAGGCTCACACAGATGGTGGCCTGTTCCACCGGGCGCAAGGTGCCTGCCCGGGGGGCAAGGCTGGACTGCCCACATGGCTAGGGCGCGCGCCGCAGTGTGCCGCCTCTGGCCTTGACCGGATCGAGCAGCGACCAGTCGCCGTCCGGCAGCACGTGGCCCTTGGGAAACGGCGCACGCAATTCCAGCCCGAGCGAGCGCAGCACGCGGTCGTCGCGGTAGTAGCATTGCAGCACCACGCGCACGAGCGTTGCCGCGGCCGCGCCGCCGCGCTTGCGAAATTCCTGCGCGACCGCATCGCGCCTGGCGGCATCAAGCTCCGCGAGCGGCTGACCCGCCAGCCGCGCCAGATAATCCAGCGCCGCCGCCACCGGCCTGGTATCGCGGCCGAGCGTCGCCAACATGTCGGCCTGGATCGCAGGATCGTCGGCGCCGGGCACCTTGTACGCGTCGCTGGCGGGCACGATCATCGCGGCGATGGTGCGGAGGTCGTCGCGTTGAGCGCGCGTCAGTTGATTGTCAGCGGTCATGGCGGCCTCAGTCGAACAGATTGGCGAGGCGCTGCTTCATCTGGTCGGCGATGTAGAGCGCAAGGGCTTGGATGGTGGAGGTCGGGTTCACACCGCCCGAGGTGACGAAGATGCTGCCGTCGACGATGAAGAGGTTCTTGACGTCGTGCGTACGGCCCCATTCGTTGACGACGGAGCGCTTGGGATCTGTGCCCATCCGCGCCGTGCCCAGTAGATGCCAGCCGCCCCAGGGGATCGGCGAATTGACGCAGATGTCGGTCGCGCCCGCCATCTCGAGCACCTCCCGGCCGCGGGCGAGCGCATGCTCCATCATCTTCCGGCTGTTCTCGGAGATCGTGTAGTCGATCTTCGGCGCGGGAATGCCGTGGGCGTCCTTCAGCACCGGGTCGAGCGTGACCTGGTTATGCTCCTCCGGCAGGTCCTCGCAGATCGCGGAGAAACCGAGCCGATGACCGTTGAGCTTGCGGAAGACGCGGTGATGATCCTCGCCCCACGGCAGAATGCCTTTCTGCTCGCTGACGACGGCTTCGAACACCGGCCCTGCCCCGCGCACGAACTGAACGCCATAACCGCGCACGAAGCCGCGCGACAGATCCGTATCGTACCACTGCTTGCTCCACAGGCAGGTCGGCGGCGCGCGATTGGAGTCGGTCGGCTCCTTCACATAGCCGTAGATCTGCGCGTAAGGGTGGAACATCAGGTTCTTGCCGACCAGCCCGGACGAATTGGCAAGGCCGTTCGGGAAACGGTCGGATTTCGAGTTGAGCAACAGCCGCGGCGTGCCGACGCCATTGCAGGCGATGATCACGACATGCGCGGGCTGGAACTGCTCGACGCCGTCCTTGTCGTAATAGACCACGCCCGAGGCCATGCCGTTCTCATCAGTGGTAATCTCACGCACCCGGCAATGCGTGCGCAGCTCGACACCGGCGCGGACCGCATGCGGCCAATAGGTGATGTCGGTCGAGGATTTTGCGCCCTGCGCGCAGGCCGGCGTGCAATGGCCGAGATTGATGCAGCGCGCGCGCCCCTCATAATCCATGGTCGCGACCGTCGTGTCCGATGGCCACCAGTGCCAGCCGAGCTTGTTCATGGCCTTGGCGACGATGGCGCCGGACAATCCCATCGGCTGCTGCGGCATCGGCGGATGCGTCAGCGGGGACAGCGGATCCCCTGACAGGCCCGATGTCCCCATCATCCGGTCGTTCTCTTCGAAGAACGGGGTCAGGGCGTCGTAGTCGATCGGCCAGTCGTCGGCGACGCCGTCGAGCGTCTTCACCTTGAAATCGGAAGGATGCAGGCGCGGCCAGTGCGCGGTGTACATCACCGTCGAGCCGCCGACCGCATTGTAATTGACGACCTTGATCGGCGAATTGTCGTCGTTAACAGGATAGTCCTCGGGCCTGCCGCGGACATTGGGGCTCGACGACCACTCGCCGAAGAACTTGGCCTCCCAGTCCCGGCCCGTGCTCGGATATTCCGCCGGGTTCATCCAGCCGCCCTGCTCCAGGCAGAGAATGTGCATCTTGGTCTCGGCCAGCGACCACGCGACCGCGGCGCCCGATGCGCCGGCGCCGATGATCAGGACGTCCACGGGGTCTTTCATCGAAACGCCTTCCTCCCGCCCTCGCCACTTCCCGGGCGATTCGGCCATCACGGCTCACAAAGCCTGAGAACGATAGGGGCAGACCGACCGGCGAGTAAAGGCTGGCGCGCGAATGTCGCACTTCGCACAGCGCAGACCATTGGTCTGACGACCTTCGGATGCTAGGAACGAGGGGCAAGAGCAATCGATGGCGAGAAATTATGTCCTCAAGGAATTCATTGGCCGCCGCCCGCGCCTTGGCGCTCGCTGTGTTTCTCGCTCTGTCCGGATTCCTGGGGACTTCCAGCCCCGCCACCGCGCTGACCGCGGCTGCGACGGTCCGGGACGCCAATTCGATCCAGCTTGGCGATGTCACCTACCGGCTCGACGGCGTCGATGCGCCGGAGCTCGACCAGGTCTGCATCGACGACCACGCCGATCCCTGGACCTGCGGCATCGAGGCCCGCGACCAGCTCACCAAGCTGATCGGCGGAAAGCAAGTGCGCTGTGACGACGTCGGTCCCGAGAAGAATTTTGGCAAGCGCCACCGCGCGATCTGCACGGTCGAGGGCGACAAGGTCTCGTTGAACGAGCAAATGGTCAGGCTGGGCTTTGCCATCGCGCGTGAGCCGCTCAAGGCCAACGTCAAGCCGGCAGCCGCCGAGGCCAAGGCGGCCTCTGCGGGCATCTGGAAAGGGTGCTTTGTTGCACCGCAAGAATTCCGCACCGGCAAGAAGGACGGCGCTCTGCTCGGCGCCGCCTGCCGCCCCGACCGCGACAAGGAGATTCGCGCGGTGCTGTTTCCGGAGGAGCTGACCGCGCCGCCGAGCTGCGCCATCAAGGGCAAGCTCGCGGTGCGCGCCCGCGTCACCGGCAACATCGGCATCTATCACTTGAGGGGCTGCCCGAGCTATGCCGCGACCACCAAGCCGGACCGCTGGTTCTGCTCGGAGGACGACGCCCAGGCCTCGGGCTTCCGCAAGGCCTATAATTGCCGCCGGCCAAAGTGAACTTTTGGTTCACGCACCCGTGAGTGGTAGTCCGAGACCGTATTGATCCGGAATTGAACTGAAACGCGAGTTGCTGCACCTATATGTGTACGCAAGCGCTTCGCGCGAGCGTTTCCTTGGCAGACGATCCTCATCGGATTGTCCTTGCTCGGGCGTTTCCTCCCTAGACTTGGGCCGCTTGTCACAACAAGCGGCTCTTCTTTTTTGTG
Organism: Bradyrhizobium sp. CCBAU 53340; assembly: GCF_015291645.1. Lineage (NCBI taxonomy): Bacteria > Pseudomonadati > Pseudomonadota > Alphaproteobacteria > Hyphomicrobiales > Nitrobacteraceae > Bradyrhizobium > Bradyrhizobium sp. CCBAU 53340. The sequence continues at coordinate 5,920,644 of NZ_CP030055.1, forward strand.
CAGCGCTAGCTGTGCATCCGGATGAACTGATCCATCGGCGGCATGTTCTGGTTCAGATGCGCCATGATCCAGACGGTGCCACCGACCACCAGGAAGACGACCAGCAGACCGAAGGCCAGCGCCAGCACATTGTTGGTGTTGTCAGGCCCCGTGGTGATGTGCAGGAAGAACACCAGATGCACCCCCATCTGCGCGATCGCGAGCACGACCAGCGCGACCGGGATCGACGGCTGCCAGACCAGATCGGTACCGGCAATGAAGAACGAGGTCGCGGTGAGCAGCAGCGCCAGACCCAGACCAACGACATAGCCGAGGATGCGCTCGCCGACGCTATGTTGCTCTTCGTCTCCCGGGGCGATGTCATGTTCGACATGCATATGCGTCTGATCACTCATGCGCCACCTCCGAGCAGGTAGACGACGGAAAAGACCCCGACCCAGATGATGTCGAGCGCGTGCCAGAATAGCGCAAAGCACATCATCCGACGCAGAACGTCGGCGCGAAAGCCCTTGGCAAAGACCTGAGCCATCATGGTGAGCAGCCAGAGCACGCCGGCCGACACATGCAGGCCATGGCAGCCGACCAGCGAGAAGAACGCGGTCAGAAAGGCACTGCGCGACGGACCATAGCCGCGGGCGACGAGGTCGGCGAATTCCCTGAACTCGATGGCGAGGAAGATCAGCCCGAGCACGCAGGTCACGGCCATGCCGAGATAGAACCAGAACCGGTTGCGTACGTCGGCGGCGATGCCGGCCATGCCGCAGGTAAAGCTCGACAGCAGCAGGCAAACCGTCTCGATCGCCACGTTGTGGGGCTCAAAAATCTCCGAACCCTTGGGGCCGTCGGCGGTCTGGCTGACCAGCACCGCATAGGCCGCAAAGAAGCAGGAGAACATCACGATGTCGGAGAGCAGGAACACCCAGAAGCCGTAGGCGGTCACGATCCGTTTCGGCGCGGGCCCGGGATGCTCGATGACGATACCAATGTGATGGGGATCGGCGTGCGCATGGCCGACGGTCGCGGTCATCGACATCAGATCGCTCCCGCCATGCTGACGAGGCTGCGCCGCTCCTCGAGATTGATCCGATCGATGCGGGCGACCTCATCGGCGGGAATGATGTATTCGTCATGGTCGCGCCAGGCGAACACCACGAAGGTCGCGAACGCGCCGATGCCGCCCAGGATCACCATCCACCAGATGTGCCAGATCAGCGCAAAGCCCATGATGCTCGCGAAGAACGCGCAGATGAACCCGGTCGGCGAATTCCGGGGCATTTCGATGTCGTGATATTCGGGCACTTCATGCTCGAACGATTGCTGCTGAGCGTGGCTCTTCATGTCCCAATAGGCGTCCTCACCCCGGACATCGGGATAGAAGGCGAAGTTGAACACAGGCGGCGGCGAGGACGTCGCCCATTCCAGCGAGCGGCCATCCCAGGGATCGCCGGTGCGGTCGCGCAACGCCTCGCGATTGCGGATGCTGACCACGAGCTGCATGATCTGGCAGATCACCCCGATCGTCAGCACGGCCATCCCGAGCGCTGCCACGACCATCCACGGTCGCCACTCCGCAACGTCATAATGCTGCAAGCGCCGCGTCATGCCGAGCATGCCGGCAGCATAGAGCGGCACGAAGGTGATATAGAAGCCGGTGAAGGTGAACCAGAACGCCAGCTTGCCCCAGCGCTCGTCGAGACGGAAACCGAATGCCTTGGGAAACCAATATTCAAAGCCGGCAAAGGCACCGAACAGCACGCCGCCGATGATCACGTTGTGGAAATGCGCCACCAGGAACATGCTGTTGTGGAGCATGAAGTCCGCGGGCGGCACCGCGACCAGCACGCCCGTCAGTCCGCCGATGATGAAGGTGACCATGAATCCGACCGCCCACAACATCGGCGTCGCGAAGCGGATGCGGCCGCCATACATCGTGAACAGCCAGTTGTAGATCTTCACCCCGGTCGGCACCGCGATGATCATGCTGGCGATACCGAAGATGGCGTTGACATCAGGGCCTGCGCCCATCGTGAAGAAATGATGCAGCCAGACCATGAAGGAGATGACGCAGATCGCCATGGTCGCGAGCACCATGGAGCGATAGCCGAACAACGCCTTGCCAGAGAAGGTCGAGACCACTTCGGAGAAGATGCCGAAGGCCGGCAGCACCAGGATGTAGACCTCGGGATGCCCCCAGGCCCAGATCAGATTCATGAACATCATGACGTTGCCGCCGGCTTCATTGGTGAAGAAGTGAAAGCCGAGATAGCGGTCGAGCAGCAGCATCGCGAGGGTTGCGGTGAGGATCGGGAACGCCGCGACGATGAGGAGGTTCGATGCCAGCGTGGTCCAGCAGAACATCGGCATTCGCAGATAGTTCATGCCCTTGGTGCGCAGCTTCAGCACGGTCGTGACAAGGTTGATCCCGGCGACCAAGGTGCCGACGCCGGATATCTGCAGCGACCAGGCATAATAGTCGACACCGACACCCGGCGAATAAGATAGTTCCGACAACGGCGGAAAGGCGAGCCAGCCGGTGCGCGCGAACTCACCGATCACGAGCGACAGATTGACCAGCAGCGCGCCGGTCGCGGTCAGCCAGAAGCCGACGGAGTTGAGCGTCGGGAACGCCACGTCGCGGACGCCGAGCTGGAGCGGCACGACGAGATTCATCAACCCGATCACGAATGGCATCGCCACGAAGAAGATCATGATGGTGCCGTGCGCCGAGAAGATCTGGTTGTAGTGTTCCGGCGGCAGATAGCCCTGGGACTGATAGGCGATCGCCTGCTGGATCCGCATCATGATGGCATCGCTGCCGCCGCGCAGCAGCATCACCGATGCCAGCAGGATGTACATGACGCCGATGCGCTTGTGATCGACGCTCGTGATCCATTCGTGCCAGAGATAGGGCAGATGGCCCTTCACGATGACCCAGATCAGCACCGCAAGGATCGCGACCAGCACCACGGCGCCAGCAATGAGCGGAATGGGCTGATCGAACGGAATGGCCGACCAATCGAGCTTACCGAGCATCAACGCCTCCATTGTGGGCACGGCCGGCATCGGACACGCGTTCCGGGCCGGGCCCCGGCGGAATGTGCTGGGTTGTGATCAGATCGAACAGGCGCGGATCTTCCAAACGATAGCTCGGCCTGCCCTTCTCGGTGCCCTGCTGCATCAGCTTCTTGTAGCTGTCCTCGTTCAGCACGGCGTCGGTCTTGGCGGTGGACGCGACCCAGTCCGGAAATGACAGCGGCGAGATCACGTTGACGTCGAACATCATGTCCGGGAAGCCGTCGCCGGAGAAATGCGCCGACAGGCCCTGCAGCTTGCCCTCATTGTCGGCGCGCAGGTTCAGCTTCGTCACCATGCCATTCATCGTGTAGATCATGCTGCCGAGCTGCGGGATGAAGAAGACGTTCATCACGCTCGACGACGTCAGCTGAAAATTCAGCTCGGCGCCGGCCGGCACCGTCAGCGCGTTGACCGTGGCGATGCGCTGGTCCGGATAGATGAAGAGCCATTTCCAGTCGAGCGATACGGCTTGAATCCGCACCGGACTGCCGGTGCCCGGCACCGGAGCTGCCGGATCAAGCTGATGCGAGCCGATCCAGGCAACGCCGCCGAGCAGGATCACAGTCAGCGCGGGGATCGCCCACACCACCATTTCGACGCGGCCGGAATAGACGAAGTCGGGCTGGAAGCGCGCTTTTGGATTCGACGCCCGAAACCAGAACGCAAAGGCCAGGATCGCGACAATGGTGGGCACCACGATCGCCAGCATGATGAAGACAGAATCGACCAGAATGGTGCTGTTGGCCGCAGCCACAGGGCCTTGTGGATCGAGCAGATTCATCGGCAAGCCACTGGCGGTTGGGAGCCCCGGGATTGAGCCTAGCGTGGGAGAAGACTCCGCAACAAACGCGATCGCGTGAGGTCGGTTCCTTCAGGCACGTGGGCAATCTCGTCCGGCGGCATGCAATTCCGTGCGATGTCAATGACATCGGCGCGGGGCGACCGGCCTTCTCACCTCTGCACGCCATTGCTAGTTTGCTCGAAAATATCGGGATGGCACGAGATGAACGGCCCTGAGGACGATGCCGGCCTCGCCGGCAGGGTGGCGATGATCAGCGGCGGCGGCGCCGCAGGCGACGGGATCGGTAACGGCCGCGCTGCAGCAATCCTGCTCGGCCGCGCTGGCACCAAAGTGCTGGTCGCCGATCGCGACATCAAGCTCGCCGAGCGCACTGTCGAGATGATCACGGCCGATGGCGGCACGGCCGCAGCCCATGGCGGCGACGTCACCAGCGAAGCCGATTGCCGGACATTGGTCGAAGCCGCGCTCGACCGCTGGGGCCGGCTCGATTTCCTTGACAACAATGTCGGCATCGGCAGCCGCGGCAGTGTGGTCGACGAGGCGGTGGAGCAATATCGCCGTATCATGCAGGTCAATGTCGAGACCATGTTCCTGTTGTCGAAGCATGCGATCCCCGCCATGATCAAGACCGCCAAGGGCGGCGCGATCGTCAACATCTCGTCGATCTCGGCGCTGCGTCCGCGCGGGCTCACGACCTACACGACCTCCAAGGCCGCCATCATCGGCCTCACGCGCGCGATGGCGGTCGATCACGGCCGCGACAATATCCGTGTCAACTGCATCTGCCCGGGACCGATGTACACGCCGATGGTCTATGCCCGCGGCATGAGCGAGCAGGCCCGCGCCAACCGCGCCAAGGCCTCCCTGCTCAAGACCGAAGGCACCGGCTGGGACGTCGGCCACGCCGTCAAATTCTTGCTCAGCAACTTTGCCCGCTACATCACCGGCCAGGTGCTGGTGATCGACGGCGGCGTGACGTTGCAGGCACCCGAGCGCGAGTCACAAGAGCACTAGAGGAAACAAGGAAAATGGCCCGCCTGCCCTATCTCGAGGCCGACCAGGTCGCGCCCGAATATCGCGACATGCTCAAGCGCAACACCAATCTGCACAAATTGCTGGTCAACTCGCCGGAGATGGCGCGGGCCTTCAACGGCGTTGGCGGCTATATCCGCTTCAAGAGCAAGCTCGATCCGCGCCTGCGCGAACTCGCCATTCTCCAGGTCGGATGGATGGAGAAATCGGAATACGAATTCACCCATCACGTGAAGATCGGCAGGGAGTTCGGCGTCACAGACGAGGACATCGCCGGCCTGATGGCGGAGACTGCCGACAAGCCATCAAAGCTCGAGCCGCTCGCCAAGGCCATTCTGAGAGGCGCCCGCGAGATGGTGGGCGATCTCGCAATGTCCGAGGCGACCTTCGCCGAGATCAAAGCACACCTCTCCGACGAGCACATGGTCGACCTCGTCCTGACCATCGCTTTCTATTGCGGCGTGGTGCGCGTGCTCGCCACCATGAAGATCGACAATGAGCCGTATTACAAAGAGGTACTCGAGCAGTACCCGATCCCGGGAGTGAACTGACATGCGCTTGAAGGACAAAGTTGCGATCGTGGTCGGCGCCGGCCAGAGCCCCGGCGAAGGCATGGGCAACGGCCGCGCCACCGCGCTCACTTTCGCCCGAGAGGGCGCCAAGGTGCTGTGCGTCGATCATCACATGGAGTCGGCGCAGGAGACCGTCGCGATGATCGCTGAGAAGGGCGGCGCCGGCGCGGCCTTCAAGGCGGACGTGACCAAATCTGCCGACATCAAGGCGATGGTCGCGGACGCGCAATCGCGCTGGGGCCGGATCGATATACTGCACAACAATGTCGGCGTCAGCCTGTCCGGCGGCGATGCCGAGCTGCTTCAAATCACCGAGGAGGCGTTCGACCGCGTCGTCGCCATCAACCTGAAGAGCTGCATTCTCGCAGCGAAGGAAGTCATCCCGATCATGCGTACGCAGCGAAGCGGCGCCATCATCAACATCTCCTCGATGGCGGCGATCACCACCTATCCTTACGTTGCCTACAAGGCCACGAAGTCGGCGATGATCGCGTTCACCCAGCAGCTCGCTTACCAGAACGCCGAATACGGCATCCGCGCCAACGTCATCCTGCCGGGCTTGATGAACACCCCGATGGCGGTCGACACCCGCGCCCGCGAATGGCACAAGACCCGCGCCGAGGTCGAGGCAGAGCGCGACAGCAAGGTGCCGCTGCGCAAGAAGATGGGCACGGCGTGGGACGTCGCCAACGCCGCGCTGTTCCTGGCCTCGGACGAGGCGAATTTCATCACGGGTGTGACGCTGCCGGTGGATGGCGGGGCGAGTGTGAGGCGGGGGTAGCTCCATCTTCTCTCCTCGAAGGCTGAAGCCACATCAGTGCGTCACCCGCCATATCGTGCCGCCGGTATCTTCGGAGATTAGCAACGATCCATCCTTCGCCACCGCGATCCCGACCGGCCGTCCCCACACCTGGGTGTCGTTCACGACAAAGCCCGTGACGAAATCCTCGTACTCTCCGGTCGGCTTGCCGTCCTTCATCCTGATGCGGATCACCTTGTAGCCGGTTCGCTTCGAACGGTTCCAGGAGCCGTGCTCGGCCGCGAAGGCGTCGCCCTGGTATTCGGATGGAAATTGCGTGCCCTGGTAGAAGGTCATCCCGAGTGAGGCCGAATGCGGCTGCACCAGCACATCCGGCACCGTCACCTTGTCCTTGAGGTCCGGTCGCGCGCCGGCATGACGCGGGTCTTCATTGCTGCCGATGTAGAACCACGGCCAACCGTAGAAGGCGCCCTCCTTCACGCTGGTGACATAGTCGGGCACGAGATCGTCGCCGAGGCCGTCGCGCTCGTTGGTGGAGCACCAGGGCAGCCCGGTCTGCGGCTGGATCGCAAGGCCCACGCAGTTGCGGATGCCGGTGGCATAGAGCTTGCGGTCCTTGCCATCCGGATTGAAGGAGAGCACCGCCGCGCGTTCGGCCTCATAGCCCCAGGACGCTCCGAGCGCCTGCGTACGCGACCAGGACTCCAGCCCACCGGGCGGGCTCCCCATGCCTTCGGCGACATTGCTGGCGGAGCCGACCGACACCAGCATGCGCTTGCCGTCCGGCGTGAACACGATATCGCGGGTGGAATGCCCCCACCCTTGCGCGAGGTTCGCGACCACGATTTCGGGCTTGCCCGACGCCTTCAGGTCGCCGGCGTGATAGGGAAAGCGAACGACGTTGCCGGCATTGGCGACATAGACCCATCGCGGATTGTCGCCGTCCGGGAAGAAGGCGATGCCGAAAGGACGGCTGAGCCCGCTGGCAAAAACTTCGTTGGTCGCAACCTTGGTGCCGTCCTCCCCGAGACGTAGCACGCGAATGCGCCCGGGTCCGGTCTCTGCAACGAAGATGTCGCCGTTCGGCGCGACGCGCAGCACGCGCGCATTGGACAGGCCGTCAGCCAGCAGATCGATCTTGAAGCCTTCGGGCACCTGCGGCGTCGCACTGCCACGTGCGGTTAAGCGCGTGGGATTGGAGACCGAGGGCGAGGCGCCCGGTCTAACCAAATCCTGCGGGCGGATCAGCCTGACGGTGCCGGGCTTGTCAGCCTGCCAGCTGCCATAGGCATCCTTGCCTTGCAGCACGGTCTCGGCTTGCGCGCCGACGCAAGCGGCCAAGAGCCATGCGGGCACCATCATGCGCGAAACGCGAGATATCACGTCAGCTTCCTCCCGGACTTCATTTGCCAAATCCCAAGTCAGCTCGTGCCCGCACGATGTGCAGATGGTGCGACCCATCGTACTGGAAAACGGCGCGGATCGGTGCAACACATTGTAAGGGCACGACCGCCGGTTGCGGTCATCAAAGCTGCGGCACCGACGTCGCGATTGATGGGATGACTATGTGGGGATCGATCGTATCGGAATGGGCGAGCCTGCTGCTGCGCTGGCTGCACGTGGTGGCGGCGATCGCCTGGATCGGCAGCTCCTTCTATTTCATCGCCCTTGACCTCAGCCTCAAGCCCAACAGCGACCTGCCCGATGGCGTGCAGGGCGAGGCCTGGCAGGTCCATGGCGGCGGCTTCTACCGGATCATGAAATATCTGGTGGCCCCCAGCCAGGTGCCGGACGAGCTGACCTGGTTCAAATGGGAAGCCTACACCACGTGGCTGTCCGGCTTCGCGCTCATGGTGGTGGTGTACTATCTCGACGCCGATCTGTTCCTCATCGACAAATCGGTCCTCGACTTGACGCCGGTCCAGGCTGGATTGTTCAGTTTCTGCAGCCTCGCGCTGGCCTGGCTGCTTTACGAGACCGCCTGCCGCACGGGGCTGGCACAGCGCGAGCTGCCCTTCGCCATCGGCGGCTATCTGTTCCTGGTGGCGCTCACCTACGCCTTCACTCATGTGCTGAGCGGCCGCGGCGCCTTCAACCAGATCGCCGCAATCATCGGCACCATCATGGTCGCCAACGTCTTTGCGGTGATCATCCCGAACCAGAAGAAGATCGTCGCGAGCCTGATCGCGGGCCAGGCCCCCGATCCGAAGCTCGGCAAGACCAGCAAGGAGCGCTCGGTCCACAACAACTATCTGACGCTGCCGGTCGTCGTGCTGATGATCAGCAATCACTACCCCCTGCTCTACGCAACCCGCTTCAACTGGATCATCGTCGCAATCGTGCTGGCGCTGGGGCCGGTGATCCGCCACTTCTTCAATGAAGGGCATGCCGGGCGCAAATCGCCGTGGTGGGTATGGGGCATCGCGGCAGCCGGCGCGATCGCGATTCTTTTCCTCTCGGCAGCCGGACCGCGCGAGGTGAAGAGCGGCGCGCTGTCGGCGCAGCCGACCCTCGCCAATGTCGAGGAGATCGTGATGTCCCGTTGCAGCATGTGCCACGCGGCCGAGCCGGTCTGGGCCGGCATCGTCACCGCGCCGAAGGGCATTTTGCTCGACGCCCCCGAGCACATCCACCGCAACATCCGTCTGATCGGCCGTGTCGCGGCCTGGTCCAACGCGATGCCGCCGGGCAACGTCACGGAAATGACCAGCGAGGAGCGCGCCGTCCTCGCCGCCTATATCGGCGAGCAGGATCGCTGACCCCGAAAGCGCGCCGCTGCGGCATTTCGCGGAATGAAATTCCGGATCTTTCGCCGATTTGAAAATGACTTGATCGTCCATCCGGCGTAGACAGGACGAGCGGCTGCGCGGGCCGTCCAAAGTCATTTTGCATTCGGGGAAGTCACAGTGGCCCTCAAGAACATCATCGGTATCGACCACGCCGTAGTCATGGTGAAGGACCTCGACAAGGCCGCCGAAAACTATCGCCAGCTCGGCTTCACGCTCTCTCCGCGCGGCACCCACAGCGCGCATATGGGCACCGGCAACTACACCATCATGTTCGATCCCGACTATATGGAGCTGCTTGGCGTGCTGGCGCCAACCGAACACAACGCGCCGGCGCGCGCTTATCTCGAGCGGCAGGGCGAGGGCATCGAGCGCATCGCCTTCACCGCGGTCGATTCCGCTGCAGGCGCCGAGGAGATCCGCGCGCGCGGCCTGACGCCGATCGGTCCGACCGATTTCGAGCGGCCGGTGACCTTGCCTGATGGCGCGGTCTCGGCCGCCAAATTCCGCACCTTCATGTGGCCGACCGCGGAAGCGCCCGGCGGGGTGCGCATCTTCGCCTGCCAGCACAAGACGCGCGAGACGGTGTGGATCCCCGAGCTGATGAAACACGCCAATGCGGCCAAGCGGATCAGCCAGGTGCTGATCGCAGCGCCCGAGCCCGCAGCGGAAGCCGCGCATCTAGCGCGGCTGATCGATCGCGAGCCGAAGGCGGCGGCCGACGGTGCGGTCACGGTGACATCAGGCGGCGGCCGCGCCGATTTCGTCTATCTGACGCTGGAGCAGCTCGGCCAACGCTATCCCGGCGTGCCGCTCGCTGGCCTCTCGGGGCGCGGCGGTGCGGCCCTCGTGCTCGTCAGTGGCGATCTCGCAGCGACCGAGAAGGCCCTCGGCCCGGCCGGTGTCCGCGGCGGCGCTGCCATCGTCGTGCCTCCAGCCAAGGCCAACGGCACCCTGCTCGCCTTCATTGCCGGCTGATTGGAAGCAATTCTTTAACGCGCGTTTACCTGGCGGCTCTAGGATTCCCCCCGAAGTCCAAGCCGCCCGGGACCACGCTCATGTTCAAAGAGGGATCGCCGATCGCTTACGACGCGCCGGCCGAGCTGAAGAAGTGGCCGTCGCTGAAGGGCGAGCGGCAGAAGGACCGCGGTCCGCCCTATCTCGTCTACAACGGCACGCTCGCCGATTGCGTCCGCGAGCTCATGGGCAAGCCCATCAAGGGCATCTCGCTGTACGACATCATGACGAAGCCGCAAGCAGCCTTCGACCAGACCGTGCTGTCGCCCGGCGATGCCGCCGAGATCGCGATGCGCAAGGATTTCCCCAAGGCGTAAGCGCCCGCCTTCTTCAAGACCGCTCCCAACCGCGGAACCCGATTGCGTTCCCACGGCCGGAACACCGTACTAACACCTGCTCTCCCGCGGAATCGCAGCTTCGCCGCAATTACGGTTAAGAAGTCCTTGTCACCGGCACCCGCTGGTCGTTCTCCCACAGTTCGAGGACTCTTACCGAGATGCGATTTCTCGTCGCGGCTTGCGCTGCGTTCCTGCTTCTGATGTGCGACGTCAGCCCGGAGCCAACCTGGCAACCTTCCAGCTTCGAGATCGCAACGCCCAAGGCCGATCGCGCGCCTTCGCTGGTTCCTCTGGTCGAGATGTTTCTTGCGAGCGTGCAGGCCATCGAGCTCGCCAATGCGCGCGCCTCGTATGAAGAAACGATCGAGCCGGAGCCCGCAGTCGAAGCTGCCGTAGAGCCTCCGCCCTCACCGACCGAGCAATTCTGCCGTGCCCTGAAGGAAGCGGCCGAGGAGAGCGGCATCCCCGTGCCGTTCTTCGCCCGCCTGCTTTGGCAAGAGAGCCGCTTCAAGTCGAACGAGGTCAGCCAGGCCGGCGCGCAAGGCGTTGCGCAGTTCATGCCGGAGACCGCTGCTGAAATGGGGCTTGATGATCCCTTCGATCCCATGAAGGCGCTGCCCGCATCGGCAAAGTTCCTGCGCAAGCTCCGCGACGATTTCGGCAATCTCGGCCTCGCCGCGGCCGCCTACAACGCCGGCCCTGGCCGCATCCAGAAATGGCTCGCCAAGGAGAGCGAGCTGCCGCGCGAGACGCGCGACTATGTCCGCATCATCACCGGCACCAAGGCCGAGGACTGGATCGAGCGCTCGGACGCGCTGGCGATCCGGATCGACCTGCCGCGCGAAGCGCCCTGCGAAGGCGTCGGCAGCCTCTCCAAGACGAGGGATGTCGCCTGGGTCCCCGCGAACCTCGCACCCTCCACCGCCATGATCATCCGCAAGGCCGAGCAACTGGCGGCGCGGCTCTCGGCCAATCGCGCCCGCAAGCGCCTCGTCTCCCTGCTCCGCAAGAACGCGTCGAGCCGTGGCAAGGCGCGCAGCATGATCGCGACGCGCGCAGCAAAGGGCGCCAGGTCACGCGTCATCCGCGTCGCGGCGCGTGAACGGTCGTCGGGCTAGCTCGGCCTCGGGAGGCTGGGCGCCCCGCCATCCCAAAACGCGAAAACAACCCCATGCACAGTAGCCGGCGCCCCCGTCAGAGCGGCGCTTGCGGGCGGGCGACTGCTGAATTTCAGAAAATCATTTTGATTCGTCGGGCAAAACAGGAGCATGATGGCATCATCGCGCCATCAGCCCGTGTCCAGCCCCGCCCGATGATGGGCGCGCTCGACCCGGCAGTGCGACAACGCCTCATCACAACCTGAAAATCTCAACCGCCGCGACAGCAGGCGCGCGATCGGCTTCGCGCCGCAAGCCCGAGCCTGCGCCGGCAAAAGGACACTTCGCATGACGACATTACCAACGACTATCGAGACGATGCCCATCGCGGTCGACGACCGTGCCGCCCTCATCGCAAGCCCGAAAGTCAGGCTCCGCCGCAACCGCATCGTGATCGACCATCCCGATGCGCCGACCGGCGAAAAGCTGCTGGCGGAGGCGCTCGGCGCGGCCGACCGCGACGCGCTGCACGGCATCCTGAGCCAGTTGGTGAAAGCCAGCGCGGTCGCGCGCAAGCCCGACCAGGGCAATCTCTCCTTCATGGTCTCGATGCTGAAGAGCATCGCGCCAAAGGACTCGCTCGAATCCATGCTGGCGGCGCAGATGGTGAGCATCCAGATCGCGACAATGCGCTGCGCCTGCCGCCTCGCCTGCACCGACGACGTGACGCAGCAGGAGAGCCTGACGCGCGCGCTGACCCGGCTGGCCCGCACCTATGCAGCCCAGGTCGAAGCCCTGAACCGTCATCGCAGCAACGGCGCCTGCGCGATCACGGTGCAGAACCTGTCGGTGCAGGACGGCGGCAAAGCGGTGGTCGGCCATTTCACCCAACACGCCAGCTTGATCGCAGCGCAGCCGGGCCTGGCTGAAGTGGCCACCGCATGAGCCACCCGCGCAACGTCGCCACAATGCGGTCCAGTCCACGCTGCGGCGCGCAAACGCGCAATGGTGAAGCTTGCCGCGCCCCGGCGCTGCGCGGCAGGATGCGTTGCCGCATGCACGGCGGCGCATGGGGATCGGGGGCGCCGTGTGGAAACAGCAATGCCGTCAAGCACGGCTATTTCACCAGCGAGGCGATCGAGGAGCGGAGGTTCGTGCGCACCGTGCTTGAGGACGCTGAGGATCTGCTGCGCAGGCTGCCGGCGGCTTCGGACACCATCCGCAACCCACGCGAGAGCGAAACCGGATGCACCACGCCGGGAACGGATTCGCCCCTTCGCACTTAACAAATGATAGTGCCAGAGAGGTGCAATCATGGGCCAGTCAAAGCCGATCCGGCCGACCGCGCTCGTCGTCGAAGATGACGACATTCAGCGCGAGATGCTCGCGCTGCTGCTCGAGGAGAGCAATTTCGAGGTGCTCCAGTGCGAGGATGCTCAGACCGCCGCCTTGGCACTCAAGGCACGGCACCCATCCCTGGTCGTCACCGACATCAATCTGGTCGGGGACATGGATGGGGTGGAACTGGCGCACCTCGCCCAGCAGCAGAACGCCAACACGCGGATCATCGTGATCTCGGGTCGTCCGCTACCCCGGCCGCTGCCGCCCGGCGCAAAGTTCCTCACCAAGCCGGTCTACCCGACAGCGCTTCTGGCGGAAGCGAGACAGTAGAGACGTTTTGCTGACATCGCGTGCAGGCGTTGTCCTTGGATCCGGCCAGACGCCGGCTGTCGGCGCAGCGTCTCGACGGGGGGCTGCTTGAACGAACGCGATTTCGAACCGCAACTCAGGGACGATGGCTATCAAGAGATCGCGTATCAGAGGCTCGATTCCCGTCCGGACAAAGCAAGGCGTCAGGTCCGCTTATGAACAGTCCGCTCGGACCAATCAGCTCACTCCAACCAGCGCCTTGCAGACCTCCCGGCTGGCTTCTTGGAACAATTTGACGGCACCTCCGGCCCGTCGTCCCTTCAAGGTGATTGAGGCTATCGGGGCGGAAGTATCACCAAGATCGACGTTCAGCGCGCGCAGCCATGCGCTACTCGATCGCATTCTGAGTATCTGCATGGGCAATAAGGTTATAAACCGGCTGCTCGCCAACAGATTCAACCGCATGTAGATTGAAATCGTGGTGACGGTCGTTGGCGGAAGCGGCAGGTTATGTCGCCGAAATAGCTCGACGCCGGTACGGCCCAAAAAAGAATCGGGCGGCGAGAGCGTCCATTGCTCTTGCATAAGTTCTGCGAGCTTCAACTTCTTCCTCGATCGCAGGAGCGGATGCCGTCGCTCCGCCATCACCGCAAGGGAGGATCTAAACAGCACCTCCGCAGACAAATCATCCGCGACCGGCAACGGCGACCAGCGCGTTATGGCCAGATCAAGCGCTCTCTGGCGGAGAGCATGCTCCAGCGCATCCCGGTCGCCTATCGTGATATGATACCTGATGCCAGGATACCGGCGGACGAGATGTCCGATGATTTCTGTAACGATGGCGGTGACCGGCTCGGTTGTACCGATCGCAACGAGCCCTTGCGCCGGATCTGACCTTTGCACAATGTCGGTAACACCTAGCTTTATTTCGTCGAAAACGACGCGCGTGCGATCGACAAGAAGGCGACCACACTCAGTGAGTTCGACCCCGCGCGAGGTGCGATCCAGCAGCGCAGCCCCGACGGCGTGCTCCATGTCGGTGATGGCTTTGGAGATCGCAGGCTGCGACAATCCAAGGCGATGAGACGCTTTGGCCATGCTGCCGACCTCTGCGACGGTCTGCAGCGTATGCAGATCCTTGAGGCGCAGGCGTCGGCCGATGCGGTCCTGCCATTGCATGAGTGTTCACCTCACGTTATAGCCCGATAGGAAATTGCGATTTCAAGTTATACCGTTGTTGCCTCAGCATAGCGAGAAGGAAAGCCGGCCGGATCATTGCGTGCTGTCCGAAGCACATGGAGAACGCCATGCAGCTTTACTCGCGTCGCGCCATACTGGGCGGGTTTTCGGCTCTGGCTCTTCCGCTCCCCGTTATTGCTGCCGACCAGCCGCTGAAGATCGTATTTCCGTTTCCGCCTGGCGGGTCGGGAGATTCGATCGCCCGGCTGTTTGCCGACCAACTCCAGACAAGGCTCGGCAAGGTGACCCTTGTGGAGAACCTTGCCGGCGCTGGCGGGCGCATCGGCGCTCGGGCGGTCAAGAATGCGGCACCGGGAGAGGAGGCGGTGCTGTTTGCTTCCGCTTCGCAATTCACACTCCAGCCGCATCTCTTCAGGAGCCTGGGATATGATGCAGAGCGCGACTTTGTGCCACTCTCGCAGGTGATGACGGTCGATCTGGCTCTGGCGGTCAGCGGGAAGCTGCCCATCCATTCGGTGCACGAACTCATCGACTGGATGAAGGCCAATCCCGAACAGGCCGTGTACGGCTCGCCGGGAGCAGGTACAGCACCTCATTTCATCTGCGACGAGTTTGGCCGGATCACAGGCCTGAACCTGCGCCACACGCCGTACAAAGGTACGCCTGCTGCCCTCCCGGATGTGCTGGCCGGCAGGGTCCCGATGTATATGGCGTTTCTTTCCGAACTCCTGGAGCAACATGGAGGCGGTGGCATACGCATCATCGCCACCACAGCCGCTGCGCGATCTTCCTTCCTGCCCCAAACCGCGACTCTCAAGGAGAGCGGGATCGATATCGATGCGTCCGGATGGTTCGCATTCTATGCACCAGCCCATTCTTCCCCTCAGTTCGTTGAGCGCCTGGGAAAGGAGATCATTGCAATCGGGAGCGATCCCGAAATTCGCGCAAAGATTCATGCCATGGGGTGCGAGCCAACAGGAACGACATCGGACGAACTTAAGCATATTCAGCGCGCCGAGTTCGAACGCTGGGGACCGATCGTCAGGGCGTCAGGATTCCCGATCGAAGACTAGGGCGGCACATGACCACCAATCCCCCCGAACAGTTGTTGGACCTTGTTCAATCGCACCGCGTGACGGCTGTGATCTATGTCGCTGCCAAGCTGGGGCTGGCCGAATTGCTGCGCGATGGACCGCGAACGGTCGAAGAACTCGCGAGTCGAACCGACGCGGACCGGGACGCACTGGCCCGTTTGCTCGTCGCTCTCTCGACCGTCGGCATTTGCTCTCGCGTCGGCGAAGGCCGCTACTTGCTAAACGAACTGGGGGCCGGGCTCGACGGTGCTGCTGAACGATCGTTCAAGAACTGGGTCATCTTTGAAGGCTCCATGCTGGTCAGGAGGTGGGATGGTCTTCTGGATTCGATCATGTCGGGGAAGACGGCTGCCCAACTCCAGGACGTCGACGACAATTTCGATCTGATGGCGCGCATGCCGGAGCATGTGCGGATATTCAATGAAGCGATGACAGACCTGACACGGCTGGTCACGCACGATGTGCTGCAGGCCTACGACTTTGGCACGATCTCCCACTTGATGGATGTCGGAGGCGGCTCCGGGGAACTCATGGGCGCCGTGGCGAGAGAATATTCGAATATCAAAGGAACGGTTTTCGATCTGCCGAGGTGCGCCGACGCCGCCAACCAGCACTTCGGGCACCTCGGAATCTCCGACCGCATCGAGTTTGTTGCAGGCGATTTCTTTCACGCGGTGCCTGCAGTGGCCGATGCGATCATCTTGAAAAGCATTATTCACGACTGGGATGATGAGCGCAGCCGCATCATTTTGGGAAACTGCCGCAAAGCGCTTCCCCAAAAAGGCAGACTGCTGTTAGTCGAACGCGCGATGCCGGAATTGCCCGGTACCGATGACGCGGGCAGGTCGTGCGCGATGAGCGATTTAAACATGCTGCGCGGTCCAGGTGGACGGGAACGGACCGAAAGGGAATATTATCGGCTCCTGACCGAGAGTGGCTTCCGTCCCATCGCGGTTCTCCGCGCCGGCCGCTTTAATCTGACCGAGTCGCGACTTTGTTGAGACTTGGAACCCGGCGCCGGCTATGTGGCGATGCGCCAGAGGCGGACAAGCACGCCGCAAGGATTAGGGGCGTGCTATTCGATGACATCATCCCGGTGCCAGCATCGGCGGCACGCCACCCGGCACCGCCCTGACGCCCGGCACTCGATAAGCGGCCATGCGGTCGTGGAGCGTTTGACACTCATGAGGGTCGTCCTTCTCCACGACCCTCGTCTTGAGGCACGCGGCGACATCATCGATACGACGTTGGATTTCTGGCGAGGGCATCGTCTGAGCCACAATCTCTTCTGGTTGAAAGCATAGTCCGGCGACGCATAGCAATGCGGCCAACAGGCGTAATCGCGACACAATCATCGGTTGCCCTCGTTTATGGCAATCGACCTTAGCTTAGTCGACCGCGTAAGCGGGAAGATTCTGCAATTGGCCCATCTGCGAAGTTGCGCCTCGGCGGCCGGAAGTCCGCTCGTTGAGCCAGAGCGGACCAGAATTGCTCAACCTGAGTTCTTCGCTGTTTGCCCCGAAGCGGACCTTGGTCAGCCTGTCCGCGTCTCCGCTGCCATAACTCAGGAGGGCCGTCCGGATTGCTTAATGCGCATCTCAGTCGCCCACTCCGTCAGGCACTGCTCGGCATACCGCAGGCCTTTATTGACCCGCTCCAAGCGGTCCCGTCCGGCATCGCTTTCGGGGCCTAGCGCAAGGGCTTCAACGATGTACTGCCCGGCCGTCAGGACACCCTTGCTTACCTCGTCAAGAGCAAGGATGCAGTCACGTTGGCGAGCTTGAGCTTCTTCGGTCGCGGGCTTCACTTTCTTTGCGATGGCCTGTTGAGCCGCTGTTCGAAGAGTTAATCGGCCATGCAGGCTGCACAACTGTCGCACGTGTTCTGGCGCACTGTGCAGGTCGAAGCGGTTAAATAGTTCCAATATCTGGGCATTCCAGGAGACGAGCTCAGCGAGCGCCTTCGCCACAGCGCGGGCACCGGTCTCGGTTAGCGTGTAGACGCTTGTTACGTCCGGTATCGACAGCGTGTCTGCCGTGATCCGCTGTGTCCAACCTGCATGCTCCATCTGCGACCACAACGCATCGTTGGCGCTGCCCACTCCCGTTACCATCGTGCTTCCGGGACGAGCCGCAGCGCCTTCATTGACGGACAAATCACCGGCCGAAAGGGTCGCCAGCCAGAGGCGAAGCTGAAGGCTGTCGAAGCCTGCTGAGTTGGGAGAGTTGCTCAGGTGGGGCCTATTGGTTGCCTATACGGGGTAGCGCCATTTCAACGCGCGCCGCAGGAAAAGCAAAGCCACGATGATCATAAGGGCGGCGAACCAAAGGAAAGCTGGAACTGGCGATTGATTGTGAATGTGGGCGATGTACAGCACCAGCGCTAGAAGGATGGCAACCAGCGCGTTCGACACCCAGTACAACGGTGAACGCAAAATTCCTGTTGCTGCGAGTTCAGCAGTACGTTCGTGCGCTCGTGCTACGCGCCACCAACAATAGCCGAAGAACGCAAGGGCAATGATCCAGTCCATCCCCAGCCTGTTCCCATATAATTTTGTAAATAGTCTTGTTCAAACGGCTCAAATTAGCTGCATCAGACCATCTTGCGGCCGAACGCCAGACTTCGCCTATTGGCCCTCCTCTCCGACAAATTCCGCCTTCGCGCCGCTCTTTGAGGACAAGCGGACATCGATTCACGCGGTTAATTCATGAGTACGCGGCCTCGTCAGATGCGTTGTCTCTCCCGAGAGCCCTGCCATGGGCACGGCATGATGACGCCCTGAATTGGTCGCCATTTGCGAGCTGCTCGGGAGGAACGATCGGGCCTAGTTGACGGTCGCCAACATGGCGCGGCATTCCCCGAACTTGTCGTCCTTGCTGTCCTTCAGGTCGCGGCCTGGAATCTTCTGTCCGGCCTTGAGCGGAAAGAAACTCTCGGCCAAGGCCCTGTCGTCCGGTGTCTGCAATGCCCGATTGATGTAGGACATATGCTCCTCGCCATCGAAGGCGATTTCGGATCGCTGGTAAAATCCCCGCGCAAGTCGTTGACGAAGCTCCGCCAGAAAATCGAACATCTCGAGGTTGCGGGGCGGGACGGATGAACGATCCTTGGCCCATCGGAAATAATAGATCGGGTCCGCCAGGAAGAAGATTTCAAGCGTGGTCGCAATATCGCATTTCTCTTGCCGGATGATCCATAGCAGCGGCGCGTGGCTGTAATCCCAATTCCAGCTCGTCGCCACGATATGCCAGACATCGGGATCGGACGTTGTCATGAGCCAACGGGCAAACCTGACAAATTTCTGGGGCGGGTCATCGGTCCAGGGCGAACAATGCTCGGCCCAGCTCAGCAGCATCTCATCGGCGTTCTCGACGGATTTCCAGATGTTGGCGAGTTCGCGCTTGCGATCCGTTCCGGCCCTTCGTTCGGCCTCTTGCCGTTGCCGCCGCGCCCACGCCTCGTCGAGGTCAACGCGATACAGGCTGAATGAATACACCTCCCCATTCTTTATGGAGATGTCGATTCTCACATTCAACGCGGCTGGTTTGACCTGATACCTGATAAACCCGTGCTCGTCGGGCTTGCCTGTCTGGCCGTCCGCCAAACGCAGATCAGGCAGTGCCTTCCGCAGGGCGTCGACCGTCATGCCGATCTGTACGCCGCACACCGCCACGTCACG
Organism: Bradyrhizobium sp. CCBAU 53340; assembly: GCF_015291645.1. Taxonomy (NCBI): domain Bacteria; kingdom Pseudomonadati; phylum Pseudomonadota; class Alphaproteobacteria; order Hyphomicrobiales; family Nitrobacteraceae; genus Bradyrhizobium; species Bradyrhizobium sp. CCBAU 53340. The sequence goes on from NZ_CP030055.1 coordinate 5,939,746, forward strand.
GGGGAACATGGCCGAATACAAGATGGAATCGATGACCCCATCTGCATGTGAAAAATTGACCGACACGCCGGTGGTTCTTTGAAAGCCGCTGAACATATCCAGCGCCCGCTTCTTTTCCTCCGGCCCAAGCAGCGCTTCAATCTCGGCAGGGATCATCAGAGGACGGAGTTGCGACAATTGCTGAGCGAGGGACATCGGCCAGGCCTCGTAATGGACGGAAATATACGGCGATTTCTTGGGCCAAAATAATGGTTGAAGCGTTACGCCAATTCGTAACATTAGCCGCGGCGCTCGAATAGCTGAACCCGCGAAGGCTAACCCTTTGCTAACGCGCTTCAGTTCGCCAATGCCGCGTGGCGTTTTGCCGTTCATGCCCCAAAGGCGACATCAGCCGCTTCAAGCCGGGGAGCCCGATATTCCAAAACATTTGGAAAGACAGTACCGCTGAAAGAATGCCATTGGCGGAGCAACGAGGGCATAGGGAATGGCGAGAAGCACCAGCCCGAAGGCGAACCAGATCACGAAGCCCAGCGGCGACAAGATGAGGAACAAGGGGTTGATCCTCCAGACAGGGAGGACGATCAATGAAACAACACAGAAGACGATCATGATCTGCGCAATGATCGCGCTAACGATACCAAATGTCACGCCGACAAGCATCAGCGTTTGGCGGAACGAGTAATCTTGTTGACGAAAGATGATCACGTACCAGCAGGCAGGATACACAATCAGGCCCGGACTCGCGAAGAAGACCATTTTTGCGAGCGTAGAATTCGGGTTCTTGTCGCCTAAGCCCACAAACAGCAAAAGAAACATTCCAACGAGCGTCAATGCTGCAACAGCAATGGCGCTGACTATGCCTGTCCAGAGAAATCGGGCCGACCGCATGACCTGGTACACTCTGCCAGATACTTAAATGCATCCTATAAGAGCAGTTTAAAGTTGTCTGTTTCCGGCCCTGCTCGGAAGTCCGACAATGCCCGCTTTCGCGCCGCTCTTGGGGGACCAGCGGACATCGCTTCACGTGGTCAATTGATGAGCACGCAGCCTCGTCAGAAGCGTTGTCTCTCCCGAGAGTCCTGCCATGGGCACGGCATCATGATGTCGTGAATTCGTCGCGATTTGCGACCCGCTCGGGAGGAACGACCGCCGGCGATTTGTGTTGGCGGGTATCCGCGATGGAGATTCACAATGAGAGTTGGCGACGCAATGACGCCCGACGTGCAGCTTTGCACCCCACAGGACAGCATCCGCGATGCAGCCGAGGCGATGGCGACGCTCAAAGTGGGCCTGTTGCCCGTGGCTGAAAATGACCGCTTGGTCGGAATGATCTCGGATCGCGATATCGCCACGCGAGGCGTTGCGATGGGCCTGGGGCCGAACGCGCCGGTCCGGAACGTCATGACCGCAGACGTCAAATATTGCTTCGAAGACCAGGAGATCAATGAGGTCACGAGCAACATGGCGGATATCCAGGTGCGGCGGCTCCCCGTGCTCAACAGGGACAAGCGGCTGGTCGGCATCATCGCACTCGGCGACATTGCCGTGTGCGGGCCGGGCGACGGCGCCGGGAAGGCGCTGCATGGGATTTCGCTGGCTGGCACATAGCACGCGCGGTCACGCGGCAGGCGTGCCCGCTGCGAGTTCCGTGACGTCTCAATGACGTGCAGTTCCCTGCCCCCGGATTGAATTGCTCGCAACAGCGGGGAACTTCCCGCGCCTGCACCACTTTGGTTGGGCAACGGAAGAGCTTGCCATGAACGCAGAGACGGAACTGAAATTCCGGATTCCGCCGCGACAGATGGCGTCGGTCTTGTGCAATCATCGCCCGCGCGGCGCCACGTCCCGGCAGACGCTGGTGTCGACGTATTTCGACACGCGCAAACACAAGCTCGGACGACATGCCCTGACGCTTCGGGTCCGCGAGGTCGAAGGTCATTTTGTGCAGACCGTGAAGGCGGACGGCTCCGGAAGCATGACGCGTGGCGAATGGGAGAGCGACGTTGCCGGCGCGAGGCCCGATCTCGGCAAGGCGAGCAATTCCCCGCTTCACCGCTTCACCGCCAAGAAGCTTGCGCGCAAGCTGAAGCCGATGTTCCGGACCGAAGTTCGTCGGACCGCTCAGGCCAGACGGGTTCGAAACAGCCGGATCGAGCTCGCAATCGATCACGGTCGGATTGCATGTGGACGCCGGTCGCGGCCCGTTTCCGAGCTGGAGCTGGAATTGAAATCCGGGCGCATCGCAGATCTGTTCCGGCTGGCGCGGAGACTCGAACGCAGCACGCACGCCGAGCTCGACCTTCGTTCTAAATCCGAGCGAGGCTTCGAGCTGGTCGCGGGAAGCGGCGGCGGCGCGCATCATGCCGAGCCGATCGCGCTGAAGCATGCCCTGTCTCCGCGCGATGCATTTGCCGTCATCGCGCGTTCGGCGCTGCGGCAGATCACGGCGAACGCCGATGCCGTGCGCGCCAAGGAGCCCGAGGGAATACACCAGATGCGCGTCGGCTTGCGGCGGCTGCGCGCTGCCATCTCCCTGTTCAGGGAGCTGCTGCCGCGCGCGAGCACCGCGCGGATCAAAGCCGAGCTCAAATGGCTCACGAACGAGCTGGCGCCGGCGCGCGAGCTCGACGTGTATCTGACGCAGAGCATCGCGCCGGCTGCCGATCAGGGCGTTCCGAAACGCGGCGTCCGCGCCATCCGCAGCAGGTTCGAAACGCAGAAAGAGGAGGCTTTCGCCCGCGCTCGTGACGCCGTCGGATCGGCCCGCTACCGCCGCATGCTGATCGACGTCATGGAGTGGATCGAAAGTGGACGTGCTCGCGCAGGCGATGACCGATCGATCGCCTCCTATGCCGCCGAGGTGCTCGACCGGCGGATCGGGAAGGTGCGCAAGCAGGGCAAGCAATTGGGCGAGCTCGACCCGCGGCAGCGGCACAAGCTGCGTATCCGGATCAAGAAGATCCGCTATGCGGTCGATTTCTTCGAGAGCCTCTATCGCGATCGTGACCAGAGCACGCTGGCCTCCCTGTCGGATCGGCTGAAGCGAATCCAATCCGCGCTGGGATCGCTCAACGACTTCATGGCACATCGCACGTTGGCGACGGAGGCAGCCCTGTCAGCGCCGCCGGCAAACCGGCGCGCGCAGGCCTTTGTGTCGGGCTTCATCGTCGGCCGGGAACGCAAGGCGGCTCACGGCCTGATGCAGGACGCCGAAAAGGAGCTGCATCGGCTGCATCGGCTTAACATCGCGCCCGGCAAATGAACTTCAAATGACCTTGGAGAACCGGCATGGCATGGCTTGGCACCTCATGGGTTGGTACTTGGCGAAATCAGTTCGGCTCGATCTTGCGGATCGTCAGCGACGCGGAGGGCCGCATCGAAGGTAATTTCGAGACCGCGCTCGAGGACAGCGGCGCCCGCGAAGGCGATCCCGCCAAGCTCAAGCCGTTGAACTGGTGGCGGGCCGTGAGCACCAACGTCGACACCTTCGAGCGGACCTGACGCCCCTCGCTTCGCGCCCGGATGATCTTTCGCGCGGATGGTCTGAAGCGCGATGCGATCGGGATGAATTGCCGTCGCGCTTCAGGTTTACGTGCCGCCCGATCCTCGCGCCATCGATGTCGGTCCTCGAACGGGCTCGACATTGGCACGCTGCAACGTGGCGCGCCTCTCGGCGATGGCGTTGCTGAGCAGCTCCAGCACCAGCCCGAATGCCGCGAGCTCCTCTTCCTCGATTGCGCCGTCATCGAAGCACGCGAGTGTTTCCCGGATGATCCCGTCGGCTTCTTGCTGGAGGGCCACGAGCTGCTGGTTGGACTCCGCGGTCCGCGCGCTGGACACCATGGCGAGGACTCGCTTGCGATGGCTGGTGTTTTCCTCCCTTTCGTCGCGGTTCAGATAGCGCCGCAACCAGGCGGCGGCCGAGCCGATACCGGAGAGAAGCAGCAGCCCGAACCAGAAGTAATCGCCGTAGCGGTCGAGAAAGGTTCGTTCGTTGCCGTCGATCACGGCCGCCGCGCCGCGATGGACCGGCAATTCGGTGTCCTTTTCGAGATCCGGCTTGCTGATGTGAGCGGCACCGGGGACCTGCTTTGCGATCGCCTGACGAACGGCAAAGAGCTGCCGAAAGAAAGCGGCCACGGTGGTTTCGGACAGGGTCTTTCTCGCCACGATGAGGTGGCTGACGCTGACCGTCTCGACCTTGTCATCAGGCCAGGCCGGATCCGCATTGAAGACGCTCGGCGGAATTTCCTCGGATTCGTAACGGGGGTGCTTCAGGGCAATCGCTTCCGATGTCTCGACGGCGAGAAACTTCGGCGCGCCGCGCAGCCGCGCCGTCGCAGCGATGGCATCCGATGTGATCTTGCTGTCGAGCGGCCCAACCGCCATGAAGGCATCGAGGTGGGGATCGCGCGCCAAATCCTCGAGGCGGTCCGTGCCAAAATGCGTCACCGCGACCTTGTCCGCGTCCACCCCGGAGGCGCCCAGGATGACCCGCAGCAGCGCGGCATTGGCCGGGGTCGTCCCGATGATGCCGACGTGACGTCCTGCGAGATCGGCAACCTCCTTGATTTTCGGCGTCTGCTTTCGTTTCGCGGTCTTGGCCGCAAGTCCGGAGGGCGCCCACAGCACGACGAAGTTCTTGCGCACGACCGCGACTTCCTGCGCCTCGGCGGGCATGTCGAGGTCGCCGCGGCCAACGGCCAGATCTGCCTTGCCGGCCCCAAGCAGGGCAAGGGACTGCGCCGCCCCCTCGGTCCTGATCGGCGACAGCCTGACGGTTCGGCTCTCGTTCGCGAAGGCATCGGCCATCGCCTGAATGACCTTGTCGTCGTCGCTGCCCACCGGCCCCACCGCGATCCGGAGCGTGGCCGGTTGCAGCACGTAGTAGAGCGCCCCCGATGCGGCGCCAAAAACAAGAAATCCGACCGCGAGAACCAACAGAAAGGAACTGCTTCGTCTCCGCTCCCGGCGGGCCGCATCACCGGTCGTCTGGCTCTCTGACAAGGACATCGCCACTACCAACTGCAGATCAGGAAGCGCCTGCTTCCATACCACGTTTTCCCGAGAACAACGTCTTGACGGCCGAGCCGGTTCATCGGCCCGAGGCCTGAATTGGCCGGCCTCGACACCCGGGGCCGACCGTCGCGGAACGGCGCAAACGCGTGGCTGGCGTGATCTGTCCCCAGGTCTGGCCCGCCCTGCGCCAACGCCTCCCTCCAGCTGTTGGCACGGGCCGTCCGATCGTGTACGGCACGAAAAAGCTCGCTGGGACGAAACGCGATGAGTGCGGTTGCCACTGAAGAGGCGGGACATGGCACCCGCGCGCTGCTGCTTGCGCTGGTCGCGCTCGCCTGCGGGCACATGCTCTCGACCTTGCTGCGCACGATCCCGGCGCTGAGCCTCGATTTGATGGCGGCGGATTTCCGCATTGACCCGCAGGCGCTGGCGAGCCTCACCTCGATCTATCATTTCGCCTTTGCCGCCTCGCAGATCCCGGTCGGCGCGGCGATGGACCGTTTTGGCGTACGGCCGGTGTCGCTGAGCCTGCTGGCGGGCACAGTGATCGGCGCCGTCGCGTCGGGCTTTGCGACGGGGCCTTCGAGCTTTGCCTTCGGGCAATTGCTGCTGGGCATTGCCACCTCGGGCATGCTGATGTGCCCGATGACGCTGGCGGCCAAGCAATTGTCGGCGGCACGCTTCGGCCTGTGGTCGGGCGCGATCCTGTCGATCGGCAATATCGGCATGCTGCTGTCGTCGAGCCCGCTCGCCTTCGTGGTCGACACTTACGGCTGGCGCGCCGGATTCTGGATCGCCGCAGCCGGCGGCATTGCGGTGGCGCTCGTGGTGTTCGCGCTGGTGCCGAACCAGCCGGCCGAGCACAAGGACGAAACCTCGGCGCTGACGCAGATGATCGAGGTGATCAGGCTCGGCCTGTCGCGCCCGTTGCGCGGCCTGATCGCGCTGGCGCTGGTGTCACTGGCGACCTCGCTGGTGCTGCGTGGTCTGTGGGGCGGGCCATGGCTGATGCAGGTGAAGAGCCTGTCGCGGGTCGAGGCCGGCAACCAGCTCGGCGCCTATACGCTGGCGCTGATCGCAGGCCCGCTATGCATGGGCATGATCGACCGCAGGATCGGCCGCCGCAGGGAGCTCGTGGCCGGCACGCATGCGCTGGCGGCGTTGCTGGTGGTGCTGATGGCGCTGGGCGCGCCGCATTATGTGGTTGCATGGCTGTTCGGCGTGACGGTCATGCCGCCGCAATATGACCTGATGCTGTTCGTGCTGATTGGCTTGGCGAGCTCGGCCCAGCCTTTGCTGTTCGGCATGTGCCGGCAGCTGGTGGACGCGCAGACCGCGGGCAAGGCACTGGCCGCCGTGAACCTCGCCTTCTTCCTCGGCACCGCCCTGATGCAATCGATCACCGGCGCGGTCGCGGCGGTCGCGGGGCTGCCGGCGGTGCTGCTGTTCATGGCGGCGATGCTGCTCGTCGGCGTGATGATCTTTTTGACTTACACCTCGTCGCATTCGTAAGGTGGGCACCTCGCATCTCAAGGGAATTCAGTTCATGCCTGTCGACACCAAAGCCGCCACCGACCGTCTCATGCGCTTCCTCGCCGTGGAAGGCGTCACCGGACAGGAGGCGGCGATCGGGCGTGAGCTCACCGCCGCGCTGAAGGAGAGCGGCGTGCCCGCGAAGGCGATCCGGCTCGACGATGCCAACAGCCGCATTCCGGTGCCGACCGAGACCGGCAACCTCATCGTCGACCTGCCGGGCCGCGGCGCGCTGCACAACCAGCCGCGCATCATGTTCATGACCCACATGGACACCGTGCCGCTCTGCGCCGGTGCCAAGCCGAAGAAATCCGGCCGCAAGATCGTCAACGAGGCCAGGACCGCGCTCGGCGGCGACAACAGATGCGGCTGCGGCGTGCTGGTGACGCTGGCGGCCGAGCTCGAAAAGCAGAAGCTCGACCATCCGCCGATCACGCTTCTGTTTTGCGTGCGCGAGGAGAGCGGGCTCTACGGCGCCCGCCACGTCAAGCTGGGCGAGCTCGGCTCGCCGGTGATGGCCTTCAACTATGACGGCGGCTCGGCCTCCAACGTGGTGATCGGCGCTGTCGGCGCCGACCGCTGGACCGTCGAGATCTTCGGCCGCGCCTCGCATGCCGGCGTCGCGCCGGAGCGCGGCATCTCCTCGACCATGATCATGGCGCTGGCGCTCGCCGACGTGAAGGCCGGCGGCTGGTTCGGCAAGGTGGTGAAGGGCAAGGGCGCGAGCGCGCGGCAGGGCACCAGCAATGTCGGCCCCGTCACCGGCGGCGAGGGACGCCCCGCGGGCGATGCCACCAACGTCGTCACCGACTACGTGCATGTGCGCGGCGAATGCCGCAGCCATGATGGAAAGTTCTTCAAGGAGATCACGAAGGCCTACAAGGCCGCGTTCGAGAAGGCGGCGAAGAAGGTGACGAACGCGCAAGGCAAGTCCGGCAAGGTCAAGTTCAAGGCCGAGACCGACTATTATCCGTTCCGCATGAAGGAGAATCTGCCCGTCGTCAAACGCGCGATCGAGGCCGTGTCCGCCGTCGGCGGCACCCCGAACGTCCGCGCCGCCAATGGCGGGCTCGATGCCAACTGGATGGTCCGCCACGGCATTCCGACCGTGACCTTCGGCGCCGGCCAGAACGAGGCGCACACGATCGACGAGTGGATCAATCTCGACGAATACGACCGGGCGTGCGCGCTTGCCGTGCAGCTCGCGACGATGCGGTGAGGTGCCCTGCGCTGCTCGTGCTTGCCGGGCAGCGCACATCGGCCTAGCCTGCAAAGAAAACAGGGAGGCCACATGCCGGGCGTTGCTGATATCGAATCCGCCCTCTACCGGATTCCCCTCCCCGTCACGCTGTCCGACTCCACCCATGGCGAGATCGCGGCGTTCGAGCTGATCACCTGCCGCATCCGTGATGCCGATGGTGCGGAAGGCGTGGGCTATACCTACACCGTCGGGCGCAATGGCGGCGCGGTCGCCGATATATTGAAGCGCGAGATTCCGCCGCTGGTCGAGGGACGCGAGGCCGATGACACCGAAGCCGTCTGGCACCATGTCTGGTGGGGCCTGCATTATGGCGGGCGCGGCGGGCCCGCGGTGCTGGCGCTTTCCGCGCTCGACATCGCGCTATGGGACCTGAAGGCGCGGCGCGCGAAATTGCCGCTGTATCAGCTGCTCGGTGGCTTTGATGCGCATGTGCCGTGCTATGCCGGCGGCATCGACCTCGACCTCTCCGTCGAAGCGCTGCTCAAGCAGACCGACGGCAACCTGGCAAAAGGCTTTCGCGCCATCAAGATGAAGGTCGGCCGGCCCGACCTCAAATCCGACGTCGCCCGCGTCGCGGCGATGCGCAAACATCTCGGCGACGGCTTTCCGCTGATGGCCGACGCCAACATGAAGTGGACGGTGGAGGAAGCGATCCGCGCCGCACGCGCGTTCGTGCCGTACGACCTCACCTGGCTCGAGGAGCCAATCATTCCCGATGACGTCGCCGGACACGCGCGCATCATGCAGGCCGGCGGCGTGCCGATCGCGGCGGGCGAAAATCTGCGCTCTCTATGGGAGTTCAAGAACTACATCACATCAGGCGCGGTATCCTATCCCGAACCCGACGTCACCAATTGCGGCGGCGTTTCCGCCTTCATGAAGATCGCGCGGCTGGCGGAGGCCTTCAATCTGCCCGTCACCAGCCACGGCGCCCACGACATCACCGTGCATCTGCTCGCCGCCTGCCCGAACCGCTCCTACCTCGAAGCGCACGGTTTCGGACTGGACAAATACATCGAGCATCCGCTGGTGCTCGAGGACGGCAAGGCGCTGGCCCCGGCCCGCCCCGGCCACGGCATCAGCTTCGACTGGAAGGGGCTGGCGAAGCTTCTGCCGTAGGGCGAGCTGCGACTGCAAAGGAGGTGCGCTCCCTCTCCCGCTTGCGGGAGAGGGTTGGGGAGAGGGTGTCTCCGCAGTGGGATCCCCGATGACGAACGAGCCCTCTCCCGGCCTCTCCCGCAAGCGGGAGAGATGAAGAGGAGCGCGCGGCGCGACCTACCCCAGCAATCGCCGAGCCGCATTGCTGCACGCTAGGCATTCGCTGGCACTGGGTGCACGGCGCGGATAATCGGCTAGAGTGGCGGCAACCGTCACCACCAGAGAGAGCCACGCCTTGCCCCCTGAACTGCACCAGAAACTGACCGCGTGGCGCCAGCATCTGCATGCGCATCCCGAGCTGTCCCTCCAGGAAAAGGCCACCGCCGCCTTCGTGCAGGAGCGGCTCACCGAGCTCGGCATTCCCTTTGTGTCAGGCATCGGCGGCCACGGCGTGGTCGCCACCCTGACGCGCGGGTCGGCCGCGGGGCGCGTCGGCCTGCGTGCCGACATGGACGCGCTGCCGATCACCGAGGACACCGGCCTCAGCTACGCCTCGAAAAATCCGGGCGTGATGCATGCCTGCGGCCATGACGGGCACACCGCCTCGCTGCTCGGCGCGGCCGCGCTACTCGCCGCCGATACCAGTTGGAGCGGCACGGTCGACTTCATCTTCCAGCCGGCCGAGGAAGGTTTTGGCGGCTCGCGCGCGATGGTCGGGGCCGGGCTGTTCGAGCGCTTCCCGATGGAGCGCGTGTTCGGCTTCCACAACTGGCCGGGCCTGGAGGCCGGAACCATCGCGGTCCATGACGGCGCGGTGATGGCATCGGGCGGACGCGTCACCATCACCATCGAGGGCCATGCGGGGCACGCCGGCATGCCGCATCTGACCCGCGATCCCGTGATGGCGGCCGGCCACCTGATCGTGGCAATGCAATCCGTCGTTTCGCGCGGCGTCGATCCGCTCGACACCGCCGTGCTTTCGCTCTCGACGATCGAGGGCGGCACCGCGCCCAACCAGATCGCCGGCAAGGTCGTGATCCGCGGCACGCTGCGGCATCACCGCAACGAGGTGAAGGACATCATCCTGGCGCGCATCGCCGAGATCTGCGCCGGCATCGCCACGAGCTTCGGCGTCAAGGTGACGCCTGACATCGTCATGGGCGTCGGCGTGACGATCAACACGCCGGAGGAAGCTGGCCTCGCACGCATGGCCGCGGATAAGGTGCAGGCCAAGGTCAGGCGCGATCTCGCGCCCAGCATGGCCGGCGAGGATTTCGCGTTCTATCTCAAGCACCGGCCCGGCGCGTTCGTCTGGATCGGCAATGGTCCCTCGCGCGACGGCGCCGAGCTGCACGGCCCGCGCTATGATTTCAACGACGCGATCCTCCCCGTGGCATCGAGCTGGATGGCCGAGGTCGCCAAGACGGCGCTGTCGGCGAATTGAGACATCGCGGGCCCTCGACGCGGCCCGCGATGTGGTCTCATGCTGCCGAGCGATCCGGGATTGCGTCTCGCAACGTATCAAGCAGACGCTGCTCGCGCTCGATCCGGGCGCGATAGCATTCGCGTTCGGCTTCGGTCCTGGCGTTCGTCAGCAGAACGCGATAGTGCCCGATCACCTTCTCGCTGCCGCGGATCAGCAGATGCCGGACATCGCTCATGGTTCGGCTCCCCGCATGCTGGAGGCCGACGAAGGTCTCGGAACTGTAAATGCGACGGGAAAGGCATCGGCCGCGAGAGCCTCGAGGGCGGCCTGCTCTTCGGCGAGGCGCCGTTCGATGAATTGACGCTCAAGGTCCGACAGCTTCGTCTTCAGCAAGCGTCGATAGCGGGAGAGGTTATTTCTGTGCGTGCGAATTCGGGCGAGATCCAGATCGAGCATCGTCGTCACTCCAGACGGTCTTTCAGGGTCCTTTTCGGTTGTCTGTGATGGAAGAGCAGCGCCTTCCGGTGCAAAAAATATTCGGGCGTTTTGCGCTGTCAAGATGCCGCCCCGTCGCGGGTTCAAGGCATCAGGCGGACCGGGGACCGCTTCAAGGCGCGCCCTCAATTTTTTTGCATCCCCTCTTGAAGAGCTCTTCCATCGCTCTAAGTCCTTTTTTGCCGCGAGAGCGGTGTGCCGGATGCCCGCCAGGGGTCCGGTGCGGGCGCCGGGCCGGAGTCTTTAAGGAGATTCGCGCCTAGACCCCAGTCTTGCGCTCGTTCTTAACCATCTTGCTCTTTGGAGGACCTGGTATGAGGACCACGTTTGATTTCGCGCCGCTGTGGCGCTCCACCATCGGCTTCGACCATCTGGCGGATCTCGTGGACAGCGCGATGCGTCAGGCCAGCGAAGACAACTATCCCCCTTACAACATCGAGCGCTCGGGTGAAGACCTGTACAGGATCACCCTCGCCGTGGCGGGCTTCGGCCCCAACGACATCACGGTGATTGCCGAACAGAACACGCTGACCATCGAGGGCAAGAAGCCCGAAACCGCCTCCCGCGAGTATCTGTACCAGGGCATCGCGGCCCGCCCGTTCCGTCGAGTCTTCAATCTCGCCGACTACGTTCAGGTCAAGCAGGCCGCTTTCCAGGACGGCCTGCTGATCGTCGACCTCTTGCGCGAGATTCCCGAAGCGATGAAGCCGCGCCGCATCCAGATCGTGAGCGCGGCACCGCAGATCGAGCAGAAGAAGGCCGCTTGAGCCCGAACGCTTCGGCGCAGCCTGCCAACCGGCGGATGGCGAGGAATCGCCGTCCGCCCATGAAACTTCCCTTTGAAAGGAGTGTAGAGGGAGACGACCGATGGATGCGAAAGCGAATGTGAGCGGTTTCAACCCGCTGTTTCGTCCCGCGGCACATTATCCGACCGTGAGCGTCGTTCTCGACGACCGCAATCTGTCAACGCCGGAAAAGCGGATCATCCTGTCCTCCTGGGCTTCGGACATGTACGCCGTCGAATCCCGGCCGGCGTTGCGCGAAATCCCCGGCATCGACCATCCGATCCGACTCGCCGATATCCTCGCCGCGCTTCGCAAGCTCGACGACGACGACCCGCCGCCCCGCGGTGGCGCGGCGATGCGGCTGCGGCGGCCTTCCGCCGCAGCGTCGGACCATTAGCCCATTCACGATATCCCCCCTCAACAGGCAGAGCGGTGAGACTGTCCAGCCGGAACAGCGGGGCCGCGGACTTGCCTGCCCGCGCTTGACGCAGGGCGCCCGGCCGGCTTTAATGGATTTCAACAACAATTGTTCGTATTCCGAACATTTTGCCGCCGGGCAAAAGCGGGCTCACAACACCGCGCCCCGCGCCACCAGAGGAAACGTCACCGATGCAAGCCATCCTCACCGGCGACAGCACGCTCGTCATCGCGATGATCGTCGCCTATATCGCCTTCACCTCCTGGCTCACGTTCAAGCTGCGCAGCCGGACCAGCGACCAGTTCATGACCGCCTCGCGCGCGATGCCGGCCGTGGTCGTCGGCGTGCTGCTGATGAGCGAATTCATCGGCGCCAAATCGACCGTCGGCACCGCACAGGAGGCGTTTCAATCCGGCATGGCGGCCGGATGGGCCGTGCTCGGCGCCTCGATCGGCTTTCTGCTGTTCGGCTTCTTCATGGTGAAGAAGCTCTACAATTCCGGCGAATACACCATCTCGGCGGCGATCGCGCAGAAATACGGCAAGTCGACCATGCTCACCGTGTCGGTGATCATGATCTACGCGCTACTGCTGGTGAATGTCGGCAATTACGTCAGCGGCGCCGCCGCCATTGCCACCGCGCTGCATGTCAGCCTGCCCATTGCGATGTGCATCATCGCGGTGGTTTCGACCTTCTACTACGTGTTCGGCGGGCTGAAGGGCGTCGCCTGGGTGACGATCCTGCACAGTGCCATCAAGGTCGTCGGCGTCATCATCATCTTTGCGGTCGCGATGTCGCTGACCGGTGGCATCGCGCCGATGCAGGCCAAGCTGCCGGCCCATTATTTCAGCTGGGATGGCAAGATCGGCTTTGCCACTATCTTTGCCTGGACCTTCGGCACCGTCGGCGCGATCTTCTCGACGCAGTTCATCGTGCAGGCGATCGCCTCGACGCCGAGCGCAAATGAGGCTCGGAAGGCGACCTACTATGCCGCCGCGTTCTGCCTTCCGCTCGGCTTCCTGCTCGCGCTGATCGGCGTTGCCGCCAAGTATCTCTATCCCGACATGAACAGCCTCTACGCGCTACCGGTGTTTTTGGAGAAGATGCCGCCGCTGGCCTCCGCCTTCGTGACGACTTCGCTGGTCGCCTCGATCTTCGTCAGCGTCTGCACCGTTGCGCTCGCGATCGCTTCGCTTGTGGTGCGCGATTTCTACGTGCCTTATTGGAAGCCGACGCCGGAGCGCGAATTGAAGATGACGCGCGTGTTCTCGATCGTGATCGCGATCGTGCCCTTGGTTTTCGTGTTCTTCATTCCCGAGATCCTGAAACTGTCGTTCTTCACGCGCGCCTTGCGGCTGTCGATCACGATGGTGGCGATGCTGGGCTTCTATCTGCCGCTGTTCGCCAGCAACCGCGGCGCCACCGCAGGTCTGATCGGCGCCGCGGTTTCGACCACGGTCTGGTACCTGCTCGGCAATCCCTTCGGCATCGACAACATGTATATCGCCGCAGTGACGCCGCTGGTGGTGATGGCGCTCGAGCGCCTGGTGATGGGTGCCGCGCCCGCCGCCCCGGCCGCACAACCCAATGCCTTGATGGAAAGGACTTCGACATGACCACCGACATCGAGATCGCCGCCGACGGCATCGTTCGCCAGGCGGCCGGCGATCCCGATAGGTTCGACGCTTTCATTCCCTCGCCCTGCGTGCAGAACCACGCCGCAAATCTGATGCCGCTTGCCGATGGCGATCTTGCCTGCGTCTGGTTCGGCGGCACGCAGGAGGGTATGTCTGACATCTCTGTGTATTTCTCGCGGCTTCCGCGCGGGGAGACGCAATGGTCCACGGCCGAAAAGCTGTCCGACGATTCCGACCGTTCGGAGCAGAACCCGGTGCTGTTCCCTGCCCCTGACGGCACGCTGTGGCTGATGTGGACGGCGCAACTCGCGGGCAACCAGGACACCGCCATCATCCGCCGCCGCCTCTCGCGCGACAACGGCAAGAGCTGGGGCCCGATCGAGACGCTGTTTCCCGAACATCGCGGCCGCGGCACCTTCATCCGCCAGCCGATCGTCGTGCTCGACAATGGCGACTGGCTGCTGCCGGTGTTCTATTGCCACAGCACGCCGGGCAAGAAATGGAACGGCGACGAGGACAGCAGCGCGGTGAAGATCTCGTCGGATGCCGGCAGAACCTGGCGCGACGTGGATGTCCCCGGCAGCCGCGGCTGCGTGCATATGAGCATCGTGCGCCTCGACGACGGCTCGCTGCTGGCGATGTATCGCAGCCGCTGGGCCGACAACATCTATCAGAGCCGCTCCACCAATCACGGCCGGACCTGGTCGGCACCCGAAGCGACCGCGCTGCCCAACAACAACTCCTCGATCCAGCTGACGCGGCTTGGCAACGGCCATCTCGCGCTGGTCTTCAACGATTCCAGCGCCAAGGATGCGACCGGGCGCCGGCTCTCGCTCTATGACGAGATCGAGGACGACCTTCCGCCCGTGCTCGCCGGCGACGGCAGCAAGACAGACGGTCGCACCGCGTTCTGGGGCGCGCCGCGCGCGCCGATGACGCTGGCGATCTCGGCCGACGGTGGAAAGAGCTGGCGCAGGCGCAACGTGGAAATTGGCGACGGCTATTGCATGACCAACAATTCGCGCGACCAGACCAATCGCGAGCTCTCCTACCCCTCCGTCAAGCAGACCGCCGACGGCGCGATCCACATGGCCTTCACCTTCCATCGCCGCGCGATCAAATACGTCCGCGTGACCGAGCCGTGGGTGAAGCGGGGCTGAGGCGATGGATGAGCGGCCGCACGCGCTCGTCACGGGCGCCAGTTCCGGCATTGGCGCCGCGATCGTCGAGCGCCTGCTGCGCGACGGCTGGCGCGTCACCGGGATCAGCCGCCGGCCTGTGACGTTCGACCATCCGGCGTTCGCGCATTTGTCACTCGATCTCGCTGATGTCGACTCCATTGCCGCCGCGGTCGCTGATCTCGCGCCGACGGCCCTCGTTCATGCTGCAGGCCTGCTGAAGGTCGCCCCGCTCGGCTCGCTCGACCATGCCGACGGCGCCGCGATGTGGCGGCTGCATGTCGACGTCGCCGAGCGCCTCGCCGACGCGCTGGCGCCGCGCCTGCCGAAAGGCGGCAGCATCGTCTTCATCGGCAGCCGCACCGCATCGGGCGCGCCCGGCCGCGGGCAATATGCGGCAACCAAAGCGGCGCTGGTCGCACTGGCGCGATCCTGGGCCAGCGAGCTCGCGCCGCGCGGAATCACGGTGAATGTCGTCGCGCCCGCCGCGACCGAGACGCCGATGCTGAAGGACCCGACGCGCGCCACCATCGCGCCAAAGCTGCCGCCGATCGGCCGCTTCATTCAACCGGCGGAAGTCGCCGCCGCCGTAGCATTCCTGCTCTCGGACGAAGCCGCCGCCATCACCGGACAGCAGCTCGTGATCTGCGGCGGCAGCTCGCTTTAGGCTATGGCGAGCTGTCATTAAGCGGCGAGCCGACTGATATCCCGTTTTCGCTTTCCGTCGGTCGCCGCTTCAATCCCGGTCCATCGCGGCGATGGCGCCAACAAACCAGCCGCTGAAGAAAGAGGCGCCAAGCATCATGAGATTGGTCGTTGCGGAGGGACCAAGCATGTCTTGAACATGATCAAACCCAATCAGCACCAGCAGGGTAAAAATGATACCGCAGAATGCGGGCCAAAGTGCCCGCCGCCGCGCGACGAGCCGCTGGGCCGGGGCAGCTCCCCGAGAGTTCCGGGATAGCGTCCAGGTTCGACGGAACGAAACCTCGAAACTGACGACGACCACGATCAGACAGGCGGCGAGGAAATACATTGACATCATCCTTCGTGCCTGAACGCTTTATCAGCTCGTTCCAAACAATGACTTGCCAGGCAGATCGAAGTTTATCGATTGCGGTATAGGTTCCGTAACTGGACGCGATGTGGACGACCACACGCCTCGGTTCACGACTCGTCCAGCAACTCCAGCAATTCCTCGACCCGCTCGAACGGGGCATCGCGCATCGGGCTGTGATAGACCACGCGGTCGCCATCGCGTTGCAGCGACTTGCCCTTGGACTTGCGCAGCCGTCCTGGCAGGAACGTCGCAGCCACCGCGCTTTGCCCGACGTCGAGGCGAATGATGCCCCGGCGCTTGCAGTCCAGCCGCAGTCGAGCAGCGGCAAAGAAGTCGCGGGCGGCCTGCGGCAAGGGTCCGAAGCGGCGCGACGTCTCCTCCTCGAGATCTTCGAGATCCTCCTCGCTGGCGCAGCGCGCGGCGCGGGCATAGAGCTCCAGCCGCACGGGCGCGGATTGCACGTAGCTCGCGGGCAGCATGTCAGCGACCGGCAGATTGAGGTCGGGCACCCACACCACGGACATGCCGTCATCGACCTTCTCCGAGGCCATCTTCAGGAGGTGGCTGTAGAGCACCGGGCCGAACACCTGGACGTGGCCGGATTGCTGCTCCGAGAACAGATCGCCCGCGCCGCGCAGATCGAGGTCGCGCTCGCTGATGGCAAAGCCCGCGCCCGGCCGGCTGAACTCTTCCAGCACCGCCAGCCGCTTCTCGGACTGCCCCGAGGCCGACTCGGTCAGGAGATAGGCGAAGGCGCGGATGCCTCCACGGCCGACGCGCCCGCGCAGCTGGTGCAGCTGGGCCAGACCAAAATTTTCCGGCCAGCACACCACGATGGTGTTGGCGCGCGGGATATCGAGGCCGCTCTCGACGATGTTGGTGGCCAGCAGCACGTCGGCCTTGCCCTCGACGAAGGTCATCATGCGCTCGTCGATCTCGTCGGCCGGCAATTTGCCGTGCAGGCAGACGATCTTGAGATCAGGCGCCACCGCCTGCACCCGCGCCAGCATCGGTTCGAGATCCTGGATGCGCGGGCAGATCAAAAAGCTCTGCCCGTGCCGCCGTTGCTCGCGCAGCAGGGCCGAGGCGATGGCGGCATCAGATAACGGCGCGATCTTGGTCGCGACCGGAAGCCTGTGCACCGGCGGCGAGGCAATGACGCTGAGATCCCTGAAGCCGGCAAGGCCGGCGGCGAGCGTGCGCGGAATCGGCGTGGCACTCATCCAGAGCGTATGTGCATTCTTGGCAAGCCCGGAGAGCTTTGCCTTCTCGGCAGCGCCGAAATGCTGCTCCTCGTCGATGATGACGAGGCCAAGATCGTCGAACTTCACGTCCTTCGAAGTGAGCGCCTGCGTGCCGACCACGACCTTGATCCGGCCGCTGCGCAGGCCTTCCCTGGTCTCCCGCACCTCAGCGCCCGAGGTCGCGCGCGACAGGCTGCCGACCTCGATATCGAGGGGCGCAAAGCGTTTGCGGAAAGTCGCGACATGCTGCCTCGCCAGCACGGTCGTCGGCACCGCGATCGCGACCTGCTTGCCAGACAGCACCACGGCCGCCGCCGCGCGCAGCGCCACCTCGGTCTTGCCGAAGCCGACGTCGCCGCAGATCACGCGGTCCATGGGATGGCCGGAGGCAAGATCGTCCAGCACGTCGTGGATCGCCTTGGCCTGATCGATCGTGGTGAAATAGGGAAAGCGCGCGACGAATTTCTCGTAGGCCGATCCGGGCGGGATCAGCTTTTCGGCGCGCCGCCGCTTGCGCTGGCTGATGTGCTTGGCGAGGACCTTGCCGGCGGCCTGGATCTCCTGCTCGGCCTCGCCGCGGCGGGCCCACCATGTGCTGCCATCCGCCTTGTCGAGCGCCAGCTTGCCGCGCTCCGTCGAATAGGGCCACATCTGCGCCAGATCGGAGGGCGGCACCAGGACCGCATTGTCGCCCGCAAAGGACAGGCGGACCAGCTCGCGCATCGCGCCGCCGCCGGTGTTCACCGTCTGCAAGCCGTCGAGGATCGCAAGGCCGCGCTGAAGATGCACGACCACCGTGCCCTGCTCCGGGACATCGGCGTGATCGAAGGCCGCGCTCCAGCTTCGCGCCATCGGCTGCGGATGATGCGCACGACTGCCGAGCACGTCGGTCGCCGTCAGCACGACGGCCTTCTTCCCGGGAATGACAAAGCCGGCGTCGAGGTCGGCGAGCAAGGCCACGTCGCGCTGGCGCGCGCCCTCGGCCTCCGCCCAATCCGCGACGCGTTCCGCCCGGACGCCGCCCATCCGCTCCATCACGCGCAGGTCTTCCTCCTGCGCCGCGACCAGGATCAGGCGCGAGCCGGCGCGCCTGATCTCCTCGACGAAGGCGCGCAAGGCCTTCCTCGCGGATGTCAGCTTGGAGAATTCCGGCGTCGGCTGGAACGGCGCATTGCGCGGCAGCACCTTCATGCCGCGCGTTGCCTGCTTCCAATCGCTCCGCCCGAGATATTCGCGCTCCCTGTCGGCGCGGCCCGCGGCCTCCTCGATCGTGCTCAGCCAGGCATCGGCGTGCACGGGAACGCCGGTATCGGCGATCCACTTTGCCTTTCCGCAATAGTCGAACAGCGTCGCGCGCCGCGCCCGTGCGCCCGACATGGCCGTTCGTTCCGACATGGGATCGACGAGCAGCTCCTTGGTCTCGAAGATGATGTCGTGCTCTTGCGGGTCGAACGCCACGATCCGCTTGATCGCGCGCCCGGCATGTTCCACCCGGAACGGACCGAGCGCGCCCGCGGGAAATATCTCGAAGGTCTGGCCGTGAAACAGGACGCCGCCCGGATAGTCCGGCTCGTCGTCGAGATCATAGCCCAGCTCTTCGAGGCGGACGCGAAGCTCGGCTTCCGAGAACGCGCCGCCGACCTTCAAGCCTATGTTCAGACGCAACAGGTTCGCCGGCGGCGGCAGGCGCTCCATCACCGCTTCCGCCGTCGAGACCAGAAAGATCGGCTTTTTCGCTTTCGCAAGGCGGCGCAGCACCGAGGCCCTGCGGCCCGCAATCTCGCGCGACGGATCCAGTTGATCGAACGGCAGCGTGTTCAGCCGCGGAAACACCAGCACTTCGCAGGACGGATCGAGCGCATGGATGACGCTGCCGAGCCGCTCCGCCCTGTTCTCGCTCTCGGCGAGGAACACGAGACCGTTGCGACCGGCCTCCTTCCATTGCGCCAGCAGATGCAGCGCCATCATGCCGAGCGGCGACGACGACGAGATCGTGGCGCGTGGCGAGCCCTTGCTTTGCTTCGGAGACGCCTTGCCTGGCGAACGCCGGCTTGTCGGGCGCTTGGCAAGCGCGCGCTTTTTATTCTTGACTGCCGCGTTCTTGACTGCCGCGTTCTTGGCTGGCCGCAATTTCTTGGAATGACGCACGTGAATCCGTTTCTCGTCGTAAGCAGTCGTCAATGCCGCGCGCAGCCGAGCCCATGTTGATTCGGTCGCGAATGGACATGCAGATGGGACGGGGCGCCCGAACGCGCCTCCCCCAAAACCTCATGCGACGTAAGAGGTCGCCGGCAAACGCTGGACTGCGCGAGGACAAGCCGCCCGTCGTCTAGCAGACGCGCAGGCCTATTTCCACTCTTGTGATCGCGTCGCGGCTAAATGATGCCGCCCTGCCGGAGTGCTGCAATCGCGGCCGTGTCGTAGCCGAGTTCCGCCAGCACGGTATCGGTATGCTCGCCAAGCGTCGGCGGACGCGCTGCGATCGCACCAGGGGTTTCCGACAGCCGAATCGCGGCGCGGGCAACCGGGGCCTGTTTCGGCAAGCCGGGATAGTCGACATCCTGCAGGAATCCGGCGGCGCGAATGTGCGGATGGTCCAGCGCCTGCTGCGGGCTCAAGACCGGGCCGGTCGGGATCATCGCCTTGCCGAGTGTATCCACAGCCTCCTGCGTGGTGCGCTCGGCGCACCAGCGCGCCATCCGCTCGCTGATCACGGCGCCGTTGTTGCCGCGGCTGATGTCGTCGGCAAAGCGCGGGTCGTTGAGCCACTGCTCTTCCTCGCCCATCAGCCTCGCCCAGCGCTTGAACAGCGGATGGCCGGTGACCTGGCACAGCACCCAACCATCTTTCGTGCGGTAGATATCCGCAGGTGCGGCGGTCTGGCCGAGATTGCCGGTGGGAACGCGGTTGACGTTGATGACGGCCTGCTCGATCAGCGTCGCATTGGTGAAGGACAGCGCGGTCGCCAGCAGCGCGCCCTCGACGATCTGCCCGCGACCGGATTTGCCGCGCTCGATCAGCGCGGCGAGCGTCCCGAAGGCGCAATGCAGCGCGGTGCCGAAATCGACCCAGTTCACCGCCGCGCGGTAAGGCGGATCGCCGGCGCCAGTCATATAGACCGAACCCGACATCACCTGCCCGACGCCGTCGAAGCCGACGCGGTCGGACCATGGGCCCGGGCCGCCGAACGCGGTCGCCGTCGTCAGGATGATGTCCGGCTTGATCGCCTTCAGCTGCTCGTAATCGAGCTTCATCGCGCGCAAGGTCTGCGGCGGCAGATTGGCGACGACGACGTCGGCCGTCGCGATCAGGCGGCGCATCACCTCCTGGCCTTCCTCCGTCATCGGATCGAGCGTGATGCATTTCTTGTTGCGGTTGACCTGCAGGAACAGGGCGCCCTCGCCGCCCTCACCGACTGGCGCAACGAAGCGATCCTCGCTGCCGTCGCGCTTCTCGACCCTGATGACCTCGGCGCCGAACTCGGCCAGCAATGTCGCGCAATATGGCCCCGCGATATAGCGCCCGAAATCAAGGACGCGCACGCCTTCCAGAACTCCCCCCATCGACCTCATTCCTTTTCTATTTCCGGTCAGATTACAGGGAATGGGTGACGCAGCAAAGGCGCATAGTACAGTGTTTACGACCGCGCAAACCGGTTTCAGAACGCATTGGCGCGACACCGGCGCGCGTACCGGCTAATGCTCAAATGTCGGATCGTTTAGCCCGGAGCCCCCGATGAGACGTTTTGCGGTCTTTGCGATCTTGTTTCCCCCGCTCGCCTTCGTGGTGGCTTTTTGGGGAATGCTGCAGATCCTGACCTTGGCCCTCGGCGACAAAAGCACCATTGAATTTGGGCAATTGGTCTTGCTGCCGCTGGCCTATGCGCTCACCCTCGTGCCAGCGGTGCTCACGGCTCTGGTGGACGCTATCCTGGCGAAACGCAAAACGCGCTACCGCATCCTATGGACGGCCTTTGCCGGTTACGTGTTCATCTTCCTTCCGCTGGCGATCTCAATGTTGCAGGGTTCAATCCACGGACCCTACCTGGTCCTGTTCGGAATCATTGGTGCGGTGCCTGCGGCCATCTGCTCCTGGCTGGCGGGGCACAGAAACGTCGATGTGTGACCGGGAGCGGCGCGCCTACTTCCGGGCGGCATTCACAATCGCGATCACCCGCGACATCGCGTCAGCCTTGGCCGCGACATTGCCGGGAACGGACTGACGCTTTTCGCCGGGGTCGTCGAAGTCATGCGTGGCTCCCGGATAGAGGACCGCATCGATCGGAGTGCCGGCCGCGCGCGACCGCTCGGCCACGTGCTGACAGATGTCCGGCGAGACCTCCTCGTCATCCGATCCGAGGAACATCGTGATAGGCGTGCTGGTGGTAACGGCAGGTTCGAGCAAGGCCTCCTTTCCGCAACCAGGGTAGAACGCCATCGCCGCGCGAAAACCCGGGCGCGCGCCCTGCCGGATCATCACGTTGAGCGTCGTGCTGCCGCCATTGGACCAGCCCTGAAGAAAAACGAGGTTTGGGACAACGTCGTTGCGGGCCAGCAAATACGCCAGCGCGCCCTCGGCATCGAACGGGCGCACCGTCAACTCGTTGACGCTGTCGCGGTCGGGATCGTGATGGGTGAACCGGCCAAAGCCATGTGCCTTGCCACGCGGCCCGAAGCTGTCGGGCAGCAACGCGATGTAGCCGCGATCGGCCCAGTATTGGCCCCACATCTGATGGCGCATCGACAAGGTGGCCGCGTTGCAGGGCGAGGTTACCGAGCGTGCGACGAAGGTACAGCCCGCATTGTCGTTTGCGGAATAGGGGCCGGCGCGGCCATGCAGCATGACGACGGCGGGACGGGGCCCGCGCGCGGCCGGCTTGAACAAATAACCGACGATTTCAGCCGTTCCATCCGCGCTCTTGAAATAAACGGTTTCGGGGACGGCAGCCGCCGCCGACACCAGGAGCAGTTGCGCCCCGACGCAGCCCAGAATGCAACGCCAAAGCGCGATCATGACATCCACTCTTCACTTCGCTCCCGCGCGCATCGCAGGACGGCGGACATTGGCAAGGTCTCGGCTGCAGGCAGAAGAACGCGGGATCGAGAGCGAAGGCGCGGCTCCCTCGCCTCGTTCCCACAATTACAGGGAAAGCCGGTCCCGGCAAGATGACATTGCATGTCATGCCATGCGGCAGGAATTGATTGGCAGCGCGCTTGGCCGCCGGCCATTTTGCTCTAGAATGATGACAGCAAACCCGCCAGCGAGAAGCGCACAGCCATGCCGCAACAATTCGACCGATCCGCAGAAGATCTCGGCAACGCCATCCATTTCGAGCACGTCAACATCCAGGTTCCGGACCAGCGCCTCGCCACGCTGTTCTACGTCACCGGGCTCGGGCTCACCCGCGATCCCTATCTGATGGTGTCCGACACCAACATGTGGATCAATGTCGGACGGAGCCAGTTTCATCTCCCGAGCGGCAAGCCGCAGGTGCTGCGCGGGCGCACCGGGCTCGTCATCGAGGGTCGCGAGGCGCTGCTGGCGCGATTGGCTTCGGTTAAGAGCAAGCTCGACGGTACGGCCTTTGCCTATGCCGAGCACAATGACTATGTCGAAGCGACCTGCCCGTGGGGCAACCGCATCCGCATCCATGAACCCGACGCCGCGCGCTTCGGGCGCATCACGCTCGGCATTCCCTATGTCGAGTTCGACGTGCCGGCCGGATCGGTGCAGGCGATCTGCGCCTTCTATCCTGAGATCATGGGCATGCCCGCGAGCCTTCGCAACGGCGACGGCAAGGTTGCGGCGGTGAAGACCGGCCGCGACCAGCATCTCTTGTTCCGCGAGACCGACCGGCCGCAACCCGGCTATGACGGCCACCATGTGCAGATGTACATCACCGATTTCTCCGGCCCTTACCGCAAGCTGCTGGCGCGCGATTTGATCTCGCGCGAAGATAATCAGTATCAGTATCGCTTCTGCGACATCGTCGATCTCGACAGCGGCAAGCCGCTCTTCACCGTCGAGCACGAGGTGCGTAGCGCGACGCACCCGATGTTCATGAGGCCGATGGTCAATCGCAATCCCGTCGTCAACAACCGCAACTACGCCTACGGACACGATCAGGCGTCATGGGCGATGGGGCCGGATCAATACGACGGGTAGGACTCTAGCGACGAAATGAACGACAGAGAGAGCAACGTGATACCGGTCACGGCGCGGGTCTGATGCATACGACATGCTGTCCGCCGTTGCGGGGATGATCCCGCGGCATCAAGACAGGAGAGACAACATGACCCATCAGATCAACGACAACAGCATCAATTGCGAACTCTCGATGGAGCAGCTCGACGGCGTCGCCGGCGGCGGCTGGTTCAGCAGCCTCGTGCATGGCATCGAGCACGGGCTGAAGTCGTTCTTCACCAACCCGGTCGTCGCAGGGGTTGCCGCCGGCATTATCCTGGTCGGCGGGATCGTCACCGGCGCCGGCGGTGGCAACCCGCCCCAGAGGCTGAACTAAGGCCAGCCCGCAGGGCGGCCTCTCATCGGCCGCGTTAGCAGCTCTACGAGGAAACTCCCGGACAAAGCCGTCCGGGAGTTTTCTTTTGGGATCACCAGACAGACGAAGCGCTCAGAGCATCTGCCGCCGCGCGAACGCGGCGAACATGCCGGAGGCCGCATTCAGCTCGGCGAACGTTCCAGTCTCGACGATCTTGCCGTCGACCAGCACGATGATCCGGTCGGCGCGCTGCACGGTGCTGAGGCGGTGCGCGATCACGATGCGGGTCACGTTGAGGTTTTCCAGCGCGTCGCTGACGATGGCCTGGGATCGATTGTCCAGCGAGCTCGTCGCCTCGTCGAACAACAGGATGCGTGGCCGCCGTGCAATCGCCCGCGCGATCATGATGCGCTGGCGCTGTCCGCCGGATAGCGTGCTGACGCCCTCGGACACCTGGGTGAGCATGCCCATCGGCATCGCCTTGATATCGTCTTCGATGCCGGCGAGGCGCGCGGCCTCCCAGGCCTGATCGAGCGGCAGACGGACGCCGCCGCAGATATTCTCGTAGATGTTTCCGTTCGCGAGCTTGGCGTTCTGCAGGACCACGCCGAGCTGACGCCGCAACGCGCTCGCATCCAGGGTCTCGATCGACTTGCCGTCATAGAACACCGCGCCCGCCTCCGGGCGCTCGAACCCGAGCAGCAGCCGGAACAGGGACGATTTTCCGCTACCTGACGGACCGACCACCGCGACATATTCGCCCGGCGCGATCTTCAAGCTGACATTGTCGAGCACCAGGGGCCCGTTCTGGAGATAACGGAACGACACCCGCGCGAGCTCGACCGATCCGGACAATTCGCCCGGCGATTTACGATCGTCGGGGATTTCGCTCGGGCTCGCAATTAGAGGCCGCAGCCGAAGCAGCGGCGGGATGGCAATCAGCGCCTCGCTGACGCCGGCCGCCCAGGAGCCGACCGATCCCATCGATTGACCGAAGGCGGAAAAGAACGCGAAGAAGGTACCGATGTCGGAGAGCAGACCGCTGCTCGAATACGACGCGTACGCGTAGATGATCAGCGTCGCGATGGTGGGAAACGCGGTCTCGAACGCACCGAGGCCGTTGCCCGCCACCTGCGACGACACGAAATACTGCTTCTGGGTCGCAAACTGCTTCGACCAGATCGCGAGCGCGCGCGACGTCGCCGCCGACACGCGCAACTTGCCGACGCCGGTCAGGAGCTGGAGCACGAACCCGCTGACCTTGCCCTGCTGGTTGAAGTGCTTGCTCTCGTAATGCAGCCGCACCAGATTGGTGCCGATGATGGCCGCCGCCCGGACAGATGTCAGTGCCACCGCGACCAGTGCCAGCTTGAGATTGTAGTAGAGCATCAAGCCGAGGCTGAACAGGCAGAACAGGCCGGCGATCATGCCGCGCAAGGCGTGCCCGGTCAGGGCCCGCCGCGCGGCATCAATGCCCATGGCGCGGTCGACCAGTTCGCCCGCGGTGAACTCGCGGAAGATGGCGGTCGGCAACCGCAGCAGACGGTCGATCATCGCCGACTGCAGCCGCCAGTCGATCGTTGCCTCCATCCGCAGCATGACAAAGCCCTGCATGACCTGGACACCGGCCACCGACAGGCCGGCGAGAACCAGCGCGAGCGCGCAGAAGCCGAGCTGATCCAGCTCCGATCGCGGAATGATCGAGCTGATCAGGAGATTGGTGACGAACGGCGTCACCAGCGACAACAGGCCGATCAGGACGACCGACAGCGCGATGCGCAGCCCGCTGCCGCGGGCATGGCGCAATGAGAATTGCAGAAGGTCGGTGAACTTCAGAGTGCGCGAGGGCAGAGGCGGATAGAACGTCGCCGCCTCCGGCGCGATCTGCGCAGCGACGGCCCGGTCGACCGGCCGGCGCGCCTTGCTGCGCGGGTCGATCATGACGTATCCGCGACGCGGCTCGAAGACGAGCGCTATCGGGGCCGCTGTCTCACCGAGCCAGCCGACCATCGGACCCGCGTCGAGCTTCCACCAATCCGACCGGAGCAGGACCTGGCGCAGCCGCAGGCGCGCAGACTGCGCGATTGCGACGAGGCCGGCAAAATCCTGCGCACTGCCGTCAACGCGGCCGGAGATCACGATCGGCGCGCGCATCGCGCTACCGACGATCTGGCAGGCGCCGGCCAGCCTGTCGGACCAGGATGCATCGACCGCATCGTGATCGAAGCGCCGCACGATGATGCCGGACAGGCGGTCGAAGGCTTCCACGGCCTGCGTCGCGGCGAGCCCGGTTCGACTCACCAGACGTTCGCTCTCGTTCAGGGAGTCGCGGGCCAGCATGTCCCGCACACAGACAACGAAGCTGAGATGGAATTGATCGACTGCCGGCCAGATCAAGCCGTCGGCCGGCGCGACGCTGGTTGCGCTTAATGCGCATCCCTCTGCGCCCGCCTCGACCCACAAGCCCGACGTCAGCGGCAGCGGAGGGCTTCCCGCGGTGCAGGCCGCACCGGTTCCGATCAGACGAAGCGCACCACGCGCCACATTGAGCCAGAGCAGCCCGCGCATCGGTCCGCGCCGGGGCTCGCCCGCGATCAACTCGACTTCGCCGTCGGGCAGTTCGGCCATTTGCCACAATGGCGCCGGCCCCGCCACGAAGCGCGCAAGCCGCTCGATCCAGCGCACCGCCTGCTCCGGCGCCAGATCGGTCCTGGGAACGACGGATACGCGCGTGTCCTGCGCGCCGACCGCGATGAAGCGCAAGCCGTCCGGAGACGAGAAAGGCAATGGCGGAAGGTCAGGAATGATGCCGCCGCGTTCGATGCGGAACAGGTGATGGCGGAGGCCGGACTTGCCGTCCCGGACATCGACGGCAAAGATGTCGGCGTGACCGGCGGCGATTTCGAAGACGTAGCCATGATGATCGAGCAGGATCGGCCGGCGGCCGTCGATCGTCATCTCGCGCGGCAATTCCAGCGCCGCGACGAGCGCTGCACCGGATACGATATGGTCGATCCGACCGGTCATTCCTTCGACACCAGTCTGGCATATTCGCCGTTCAGCGCGAGCAGCGCCTCGTGCGTGCCGCGCTCGGCGACCTTGCCTTGCCGCAACACGATGATCTCGTCGCAATCCCTGATCGTGCTGAGGCGATGGGCGATGATGATGCAGGTGCAGCCGCAGCGGCGGAGATTGTCGTCGATGGCCTTCTCCGTCACGGGGTCGAGCGCAGCCGTTGCCTCGTCGAGCACGACGATGGAGGGATGGCCGACCAGCGCGCGGGCGATCTCGATGCGTTGGCGCTGGCCGCCGCTGAAATTGGTGCCGCCCTCGCTGACATAGGAATCGTAATTGCCGGCGCGGATCGCGATATCGTCCTGGATCTCGCCGTCCTTGAGCGCCCTTGTTAGATCGATGTCGGGGATGGTCCGGTCCCAGAGCGTGAGATTGTCGCGCACCGTTCCCTCGAACAGGAAGATGTCCTGGTCCACATAGGCGATGGAGTTGGCGAGGATATCGGGCGGGATCTCCGCAAGCTTCGTCCCGTCGATCAGGATCTCTCCGGCCCAGGGCTTGTAGAGCCCGCAGATCAGGCGGCCGAGCGTGGATTTGCCACTGCCTGAAGCGCCGACCAGCGCCACCCGTGACCCGGGATTGACGGTGATCGAGAGATCGGAAATGAGCGGCGGCTCGAGCAGCGAATAGCCGAACTGCACGTCGCGAAACTCGATCCGTCCATCCAGCTTCGCCGGGAAGGCTTCGTCCGATGCGCGTGCGGGATCGCCGAGCGGATAGTTGTAGACGTCTTCGAGGCGATCGAGCGCGCCCTTGATCAGCTGAAAGCTGCCGGCCTGGTTGACCAGTGTCGCCACCGGCTCGGAAAAGCTCGCCATCAGCGACTGGAAAGCAACGAGGCTGCCGAGCGTCAGCGAGCCCTCGATCACCCGCAGGCCGCCGAGGATCAGGATCGCGGTCATGGTCAGTCCGGCGATCAGGGTCGGGATCATGTCGAGAATGATCGACGACGACGCCAGATCGCGCTCGGCGTTCAGCACCTTGGCCTGAACGCCCGACCATTGCCCAAAGGCCTCGTCCTCGAGCCCGCTCGCCTTGATGGTCTCGATCGACCTTACGATGCTGACGACGGCCCCGAGCAGCTTGCCGCGCTCCAGCGAGAGCCCGCGGCTGAGGTCCTCCCGGCGTCGCATCGAAAGTCGCAAGGTGAGAACATTGAGCAGCGACAGGCCGATGCACACCGCAGCCAGCCAGTGATCGTAGACGATCATGGCGAACGCAAAGAACGCCACGGAAGTGAGGCTGAGCGCATTCGCGGCGATGCCACCGGCCAGCAGGCGTGCAATCTGGTCATTGGCGCCCACCCGCGCGGCGATGTCGCCGGCGTGGCGCTGGGTGAAGAACTCGATCGGCAAGGCCATCACCCGCCAGAGAAAGCGGCTGATCATCACCACCGAAAGCTTTGTCTGGAGCCGTAGCAGCAGGGATTGCTGCAGCAGCGTCAGGATGGTGCGGATCAGGGCCGTCACCCCCATGCCGATCAGCAGCGGACGCAGCCAGCCGTCCAGATGCTGAATCAGGATGTCGTCGATGAAGATCTTCGAGAAGCTTGCGGCGACGAGACCGGGAATGACCATGACGAAGCTGAGCAGGATCAGCAGCCCGACCGCAGCCTTGGAGCCGCGCAATTCCCGCAACAGCAGCCGCAATCCCGCCGGCTTGGCCCCTGACGGCGCAAATCCGGGCGCCGGCTCCATGGTGAGGACGACGCCGGTAAAGCTGCGGTCGAGCTCGTCGATGCCGACCTGCCGTCGCCCGAAGGCCGGATCGTTGATCGAGGCGGACTTGCCCTTGATGCCTTCCAGAACGACGAAATGGTTGAAGTTCCAGTGGATGATGCATGGCGTCGGCGCCGAGCCGAGCGCCGCGAGGTCGAGCCGAAATCCCTTGGCGTTCAGCCCGAAGCGCTTCGCGGCCCTGACGACATTGCTGGCCTTGCTGCCGTCGCGGGAGACGCCGCATTCGACGCGAAGCCGCTCGAGCGGCACCCACGCCCCGTAATGCGCCAGCACCATGGCGAGGCAGGCGGCACCGCATTCGGCCGCTTCCATCTGCAGGATCGTCGGCGTGCGCTTGACGTCTGCGGTCGGCGTAACAGGGCTAGCCATCGATCCCCGTCCACTTCCTGAGAAGGGGGACAACAAGGTCGATCGGGCGCCGGCTCCTGGTGGTAATCTCCGCCTGCGCCAACGTGCCGCTGGTGAGATGCACCTGCGGCCCCTTGCCGACTGCCCAGCGATATCCGCTCGCGGTCGACAGATCCTGCTCCAGCGACACCGTGACCGCATAGGGCGCGCCGTCGTGGGAGAACACCTTGACGAGCTGATCGTTATGCAGCACGGCGGTCATGCCCTGCGGCGTCACCGGAAATTCGGAGACGCTCGAGACCACGCCGATCATCGTGCCGAATTCCTCGCGTTTGACGGTGCTCGGCGCCACCCGCACCTGATAGCCCGGCTTGACGCTCTTGCCTTGCTCTGCGGGGATGTAGACCACCGCCTCGAGCCGCGCGCCCTCGTCCTCGATGAGCACGACCGGGGTTCCCACGGCGAGGACCGAGCCGGAGGACGTCTTGATCTCCAGGACGCGTCCGGCAATCGGGCTGAGCACCTGCGAATTTCGGCCCAGCGTGCCCGCGAGCGCCTGCATCTCGCGGCGCGCATTGTTCGCGGCAAATTCGGCCTGCTGCAATTCGCGTGCGCGCTGGGTTTCGAGATCGGTCTTCTGCGCGTGAAGCTTGAGAATCTCGTTTTGCGAATCCGTCCGGCGCTGCTGCGCCTCGGTCAGTTCGAGACGGCGGTCCTCGAGCGTCTTCCGTGTCGTCAGGCCCTTGATCATCAGCTGTTCGAGATTCTTGACGTCGACGTCGAGCGACTGAACGCGCTGGCCGGTGGCCTCGATGACCTTGTTGAAGGCCGCTTCGAGCTTGTCGAAGTTGGAGGCCTTGACCGCGAGTTCCGCCGCGACTTTCGTGGCCATGTCGTCGTGCTCGCGCTGGCGCTCCTTGTAGGTTTCGACGGCGTTGCCGTATTTCTGCTCGATCTCGGTCTGCGAGATCTGGGCGATCACCTGCCCGCGCTCGACATGGTCGCCGACCGAGACACCGAGCGAGGCGAGCCGTCCTTCGGCGGCGGAGACCGCATCGACGACGCGGCCGCTTCCGACCAGAATCCCCTGCCCCGACACGCGCGACGGAATCCGGCCGTAGATGCCCCAGATCAGCGCGGCGACCATCGCGGTCGTCACGATCGCGGCGAGGATCCAGTCGGCCGGCTTGGTGATCGCAACGAGATGATCAAGCTCCTCCGGCGAGGCCGCGCGCTGCAACGCGCTGGCGCGGAAGATTTTGTCAGCGCCATCGGTCACACCGCACTCCCTCGCAAGACATTGCGGCGCAATCGTCCGCACGGACGAGGCCGAGAATGGGATTGAGCGAAATTGTGGGCGGGGCTAAGCTCACATCGAGAACGAGCTGCATCCGTCGAAGCAGAGGACATCGGACGCACCAGATGAATTGGCAAGCGGATCGCACCACGCTCGTCGCAACGGCCCGCGCGTTGACCGCCCGGCTGGCGTGGCCATGCCTTGGTTTGCTGGTCGCCACGAATGTGTGCCTGGCCGGCGTGCTGAGCCAGGCCGATCTGAAGAAGGTCGAAGACCTCAGGCCGATGTTCGCGAACCTGATGGGCGATCTCGTGCAGACCTCGAAGCGGCCCGACATCTCCGCCGTCGATGCGGATTGCGTGAAGTCCACGATCCAGAATCTTGTCGAGATTTCTCAAGAGCTGTCCAGTTTCGAATATCTGATCACGATCGAGAAAGAGCTGACCAATGTCAGCGAGAATGACCCGACCCGTGACGTCGTGAAATTTGCCGTCGAGCAGTCGACCAATATTCTGACCAGCCAGCGCAAGAAGATCGCCCAGCTGCCCGATCAGTGCATGAGGTCGCCTCTCGCCTTGGCCAAGTCTCAACAGGCTCTGCAAGTCGTCGACGCGACGACCGGAATTTTGAGTTCTATTCGCTCTCGACTTTGAAGGAATTATAGCCGGTTACGATGTCCGGACAAGCGCTCGCGACTGGGCGGGCTCACCGACATCGTCGTTGGAGCTTATCGGGTGTTGGATCGAAAGCGGTCATCCGAACGGACGACCGTTTCGGATTGGCGCCTGCGCCGGACTAGATGTCGGTTTCGCACGTCCTCAATCTGGTCATTGCCCATCTCCTGCTTGGCCTTGGGGGGACTGTCCCTCTTGATGAGTGGCCACAAATGTAGGACTTCCGCCTGGGTCGGGGCTGTGAGGGCAGTCACATAGGAACTTGTGCTGGAATGGGCGACAAGATTTTGGCCCCTCGATCGTCCCGGGCCGAACGCCCGGGAAGGCAAGTCGGACAAGCGGCAGATCTGCCCGGTCGTCAGGACATCTTATGCGGGGGATGGGAGTTGTAGATCGGGCCGCCCAGCACCTTCTCAAGGGCCGAGACCGCGCTTCCCGCATTCCTCTCGATCCAGTGCAGGGCGTCGGATGCTTCGTGCTTGATCCAGCCCCACAGGCCGCCGCCAGCGACAGCCTCGAGCTCGACGAGGGAGAGCTCGCAATTGGCAAAATCGTTGTTGGTCGGAACCGTCATCGTCATGTCTCCCGTTGGCGCTGCGAGCCGATCCCGCAATCGCGGACACCATGCCGACGCGCAACAGAAGCCGCTGTGACGGCTGTCACCTCGGGCAAACCTGCGGCCTCACCGCCTCGAAGGCCGCAGGTTCGCGGATCACGGCAAACGCCTTCCGACGGGTCTCATTCCTGAAGCGCCTCCTCGCGCCGGGCGCGGATGGTGGGGAGCATGATCAGGATGATGGCGATGGCGGCCGCGGCCAGCAGGCTCGCGGACAGCGGCGAAGTGAGCAGGACGGTGACGTCGCCGCGCGACAGCACCATGGCGCGTCGAAAATTCTCCTCGATGGCCGGGCCGAGAACCAGACCCAACAGCAGCGGCGCTGCCGGCAGCTGCAGCTTGATCAGGACGTAGCCGAACACGCAGAACACCGCGGCCTCGTAGACCTCGAACGTGCCGCTGTTGATCGAATAGACGCCGATCGAGCAGAACACCATGATCGCGGGAAACAGATAGCGATAGGGGATGGTGAGCAGCTTCACCCACAACCCGACCAGCGGAAGATTGAGGACCAGCAGCATCAGATTGCCGACCCACATCGAGGCGATCAGGCCCCAGAACAGGGTCGGGTTTTTCGTCATCACTTCCGGCCCGGGATGGATGTTGTGGATGTTCATGGCACCGACCATCAGCGCCATCACGACATTGGAGGGAACCCCGAGCGTCAGCAGCGGAATGAACGAGGTCTGGGCGCCGGCATTGTTCGCGGACTCCGGGCCCGCGACGCCTTCGATGGCGCCCTTGCCGAACGCTTCGGGATGCCGCGACAGCTTCTTCTCCAGCGTATAGGACGCAAAGGACGAGAGCACCGCACCGCCGCCGGGCAACACGCCAAGCAGCGTCCCCAGCGCGGTACCACGCAGTATCGCCGGCACCATGCGGCGGAAATCGTCGCGGGTCGGAAACAAATTGGTGATCTTCTGGGTGACCAGCGACAGCTTGTCGTCCTGCTCGAGATTCTTGACGATCTCGGCAAAGCCGAAGATGCCCATCGCCAGCGGCACGAAATCGAGGCCGTCGAACAGCTGTGGAATGCCGAAGGCAAAGCGCTGGCTGCCGCTGCTGAGGTCGGTGCCGACGAGGCTGAGCAGCATGCCGAGCACGACCATGCCGATGCCCTCGATGAACGGTCCGCTCGACAGCACCGAAGCGAGGATCAGGCCCAGGATCATCAGCGCGAAGAATTCCTTGGGGCCGAACAGCAGCGCGGTCGCAGTCAGCGGGCCCGCGAGGGCCGCCAGCGCCAGCGTCGCCACGCAGCCGGCGAAGAACGAGCCGATGGCGGCGGTGGCGAGCGCCACGCCGGCGCGGCCCTGTTTCGCCATCTGGTAGCCGTCGATCGTGGTGACGACGGACGAGGACTCGCCTGGAAGATTGACCACGATCGCCGTGGTCGAGCCGCCATATTGTGCGCCGTAGTAGATTCCGGCGAGCATGATCAGCGCGGCGTCCGGCTCGAGCGCATAGGTGATCGGCAGCAGCATCGCGATGGTCGCGAGCGGACCGAGGCCGGGAAGCACGCCGATCAAGGTGCCGAGCAGGCAGCCGAAGAAGGCGTAGAGCAGATTGACGGGCTGGGCCGCTGTGGCAAAGCCGATCGCCAGATTGTGGAAGAGGTCCATCGCCCGGCTCGTTTCAATTGAGAAGGGATGGCCAGACGGGCAGTTGCAGCCCGAGACCGTAGACGAAGACGGCCAGGCACAGCGCGATGAGCACTGCCGCGTTCGCCAGCGCACCCGTCCAGCTGAACTCGGGACTGGCCCGGCTCGATACCATGACGAGGACGAACAGGGCGCCGACCAGACCGAGCGGAAACAGCAGAGCGCCGAACAGGACCACGGAGCCGACGATCCAGGCGAGCCCCTTGAGATCCCACTGGCGCAGCACCTGCGCCTCCGCGGTCGGCTTCATCGCACCGAGGAGCACGATGAGACCGATGGCGGCGAGCACGATCGCGAGCAGGCGCGGGAAATAGCCCGGCCCCATCCGCGCGGCTGTACCCGCCGGGTATTGCAGCGCCGTCACGAAGAAGAAGACCGCGAATGCGAGGAACAGGACACCCGACGCGAACGCCCTGTGATTGCGGATCGCCACGCCCTTCATTGTCCTGCTCCGTTCTCATCCGAAGCGGCCTTCGAGGAGCGCTCCTCGAGAGCCTCCATCAAAACCGGAACGCCAACGGCGCAGGCGTGCACGCCGAGATGCGCGGTCATCTGGAGAACCTGGCGGATCTCCCGCTGATCGACGCCGAACCGCAGCGCCCGCTTGATCTGCACGCGCAATCCATGGGGATCGAGCGCGGTGAAACAGGCATTCAACGCGATCGAGATCAGGCATCGCGAGCGCTGGTCGAGACCGCCTCCTGCATGCCGGTCCGCGAGGAGATCGAGCAGAACGGCAAAATAGCCGGGATCGGAGCGCAGCCATTGCTCGCAGAAATCCGGCCAGTCGCCGAATTGCGCGACATAGGCATCACGCAGCGCGCGCTGCTCGCGCGTCAATTCGGAACGATCGACCTCCACGCCCGCGCTCGCCAGTTCTTCCGCAAGTATCCCGATGCCGAGATTGCAGCCATCCAGCCCCTGGGCCGTTGCCAGACGAAACACGTCGATGATCTCCCGCGCCGTCGCGCCGGCCTTAAGCGCAAGGCGCAGGTGCAGCGCGAGGCCCGAGCGGAACAGATGCGTCGCCGATCCATCGAGCGCGACGTAGATCAGCTCGCACATCTTGGGCGACAGCGGCCCTTTTTCCGCGGCATAGCCCGCATATCTGCCGTAGGCCTGGAGAAACGCCGGATCAAGCCGCAACAACCCCTCGGTCCAGGGCCGCCAATAGCCCCGCGCCTTGACGTAGGCCTCTTTCAGCACCTGCTGTTCCGGCGTCAGATCGGACATCGCGCTGGTTCCCGTCAGGCTATGTTGGTGAGGACGATGCCGCCATCGACGGTGAGCACCTGCGCCGTGATGAAGCCGCTCTCGTCGCCGGCGAGGAAGCAGATCGCCTTGGCGATGTCGTCGACGGTACCGAGCCGGCCCAGCGGCGTTCTCGCCACACGGCGCGCGTCGAGCTCGGCATTGCGATTGCGCATGGTTCCCTCGGTCGGGATCGCCGAGGGCGCGACCGCATTGACGCGGATGTTGCGCTCGCCAAGCTCGGCCGCGGCCGCGCGCGTGATGCCCATGACGCCGGCCTTGATACCGCTATAGACGATGCTGTTCTTGGCCGAGATCAGGCCGGCGACCGAAGCCACGTTGACGATGGCGCCGCCGCGCTCGGCGTCCATGACCTCCGCGGCGGCCTGGATGCCCCAAATGATCGCCTTGAAGCCGATGTTGAGCATGCGGTCGACGGTCTCAGGCGCGATGTCAGGGACGGATTGATAGCGGACCCACGCCGCGTTGTTGACGAGGATGTCGAGACGTTTCTGCCCTTCCGCTACGCCAAGAACGGCCTGGCGCATGCCGTCGCGGCTGGAGACATCCTGCGTGACGGCAACCGCGCGACCGCCTGCAGCCTTGATCGCATCCACCGTGCCGTTCACGAACTCCGGCTTCAAATCATTGACGCCGACGATCGCGCCGCGTGACGCCAGCTTGAGCGCGGTCGCGCGGCCGATGCCGTTTCCGGCGCCGGTGACGAGTGCGACGCGGCCGGCGAGCGTCTGGTCTCTGGTTTCGGTCATCTCTGTCTCCCTCACGCTCCTGCCTCGGCAAACGGAGCAACTTCCGATACGTAACGGCGGCCAAACACGTTGATCAGGCCGCTGGCATCACCCTGTGCGTGCAGCGTGCGGATGCGGCGCAGATGACGATGCACCGGCACGTCCCAGGTAAAACCCATGCCGCCATGGATCTGCAACGCGCCCTCGCTGATCGCGCTGCCATAGGTCGCGGCGGCAAGGAAGGCGGCATCGCGCTGAACCGGACCGCCGTCACTCGACAGGCTGCGCGTGATCGCATGACGGATGCTCTCCAGACCGAGCTTCTGACGTGCCAGCGCGTGGCGAATGGCCTGGTTGTAGGACAGGGCGTGGCCGAACTGACGGCGCGTCGATGCGTGCTCCTGCGCCAGCGACAGGCATGCTTCGGCCGATCCGAGAATGGCCGCGGCGCGGAGCACGTTGGCGTCCGAGTTCAGGAGATCCCAGGTGCCCGCGGGCAGGATGGAGCCGATCGGAATTTCGACCTTCTGCAGCCGGATCGTATGCTCCGGCACCGTCAGATCGAGACCGGCCGCCTCCTCGACCACAACGCCTTCAGCATCGACCGGGATCAGCACGGCGGCGCCGTCGCTCATCCGCACCAGGATATGGTCAACCTCCGCCGCGCCAGGCGCACGCCCGAGCGAGCCGCTCAGCATCAGGAGCCCGCCCTTCCGTTCGGCAAGAACCTCACCCTGCCAGGCGATGGTTGCCAGTTTCTCGCCGGACACGATCGTGGCGGCGAGACGCGGCAGCGATGAGTGCAGCAGGCGGCCGACGAGAATGGTCTCCAGCAGCGGAAAGGCGAGCAATCCGGAATGCGCGGTGGCGATGACAGGCACCGCGAAACGGAGCGGCAGGGCCAGTCCGCCTACTTCCTCATTTGCGATGACCCCGAGCAGACCGTCACCGGCGAGATTTTGCGCCTGCTCGCGGATGCCCAGCCCCGCGCAAGCCGTCACTGCGCGCGCCGCGGTTGCCGCGAACTCGTCGGGCTGAAGTGCTTCGGCCATGCTCATCATGATCCTCTTCGAAAACCTTGCGACACCAATCGTTCACTAGGCGAGATAACCGCCGTCGACCGGCAGGATGACGCCGTTGACATAGGACGCCATCGCCGAGGCGAGAAAGACCACCGGCCCGGCGATCTCATCGGGCTGTCCGACGCGCTTCATGGGGGAGCGCGTCATCAAACCAGAGAGCCTCGCCGGATTGTCGCGGGTGATTTCGCTCATCTCGGTCGCGATGATGCCGGGAGCGACGGCGTTGACCCTGATGCCATCGGGCGCGAGATCGCGAGCCAGCGCCTGCGTGAACAGCCTCACCGCCCCCTTGGACGGCGAATAGCCGAGCGCACCATTCATGCCGCCGAAGCCCGCAACCGAGGCGATGTTGATGATGCAGCCCCGGGTCTTGCGCAGCGCCGGAATGAAAGCATGAACCACGTTGAAGGTGCCGTTGACGTTGACGTCGAACACCTTGCGCCAGTTCTCGTGAGCGTGCGGGCTGTCGATCGGCTCGCGGATGATGATCCCGGCGTTGTTGACGACGACGTCGGCGGGACCAATCTCCTCGTCGACGCGCCTTGCCACGTCACTGCATGCCGCGGCATCGGTCACATCGAGCGCATAGGCGGCCGCCTCCTTGCCTGCGTCCCTCAACTCGCGCGCGGCGGATTCCGCCCCGTCCTGCCGCAGATCGGTCACGACGACCCTCGCGCCGGCCGCGGCGACGCCGAAAGCGATGGCGCGTCCGATCCCCTGGCCCGCTCCCGTCACCACGACGAGACGCTCCTTCAGCAGGCCCGTCGGGTACCCCTTTTCGTCGGATACCATCACTTGCCCCTCGACAGCTGCAGGATGCGATCGGCGATGATGCCGAGCTGAATCTCGGTCGTGCCGGCATAGATGGTCTCGGCGCGCGCCTGGAGGTAGATGGCCTCAAAGCGTTGCCGCGCGACCTTGATCGCCGGGTTCTGCGGCAGCGAAGCCTGTGCGAGCAGTTCGAGCGCAAGCGCGGCAAAGCGCTGATGCGATTCGCTCCAATAGAGCTTTGCAAGGCTGCCGCGCGCGCCGATCTTGTCGCCGCTCGCGAGCGCCTCGACGGCGGTCTCGACATGCGCCTTCAGCACCTCGATCTCGACGGCGACCTCGCCGAGCCTCACCGCGTAGTGCCGGTCCGCGACCATCGCCGACAGCGCGGGGTCCGCCTTGCAGGCCGAAATCAGATGGCGCAGTTCGTTCTCGAAGCGCCAGGCGCGATACATGCGGTTGGTCGCCCGCTCGATCTCGAGCACACGGATGGCTGCAGCCCAGCCCTCGTCGGGCGCGCCGATCGCGTCAGCCTGGGCCACCTCGACCTCGTCGAAGAAGACCTCGCAAAAGCTCTCGCGACCGTCGATCGACTTGATGGTGCGCACGCGCACGCCGTTGGCATCGAGCGGCACCGCGAACATGGCAAGGCCGCGGTGGCGATCCTCCAGCGGCCCGGTGCGGGCGAGCACGAGGCAGCGCTGGGCCCGATAAGCGCCGCTGGTCCAGATCTTCTGGCCGTTGATCCGCCAGCCGTCCCCGCTTCGCGTGGCACGAGTGCGGAGGCCGGCTAGGTCGGAACCCGCTTCCGGCTCGGAAAAGCCCTGGCACCAGATGTTGCGCATCTCGAGGATCGCCGGCAGGAAGCGTCGCTTCTGCTCCTCGGTGCCGACGGCCAGGATGATCGGACCGGCGAGCTCCTTGCCGATCGAGTTGACGCTCTCCGGCATCGCAAGCCGGCCGATCTCTTGATTGGCAATCAGATGTTCGCGCAAGGAGCGGCCATGCCCGCCATAGGCTTGCGGCCAGGTGATGCCGGTCAGGCCGGCGCGGTACATCGCCGCCTCCCAGGCGACCGATTGCTGGAGCGCGGGCGGCGTGAATGCGGCGCTGTCGCTGCAGAAGCTGCCCGGCAGATTGGCCTGCAGCCAGCGACGCATCGCGTCGCGATAGGCCTCTCCCGACAGGTTCTCTCCCGCAACAGCCTGCATCGATACCGCTTCAACCACACTCATCGCCCGCTTCCTGCTTTCGCCATAGTGCCGCCAAGTCCCGCTCTTCACTGCGACTTGAGAAGATCGCAGGCGCTCTCCGAGGCCGGCCGCCACGCATCCTCCGGCGCGATCGTGCCGGTGATCTCGTAATAGTCGTAGGTGTATTTGGATTCCGCCGGCGCCTTGATCCGCGCGACATAAAGCGGACGCATGACCTGGCCGTCGGCCCTGATGCTCACGTTCTTCATCTCGAAATCGTTGATCGGCGTGCTCTTCATCTGGCGCATCACGGCATCGCCATCGTCGGAGCCTGCGGCGGCGATCGCCTTCAGATAATGCGTGATGGCGCTGTAGGTGGCCGCCTTGCCTTCATTGAGAAGCTGTCCGCCGGTCGCCTCGGCATAGCGCTTGGCAAAGGCGCGGCTGTCCGGCGTCATGTCCCAGTAGAACGGCGTCGTCAGCCGGACGTTCTGCAGGTCCTTAAGGCCAATGCCGTGGGTCTGGCTGATCATCAGCCCGAGCGGAACGAGCAGTTGCGACTTGGTCAGTCCGAACTCCTGCGCCTGCTTGATCGCATTGGCGAAGTCCGAGCCTGAATTGGCGAGCGCAATCGCCTTGGCGCCGCTGGCCTGTGCCGTCAGCAGAAACGAGGAGAGATCCGACGAGTTGAGCGGGTGCAGCACCGAGCCCAGCACCTTGCCGCCACCCGCCTCGATGAACTTCGTCGCATCGGCCTGCCAGGCTTTGCCGAAAGCATAGTCGACCGTCAGGAAGAACCAGCTGTCGATGCCCTGCGCGAGCAGCGCCTTCACGGTCGCCTTCGGCTGCGCATAGGTATCGACCACCCACTGCGTCGTCATCGGCGAGCATTTGTCGTTGGTGAAGAACGAGCCCGCCGTGCCGGCCAGCATGTAAGGCTTCTTGCGGGTCTTCATGATGTCCTGCACCGCGAGCGCAATCGACGAAGCCGAGCAGCCGACGATGGCATCGACGCCTTCGTTGTCGACCCAGCGCAGCGCGATGGCGACGCCGACATCGGGCTTGTTCTGGTCGTCGGCGATCACGAGCTCGATCTTCTTGCCGGCAACCATTCCGCCGAAATCGGCGACCGCCAGCTTGGCGGCCGCGACCGAGCCGGGGCCACAATTGTCGGCATAGGGACCGTTCTGGTCGTTCATGATCCCGATCTTGACGACGTCGCCCGAGATGCCCTGCGCGGACGCGGGCGCATTCGTGAGCAGCAAGGCAATTATGCCGAGCGCAGTGACCGTCGATCTCTTCACCGTTTCCTCCTTTGTGCGTTTCCTCTCGACCGGCTTCGGCCGGTTCTCGTCATTTTCTCAGTGTCGATGCTGGTTCTGTCGTTCTCCATGCGGGATCAGCAGCGCATCCAACGCCACGGCGCCCTCGCCTTCGGCACGCAACAGCAGCGGGTTGACGTCGATCTCCGCGACCGTGTCGGCATGCGCGGCGGCGAAGTGCGACAGCGCGGCGACGGCCCGGGCCGCGGCGTCGAGATCGGCGCGCGGCCGGCCGCGCGCACCATCGAGCACCGCGAACGCCTTCAGCGATTTCAGCATCGCCATCGCCTGCGTCTCGCTGACCGGCGCCATCTGCACGGCGGAATCCTGGAGGATCTCCGCGAAGATGCCGCCGAGGCCGACCATCACCACCGGCCCGAACACCGGATCGATGCGGCTGCCGAGAATGAGCTCAGCGACGCCCTTGGCCATCGGCGCCACGATCACGCCGTCGATCGTTGCACGCGGCGCCCTGGTGGCGACGCGATCAATCATCTGGGCATAGGCCCGCCGCACCTCAGCTTCCGAGCCGACGCCGATGACCACCCCGCCGGCCTCGGTCTTGTGCGGCAGATCGGGCGAGGCGATTTTCAGCACCACGGGATAGCCGATCTCGGTGGCGGCACGCGCTGCCGCATCCGCATCCTGCACCAGACGTTCGGCCAGGACCGGAACACCGGCGTCGGCCAGCACGCGCTTGGCGCCGAGCTCATGGCGGAAGGCGTCGGGGGGAAGCGGAGCTGCACGATCGACGGCCGGAGCCTGCTCCCTGGCACGCGTCGACACGGCTTGCAACCGCGCCAGCGCAGCGACAGTCGCGCAGCAGCCGTCGAAGCTCTCCACCGTCGGAAATCCGAGCCCATGCAATTCGGTGAGCGCATCCTCTGGCCCGTCGACGCAGAGGATAATGGGGCGGCTCGGAAACTCCGCGCGAATGTTGCGCAGCGTCTCCATGTAGATAGAGCGCAGTCGCGGCAGATGCAGCGAGAATGGAAGCGGCACGATCACCGCATCCGTACGTTCGTCCGCCACGACGGCGGACATGATCTTTTGCAGAAGATCAGGCCGGCTCGACATCTGCGCGGTGGCGTCGACCGGATTGCGCGCCGACGCAAACGGCACCAGCTCCAGAATCTTTCGCTGCGTCTCCTCGCCGAGCTCAGGCAATGACAGGCCAACGCTCTGCGCCGCATCCGCGAGCAGCACGCCAAATCCGCCGGACGCCGTCAGGATCGACACACCAAATCCCTTCGGCAACCGGTCCGGCAGAAGGATCGATGCGGCGTGGCCGACGTCGATGAGCGCGTCGATGCTATGAACTCGCACTGCGCCGGTGCGCGCAAACAGCGCATCGAACACCGCATCCGACCCGGCCATCGCTCCGGTGTGCGAGGCCGCGGCGGCTTGCCCGGCCTCGGATGTTCCGATCTTGATGGCGATGACGGGCTTGCCGGCATCGCGCGCCTCTTCGAGTGCAGCGATCAGCCGGCCGGCGTCGCGACAGGTTTCGAGAGCACAGAGAATGACCTTCGTCGCGGGATCGCGCGCCATCCAGGCGATGCCGTCGGCGATGTCGACGTCGCACTCATTGCCGGTGGTGATGAAGCGGCTGACGCCGGCGCCGCGCTCGCTGGCGAGGCGCATGGTGTAGCTGCCGAGATTGCCGCTCTGCGACACGATGCCGAGCGTGCCTGCCGCCGGCATGCTGTGCTCGAGCACGATCGAGAAGGTCGCGATGCTCTTCTCGGCGATGCTGACCGCGCCGAGGCAATTCGGCCCCAGTAGACGCATGCCGCTGTTGCCCGCGGCGACGCGCAGCCGCTCCTGCATGGCGCGACCCTGCTCGCCGAGCTCGGCAAAGCCCGAGGAGAACACGACGACGCTGCGGACGCCACGGGCGGCGCATTGCTCCACAGCCTCGCCCGCCCGCTCCGCATCGACCGCGATGATGGCAAGATCAGGCGCCTCCGGCACCTCGGCGACGGACGCGTAGGCCTTCAGGCCCTGCACCGTCGCGGCCTTCGGATTGACCGGATAGATCCGGCCGGCATAGCCGTGACGGCGCAGCAGGTCGACCGGCCGGCCGCCGATCTTGGTCGCTTCCTGCGAGGCGCCGATGATCGCGATCGAACGCGGCGACATCAGCGCGTCGAGACCTTCTCCCGGCCGCATCTCAGCGCCCCTTGAACACCGGCGCACGCTTCTCCAGGAACGCCATCCGCGCTTCCTTGGCATCCTCGGTCTTCGACAGGGCCATGGTGATGTTCTGCTCGAAGCGATAGGCATCGCGCGGCGGCATCAGCTCGACCATGTTCGCCGCGTTCTTGGCATATTCCATCGCAATCGGACTCTTCGAGGCGATCTCGCGGGCGAGCTTCATCACCTCCGGCATCAGGTTTTCCTTGGTGGTGCAGGCCTCGATGATGCCGAGGCGGTAGAGCTCGGCGGCCGGCACGCGATAGCCGGTGAAGAACATGCGCCGCATCAGGGAGCGGCCGAACAGCGTGTTCAACATCGCC
Organism: Bradyrhizobium sp. CCBAU 53340; assembly: GCF_015291645.1. Lineage (NCBI taxonomy): Bacteria > Pseudomonadati > Pseudomonadota > Alphaproteobacteria > Hyphomicrobiales > Nitrobacteraceae > Bradyrhizobium > Bradyrhizobium sp. CCBAU 53340. The sequence goes on from NZ_CP030055.1 coordinate 5,981,693, forward strand.
GCGCCGCCGGCGAGGCCGACATTGATCTCGGGCATGCCGAACACGGCCTCCTCGCAGGCATAGAAAATGTCGCAGGAGGCCATCAGGCCGACACCTGCCCCCAGCGCGACGCCATTGATCGCCGCGATGACCGGCTTCGAACATTCGCGGATACAGTTGCCGGTCTCGCGCGTGATGCGGTTGTGGCTGTGAAACGCGCCGATCTTCGCGGGATCCGGACGATCCTTCAGGTCCGCACCGCTGCAAAACACCTTTCCGGCGCCGGTCAGGATCGCGACCCGGACGTCGCTGCGCTCGGAGATCTCGTCGAACACGCTGACGATGCGGTCACGCATCGCACGATCGAGCGCGTTCACCGGAGGACGGTTCAGCGTCACCAGCGCGATGTGATCGGATACTTCGAGGGTGACGATATCTCCTGACATGGCTTCCTCCTGGACTTCTGTTCGTCTTAATTGTTGCCCTGACCGATCGGTCAGCTTTTTCCGCTGATAGCACCAAGGACTGCATCTGGCAATATCCTGCTGATCGACTATTGACTGACCGATCGGTCAGTCAATAGATTCAGGACAAGCAAGAACGAACCTTGAGGAGGACTCCATGCCCCGGATCAGCCGGCGCCAGGCGACAGCTCTGATTGCCGGCGCTCTCGCCGTGCCGCTTGGCGCGCCTGCCATCGTGAGGGCCCGCCCCTCGCAGATCTTCATCATCGTGCCCTATGCGCCTGGCGGTTCGATCGACAGCCTGATGCGCTCGATCGCGAAGGCCATGGCGGAAAACCTGGATCAACCGGTCCTGGTCGACAACAAGCCCGGCGCCAACGGCATCGTCGGATCGCAATATGTGGCGCGCGCGCCGAAGGACGGATCGGTCCTCCTGGCCGGCGGCACCGGCCCGATTTCGCTGAACGTGCTGCTGCGCAAGAACCTGCCTTACAAGCTGGAGGATTTCGCCTCCGTCGCCATGCTCTGCAACGGGCCGCTGTCGCTGACCGTGAACGCGCGAACGCCCGTCACCGACGTGAAGAGTTTCGTCGCTTACGCCAAGGGACGCGACAAGCCGCTGTTCTACGCCACCCTCGGTCCCGGCAGCGTCACGCATCTGTTCGGGATCATGATGAGCAAGTCGATGGGATTTGCCGTGACCGACGTCGCCTATCGCAACAATCCGGCCTCGATCATGGAAACGCTATCGGGGGAATGCGACCTGAATTTCGCAACGCCTGCAGCGGTCATCGAGCACGCGCGCAGCGGCCAGCTCCGCATCCTCGCGCTCTCCTCGGAGAAGCGCATGGCGAGCTTTCCCGAGATACCGACGCTGACCGAATCCGGCTATCCCGAACTCACAGCCTCGTTCTGGACCGCGCTGCACGCGCCCGCGGGCACGCCGGGCGACGTCGTCGCGCGACTGAACGCGGCAGCCAACGCTGCGATGCAGAAGCCCGAGATCGCAAAGCAGCTGGAGACCGACGGCCTGATCGTCGATACCGGCGCGCCGGAACGGCTCGACGCTCAATTGACCAGGGATGCCGCGCTCTGGGGACCGGTGATCAAGGCGCAGAACATCGTTCTGGAATGAGGCGCCGCCGGTCAGCGTGACCTGCGCCGGCCTGCCTTGGGTGGCTCCGGCGTCGGAAGCTCGACCAGCTCGCCGCTTCGCAGGCCGTTGAAGATCATGTCGAAGAAGATGTCGGCGATCTGCTCGGGGGTCGCGGACTTGTTCGGATTGTACCAGCGATGCATCCAGTTGAGCGAGGAGAGGATCAGCCGGCCGGTCATGGGAACGTCGACCTTGCGGATTTCACCGGCGTCGATCGCTTCCTGGATCAGGCCACGCAGAAAGTTCTCGAAACGGTCGCGGCGCGTCAGCCGTTCCTTGTGCCGGTGGCGGTCGGGATCGTTCCAGAAGGCGGTCGTGGAGGCGATCCAGGCCCAGCGATAGCGCCGGAAATACTCCGCCGTGGCGACCATGAAGGCGCGAATCTTCTGCGCGGGCGGCCCGTCCGGAATGCGATCGCGCACGAACAGGTACAGCTCGAGCGTGGAACCGACTGCCACGCGCGCGTAGATCTCGTCCTTGTTGGAGAAGTGATGATAGAGCAGCGACTTGGAGATACCGCAGGCAACCGCGATGTCGCGCATCGACGTCCCTTCGAATCCCTTGCTCGCGAACAGCCGCCCGGCCTCGGCGAGGATCTGCAGCACGCGGTCCGAGGCCTCGGCCTGGTTCGCAACGCCATCCTTCATCGTTGACAGTTCAGTCATGAACTCCGCAATCCACCCGTCAGCCCGAGAGTCTCTGGAATGAAACTAGTTTTTCATCGACCGATCGGTCAAGCCCGGCGATCCCTGGAGGTGTCGCAATGAGTGCAACCCGGATCACGCGCATCGGTACGACCAGGGACCAGCTCGGCGAGAGCCCGGTCTGGGACGAACGCCGCCAGCGCTTCTATTGGATCGATGCACTAGCCGGATCGATCCAAAGGCTCGATCCCGCCACGGGTGCGGTCGACACGTTCAACGCGCCCGCGCCGATCGGCTCGCTGGCGCTGCGGGGCGACGGCGGTGCGGTGCTCGCCCTGCGCGATGGATTTGCGCACTACGATTTCGCCACGCGCGTCCTGACGGAAGGCGCGGCGATCGGGCTCGGCCATCCGAAGGTGCGGCTCAACGACGGCAAGGCGGATCCCTATGGGCGCTTCATAGCTGGCACGATGCACAGCGATCGCGCTCCTGACGAAGTGCCTCAGGGTGGTCTCTATCGCCTGGATGCCTCGGGCGCGGTGGAACTGCTGGAGACGGATCTCGCGGTGAGCAACGGACCGTGCTTCAGCCCTGACGGGCGAACGTTCTACCTCGCGGACAGTGCCAGACGGATCATCTGGGCCTATGAGTACAGCCAGGACGGCCCTCTCGCGAACAAGCGCGTCTTCGTCGACACGGAGGCGCAGCAGTCGGGTTGCGACGGCGCAACGATGGATTCGCAAGGCTACCTTTGGTCCGTCCTCGTACGCATCGGCAAGATCGCGCGGTTTGCGCCTGATGGGACGATCGAACGCATCGTCGATATGCCGACGCGTCATCCGACCAGCATCACGTTCGGCGGGCCCGAGCTCGAAATTCTCTACGTGACGTCAATCTCGCGCAGCCACGCGCTCAGGGATGACCATCCGGATGCCGGCGGCCTGTTCACGGTGGAAGGCCTCGGCGTTCGCGGATTGCCGGCGCACCGGTTCGCCCCGGGCTAGCTCCCTGTCTACCGCGCCGATCGCTTGATCTGCTTCGGCACGTTCTCGGCCATGTAATCCACGAAGACCCGAATCTTCTCCGGCAGATAGCTGCTCTGGAGAAACGCTGCGTAGATCCCTTCGTCGAAGGTGGAGTTCGTCACCCGGAAGCCGGGCAGCAAGCGGATCAGGCGCCGGCTCTTCAGCTCCTCCGCCACAGTGTAGTCGTCCAGCAGCGCGATCCCTTGCCCGTTGACGGCGAGATCGCACAGAACCACGCCGTTGTTGCTGGCGAAGGATGAAGGCACGACGATCTCGCGCAGCCTGTTCTTGCGCATGAATTTCCACACGACGTCGTCAGGGCCCATCCAGTAGGTCAGGCAGTTGTGCCGGGTGATGTCCTCCGGCTCGCGCAGCTTCGGCATCCGTCCGACATAGTCGGGCGAGGCCACGAGAATCCGCTCGCTCCGCAGCAGCCGTCGCTGCATCAGGCCGGGATCCTTTGGCGCCTGGATCTGGAAGTCGACGTCGAACTCGTCCTCGCGGATCTGGGCGTGTCGCTCGGACAGGCGCAGCTGCACCTTCAGCTCCGGATAGAGCTGCTGAAAGCCCGGGATCAGCGGCGAAAGCACCTTGATGCCGAACAGCGTGCGCGAGTGCACCCGCAACGTCCCGCGCGGGGCGGTCTGGAGCGAGAGCGCCGCAGCTTCGGCATCCTCGATGCCGTGCAGCACCTGCTCGGTGCGCTGGAAGAAGATCTTGCCGGCGTCCGTCAAGCCGAGATGGCGCGTGCTGCGGTTCAAAAGCTGCACGCCGAGCTGCGCCTCGAGCTCGCCGATATAGCGCGACACCGACGCCGGAGAGAGCCCGACGCGGCGTCCGGCCGCCGAAAAGCTGCCTTCCCGGACGGCGCTCACGAACAATTCCATGGCCTGGAGACGGTTCATCGATCTTTTCAGATTCTGCAAAGGACATGCTCAGATTACGTCAATTGTTCGAAAAAGCTCAAGGCCATAACGTCATGAGAACGCGTCGCAAGAGCGACCGATCAACGGGAGAAACAACCGATGGAATTCGGCGTATTCATTCTGGCGCAGCAGCGCGGCTATCATCAAACCTCGCAGCAGGTCATCAACAACGCCGTCGAGCAGACGGTTGCCGCCGAGCACGCCGGCTTCGATACGGCCTGGTACGCCGAGCATCATTTCAACAATTACAGCCTGTGCCCCTCGCCGCTGATGATGGTCGCGCATTGCGCGGGCCTGACCAAGCGCATCCGTCTCGGCACCGCCGTCTGCGTGCTGCCGCTGTATCATCCGGCGCGGCTGCTCGGCGAAATCGGCTTTGCCGACACGGTCTCGAACGGGCGCCTCGATCTCGGCATCGGCTCCGGCTACCAGAAGTTCGAGTTCGACCGCTTCGGCGTCGAGCTCGACGATTCGCACGCGCTGTTCGCCGAATTCTACGACGTGCTCCACGCCGGCATGCAGCAGCGCATCTTCTCCTATTCCGGCGAGCACCTGAAAATGCCGCCGACCGCGATCGCCGTGCGGACGGTGCAGAAGCCGATGCCGCCGATCTGGGTGACGTCGGGCCATGGCGAGACGCTCGGCCGCGCCATCCGCGACAACCACAATCTGTTCGTCACGGCGCTCTTGAACGGGACCGATGCCATCAAGGCGCTGCGCGAACGACTGGAAGGGATTGCCGCCCAGGAAGGCCGCTCCATCGACGACACCCGGTTCGGCTTCCTGCGTTGCGCCTATGCCAGCGACAATGACAGCGAGATCCAGTCCTATCTGGACAATGCGCGCTTCCAGCGCCGGCTCTCCGAAAGCCTGAAGTTCCGGCGCGCCCAGAGCGATGACGGCTATCTGATCAAGGAAGAAGCCGGTCCGAACGACATGAGCCTGGAAACGATGCGCAGCAATTTGCCGGTCGGCAGCGTCAACCAGGTGATCGACCGCATGCTGGAGGAGATCAGCATCCTCAAGCCGACCCACATCGCGCTGCAGACCCAGCTCGGCGATTTCGATCAGCGCACGATGCTGCGCCAGATCGAGACGTGGGGCAGCAAGATCATTCCCGCGATCCGGAAAGAGCTGAAATCAACAGGGGCCGGACGCAGCAAGGTCGCGGGCGAAGCGGTTTCGGCCTAGCCCAGGCGCCGGCACGAGCCCGAAAGGCACGTCATGGGATGTCAGATGTCTCAAATGACCGATTTCCGTTCGGTCGAAGCCGCTGAATTCCGGCTCGCCATGCGCAACCTGGCGAGCGGCGTTGCAATCGTGGCGACGGGCAGGCAGGCTACGCGGCGCGGATTGACGGTCAGCTCCGTCACCTCGCTCTGCATGGAGCCGCCCTGTCTGCTGGTCGGCATCAATGCGAGTTCCGAAACGCATGCCGCCATCCTCGCCAACGGCTGCTTCGGGATCAGTCTCCTCGGCAGTGGACAAGAGGATCTGGCGCTGCGTTTCGCCGGCGGCGCCAAAGGTATCGACCGCTTCGCGACGGCACCGTGGGTGCAAGGCATGCTCGACGTGCCGTTGCTTGAACCCGCGATCGGCACGCTGGAATGTGTGCTGCATCATCACCAGGTCGTCGGCACGCACGGTCTCTTCATCGGCCGGATCGTCGCCACAAGCGGCGGCAACGGCGATCCGCTCGTCAATTTTCGGGGCGCGCTGCGGGCCCTGCCGCAGGCATAGCCGGCCAGTGTAGTACTGAGCCAGCATCGCCAGGAACGTCAGAACAGGAGCGGCGGCGTGATCATCGAATGTTTCGGCGGCGGCATCGTCCGGCTCGGCGAGCCACTCGACTTCCGCCGCTTCAAGCTGGTGCTGCATGCCGATGCCGCCCCCGGAACGGAGGCCTGGCCGGGCATCACGCTGCTCGACGACCGTGATGCGCTCGTCTCAATTGACCTGGTCCCCACCCTGGCAGGACGGCCTGATGATGCCGGCTGGGACCAGCGTTATGCCGAGATGGTGGACAAGGCCCGCGAGCACGGCTGGATCGATGCCGAACGGCACGCGATCCGGGCTCATGTTGAACGAATGTCCTGAGGCGGCCGCTCGGATTCTGGTCCAGCAACGACGTTCTTCACTGCGCCTTCGATCGTCTTCGCGTCGATGGCCTCGTCCTCGACCGCAACCAGGGCCTCGACAATCCGTCGATTGCCGCAGCTGATTGCAAGCGGAGCGTTGTTCTCGAAACCCGGCATTGCCGCAAGCTATGTGGTGCCCAATGGCCGCTTGGCGCCCAGAGCCAAGCCGCACACCCATGGAAAAAGGCATGGAAACTCGCCCCTTGTAAGCGAAAATTTTTTCGCTTAAGTTCGACGGAGCAGACAGCCCTGGCGCGGCGTAAGGCTGAGGCGTGGGCAAAGGCTGCTCGTTGGAGGGAGTCGTTGAATGGCTAGCCGAACCGCGATCGTTGCGGGCGCAACCGGCTTGGTGGGCAAAGAGATTCTTGAAGGTCTTCTGGCCGATCGCACGGTGGTGGCGGTGCACAGCCTTGGTCGCAAAGCGCCGGCTATCCGGCATCCCAATCTGACGGCCCATGTCGTCGACTTCGCCGCACTGCCTTCCCTGCCACCCGCAGACGAGGTGTACCTGGCGCTGGGAACGACGATCAAGGTCGCCGGAAGCCAAGCCGCATTTCGGGCCATCGACTATGACGCGAACCTCGCGGTGGCGACGGCGGCGCTGGCCGCAGGCGTCAGGAAGGCTGGCCTGGTCAGTGCAATGGGAGCCGATTCCAACTCAAGGATCTTCTACAGCCGCGTGAAGGGCGAGCTCGAGGACGCATTGGCGCGAATGCCCTTCGAGGGGCTCGTCATCGCGCGTCCGTCGATGCTGGTCGGAAACCGGGAGGCTCTCGGACAACCAACCCGTCGCGGCGAGCTGCTGGCATCTGCGCTCGGGAATACCATCGGCTTTCTCATTCCCGACAACTACAAGCCGATCAATGCCTCGGCCGTCGCATCGGCGCTGCTCACTTCAGTCCCATCAGCGGAAGGCAAGACGGTGTTGCTGTCAGGTTCGATGCGACGCGCGGCGCTGGCGCGCAGGAGCATCTGAATCCCATTCGCGTCATCACGGAGTAGGCATGAAGCTGAACGTGAACGGACGCGACCACGAGGTCGATGTCGAGCCCGAGATGCCGCTGCTGTGGGTGCTGCGGGACGAATTGCGCATCACCGGGCCCAAATATGGCTGCGGCGTTGGCTATTGCGGCGCCTGCACCGTGCACATCGGCGGCGCGGCGGTTCGCTCATGCTCGATGCCCGTCAGCGCCGTCACCGCACCGGTCGTGACGATCGAAGGGCTCGGCAAACCTGGAGCATTGCATGCGGTGCAGAAGGCATGGGTCGAGCACCAGGTCGCGCAGTGCGGCTACTGCCAATCGGGCCAGATCATGACCGCGGCGGCCTTCCTGGCCACGGCCCCCTCGCCCACCGACGAGCAGATCGACCAGGCGATGGCCGCCAATCTGTGTCGGTGCGGCACTTACCCCCGCATCCGCGAGGCGGTGAAGACCGCCGCGAAGACGCTGAAGGGGGCATGATCATGGGTCGTGTCGCAACCATCGCACGTCGCACGTTCCTGATCGGCTCCGCTGCCATCGCCGGCGGTGTCGCGTTCGGCATCTATGAGGTTCGCAAGCCGCATCCCAATCCGTTGCTCGGGAGCCTGAAGCCGGGCGAGGCCGCGCTCACCCCGTGGGTTCGAATTGACAAGGACGCGGTCACGCTGATCACACCGCAAACCGATCTCGGCCAGGGGGCCTACTCGGTGCAGGCAGCCCTGATCGCCGAGGAACTGGATATCGAGTTTGGTCAGTTTCGCATCGATCCCGGCGTGCCTGCGGCAGCCTACTACAACCGCGTGGTATCGGATGAGCGGGTGCCTTTCAGCGCACACGACACGAGCTGGCAGGCCGAGGCCATGCGCGGCGGGATGAGCGGACTGTTCAAGCTCCTGGGTGTGATGGTGACCGGTGGGTCATCGACGGTGCCCGACAGCTTCGTCAAGCTGCGCGAGGCTGGCGCCATAGCGCGCGAGACGCTCAAGCTTGCCGCATCGCGCAAGACCGGGGTGCCTGTTGCGCAACTCCAGACAGCACGCGGCGCCGTGCAGCTGCCCGATGGCACGGAACTGAAATACACCGAACTGGCCGAGATCGCCGCGACCTTGGAGCCCGTGCGCGATGTGACGCTGCGCGAGCCTTCTGCGTGGCGCCTGATCGGCAAGCCGATGCAGCGATTGGACATCCTCGCCAAGTCCACCGGCACGCTCCGCTACGGCATCGACCTGACAGTGGACGGGATGTTGCATGCCTCCGTGAAGGTCAACCCGCGCCAGGGCGGCAAGCTGAACCGCTATGACGACGCCAAGGCGAAAGGCCTGCGTGGCGTGAAGAAGATCCTCCCCGTGACCAACGGCATCGCCGTGGTGGCCGACAACACCTGGCGTGCCATCCAGGCCGTCGACGCGATCGCGTGCGATTGGGGCCCCGCGCCCTATCCGGCAGAGATGAAGGATCACTGGGCCGCGGTCGCCGCGAGCTTCACGCCGGAGCGGCTCAACAAGGAGTGGCGGCACGACGGAGATGCCGACCAAGCCCTGGCGCAAGGGCCTGTGATCGAGGCCGAGTACCGCGCCCCCTATCTCGCCCACGCGCCGCTGGAGCCGTTGAACGCCATCGTCAAGGTGAGCACGGACGGCGTCGACGTATGGGTCGCGCACCAGTTGCCGCGCTTCGTGCAGCAGAAGGTGGCAGCGATCACCGGCTTCAGGCCCGAGCAGGTGCGCTATCACCAGCAATACGCGGGCGGCAGCTTCGGCCATCGGCTGGAGTTCGAGAACGTCACGCTGTGCGCCGAGATCGCCAACCAAGTGCGCGGCACCGCGGTGAAGCTCACCTATTCGCGCGAAGAGGATTTCGCGCATGACTTTCCGCGCCAGATCGGAATGGCGCGCGGCAGGGGCACGGTGAAGGACGGCAAGGTGCATGCTTTCGACTTGCAGGTCGCCACGGTCAGCTCGTCGGCGTCATCGGCGTCGCGCTTGGGCCAGTCCGGGCCACCCGGGCCAGACGGGCAGATCGGCGCCGGAGCCTGGAACCAGCCGTTCGCCGTGCCGCATTTCCGCATGCGTGCCTACAAGGTGCCGGAGCTTGCCCCCACCAGTTCGTGGCGCTCGGTGGGCGCCTCGACACAGGGCTTCTTTGCCAACGCGTTTCTGGATGAACTGATCCAGCAGGCCGGCGCCGATCCGCTGCAGGAACGGCTGCGACTCTGTAATCACGATGTCTCACGCAAGGTGCTAGAGACGGTCGGCGAGATGTCGAACTGGGGCTCGAAACTTGAGGCGGGTCGCGGCCGCGGCCTTGCCTTCGTCGACAGCTTCGGCGTGCCTGTGGCCGAGGTGGTGGAGGTCACAAAGACCGATGGCGGCATTCGTATCGACAAGGTGTTCGTGGCGCTGGATGTGGGCCGTATTGTCGACCCGATCAACTTCGACAACCACGTCAAGGGCGCCGTGGTGTGGGGCCTGGGCCACGCGATGAACTGCGAGATCACCTACTCCGACGGTATCGCGCAGCAGACGAACTTCCCGGACTTTCAGGGCATGCGGCTGGACCAGTGTCCGCATATCGAGGTTCGCGGCATGGAGAACGCGCCGCGCATCCGGGGCGCTGGAGAACCAGCGGTGCCCCCTGCTGCACCGGCACTGGCCGCTGCGATCTTCGCAGTCTCCGGTAAACGTTTGCGCGAGATGCCGTTCAGCAAGTTCGTTGACTTTGCCTAGTAGACCAAGGCTCCCCGGAGCCCCTTCGTGTGGCCGCTAGAGCCAAAGGAACTTTCCCTTGAAAGAAAAGACATTCCGCTATAGTGGCGGTCCATGAAGCCCAAAGACGACAAGAAACTGGATGCGGTGATTGCCGCGACCTGCCGCCTCGCCTCCGAGCAAGGCCTGTTCGGCCTGACCCTGACCGAAATTGCCAAGGCGGCCGGCATCGGCACCAGCACGCTCTATGTCTATTTCGCCGACAAGGAGGCGCTGTTCAACGAGGTGTACCGCCGCGCCAAGCGTGAGGCGGTGGACTTCTATGGCCACGAGATCGATCCCACCGCGCCACTCAAAGGGCGGGTGCGGAGTGTGTGGAACAAGATGCTCGATCATCGCCTGCGCCGGTACGACCAGGTCAGCTTCATGGAGCAATTTGTCGGCTCTTCGTTCATGAGCGAGGAAAGCCGCGCCTATACCGCGCGGATCGGCGAGGGGCTGATGCAGCTCGTCTCCGAGGGGCAAGACGCCGACCTTTTGAAGGTGGTGCCGGCTCATTTCCTGACCTCACTGTTCATCGGCTCGGTTCGCGAGACCGCACGGTTGATCCGCGCTGGATCGATCACCGACAGTGAGGAAAATCGTGCGGTCGCCTTCCAGCTCTGCTGGGACGGCATCCGGTCCTGACCGATCTCTCCGTTTTGTGACTTGTTAGCCGAATATAATTTCGGCTATATCATAAGCGAATAAATTTTCGCCAAAGGGAGAGACCCCCATGCCTGCTGAAGCTCCACCCGTCGTTTTGATCACCGGCACCTCCACCGGAATCGGTAAGGCCACGGCCGATCTATTCGCCGAACGCGGCTGGCGCGTCGCGGCCACGATGCGGAAGCCGCCCGATGGAACCGCACCCCCCCAGCATGAGCGGATCAAGGTGCTGCCGCTCGACGTAACCGATCAAGCTTCGGTCGACGCGGCCGTCGCGTCAACGCTGCAGCAGTTCGGCCGCATCGACGTGGTCGTCAACAATGCCGGCTATGGCCTGTTCGGTCCTTTCGAAACCGCGACCGACGAGCAGATCCGCCGCCAGTTCGCTACCAATGTCGATGGCGTCTTTGCCGTGACCCGCGCGGTCCTCCCGACAATGCGACGCCAGGGCTCGGGCACGATCATCAATGTCGCCTCGCTCGGCGGCCTGATCACCCTTCCCTTTTTCTCTCTCTATTGTGCGACGAAATTCGCCGTGGTCGGCTTTACCGAGTCGCTTGCCTTCGAACTCGCGCCGCTCGGCATCCACGCCAAGTTCATTGCGCCGGGCGGCGTGGCCACCGATTTCACCGGTCGATCGCTCGCGCGGACATTCACCGATGAAGATCACGCCTATGGTGACACTTTGTCGAAGGCCATGGCGGCGATGAGCGCGCGTCGCGGCAATTATTCGAGCCCCGCCTCGATCGCCGAGATCATTTTCACCGCGGCAACCGACGGCTCCGGCCGGGTGATGTATCTCGCCGGTGCGGATGCCGAACAGATTTTCAAGTTGCGACAGAGCCTGCCGGAAGCGGAAAGGCTCGCCATGGTGCGGCAACATTCCGGCCTGTGATCCTTCGTACGCCGGCTTCGGCGGGCCAAGGCCGGCAACAACCAATCACATACCACCAACCAACCCTTGAGAACCTGATCCATGCGCAGCGCAATCCATGCCACCTTTGGCGATCCCGCCAGCGTCCTCGCCTTGGGCGACAGCCCGGTGCCGCAGCCCGAAGCAGGGCAAGTGCGAATCCGAACGATCCTCGCGCCGATCCACAATCACGATTTGTGGACCGTCTGGGGCCAGTACGGATACAAGCCTACCCTGCCCGCCATCGGCGGCTCCGAAGCGGTGGGTATCGTCGATGCCCTGGGAGACGGAGTGCAGGGTGTCGAAGTCGGACAACGGGTTGCCGTGGCGTCCGTGCATGGGACCTGGGCGGAGTATTTCCTCGCGCCGGCCCAGGGGCTTCTGCCCGTACCTGACAGCATCGCCGACGAAGTGGCGGCCCAACTGATCGCCATGCCGTTCAGCGCGATCTCCCTGCTGGACTTCCTGCACGTCGAACGGGGCGACTGGATCATCCAGAACTCCGCCAATGGCGCAGTCGGCAAGACCCTGGCGGCTCTTGCCAAGGCGCGCGGAATCAATGTGGTCAATCTGGTGCGGCGTGATGCAGGCGTGGATGAACTCGCAGTGGTCGGCGTCGGTCACGCCGTATCCACCGCGCAGGACGGGTGGCAGGCGCGCGTGCGCGCGATCGTCGGCGATGCGCCAATCCGCGCAGCCGTTGATTCCATCGGTGGCAAGGCAAGTGGCGACCTGCTCGCACTGCTGGGCGAAAACGCTCTGCTGGTGTCCTTCGGCGCGACGGCAAACGAACCGATGCCAGTGTCTCCCCGAGACCTCATTTTCAAGCAGGTCACAGTCAAAGGCTTCTGGGGCAGCAAGGTCGGCGCCAGCATGCCCGCCGAGACCAGACGGCAGTTGATTGGAGAGCTGCTTCGCCTCGCCGCAACGGGCGAGCTGAAGCTCCCCGTTGAGGCCGTGTACAGCCTCGCTGACATTGCCCAGGCCGCGGCCGCGAACGCGCGACCCGGACGCAAGGGCAAGGTGCTGCTGCGTCCATGACCGGGCGCCGACACCGCAGCAAGTCGCGCGGTCGCCTCGCCGCTCTGCCGGAACAGCTGCCGTTGCTGAGTTTGTCGCAACAAACGAAATCCCAAGGGGGAAACCGATCATGGCCGATGCGCGTGAGTACGAAGTGATCGTCTACGGAGCCACCGGCTATACGGGCCGACTGGTCGCCGAGCATCTGCTCAAGACCTATGGCGCCCATGGCAACTTGGCCTGGGCCATGGCCGGGCGGAGCGAGGCCAAGCTGAACGAGGTTCGCGGACTGATCGGCGCTCCGGGCACCTTGCCGCTGATCGTCGCTGACGCCGCCGCCGATCCGACCTCGTTGCAGGCGATGGTGAAGCGCACCCGCGTGATCCTCACGACCGTCGGTCCTTATCAGCTTTACGGCACGCCCTTGGTCGCGGCCTGCGCCGCAGCCGGCACCGATTACGTGGACCTCGCCGGCGAGTCCCATTGGGTCGCGGCGATGATCGGCGGGCACGATGCTGCGGCAAAGCAGTCGGGAGCGCGAATCGTCTTTGCGTGCGGCTTCGACTCCATTCCGTCCGACCTTGGAGTCTACTCGGTGGAAAAGCGGGCCAAGGAAGCCTTTGGCGCAGCTGCGCCGCGGGTGCGTGGCCGGGTGCGGCGCATACGTGGAGGTCCGTCCGGCGGCACTCTCGCCAGCGGCATGACCACAATGGAAGCGATCAGAAGGGATCCGTCGATTGGCGCCCTACGAGCCAATCCCTTCGCGCTGACGCCGGGCTTTCAGGGACCGGCCCAGCCGGAAGAGAGCGTCTACGAGGACAAGGTCACCGGCTCCTGGGTGGCCCCCTTCATCATGTCGAAGACAAATACCAAGGTGGTCCATCGCTCCAACTTCCTGATGGGCCATCCCTGGGGGCAAGACCTGCAGTATGACGAACTGCTCATGCTCGACGGACCGCCCAAGGACGGCCAATCGCCCAGCGTCGGTTTCGAGGGAAGCGCCCTCAAGCCTGGCGAGGGCCCCAGTAGGGAGGAGCGCGAGGCCGGGTTCTACGACATCCTGTTTATCGCCGAGACGGCCGATGGGCGCACAGTGCGCACGGCGGTCAAGGGCGACATGGACCCGGGCTACGGCTCGACGTCGAAGATGCTCGGCGAGAGCGCGCTTTGCCTCGCTCGCGACGTGCCTCGCTCGATCACCCCAGGCGGCTGCTGGACGACCGCATCGGCCATGGCCGAGCCGCTGATCAAGCGCCTTGAGGCCAACGCAGGCATCACCTTCACCGTGGAGAGCTGATCCGCGCGCCGCAACGCGTGGGCCGGAGAAGCGCAACCACGCTTGATCTGGAAAACGGAGCGACAGCGGCAGGAGTTGGCGATTGGCATCAACATCAAGGTCGAATAGGAGAGCCACATGAGCCGCATTTTCGGTTCCGTCTGTCAGAACGGCTATGTCGTCCGCAACATTCGCGAGGCGATGGATCACTGGATCAACGTCATGGGCGTCGGTCCCTGGTTCTACGTCGAGCGGGGACGGCCCAGCCATTTCCGCCATCGCGGCCAGGACTCCGCGATCGAGGTAAGCATCGCGCTTGCCAATTCCGGCAATCTGCAGATCGAATTGATCCAGCAGCTCAATGATGCGCCCTCCATGTACAAGGAGTTTATCGACTCCGGCTGCGAGGGCCTGCATCACATGTCCTACTGGACCACCGACTATGATGCCCTCTACCAGCGCGCCCTCTCGCTCGGCTACAGGATCGGCGACGAGGGTGCCGGGCCGCGGGGCCGCTTCGCCTATTTCGACACGCAGTCCCATCCGGGCACCGTGATCGAGCTCTCCGACATCAGCAGCGGCAAGGCGCAACACTTCGAACGGATCCGGCAAGCGGCCATCGACTGGGACGGCTCGGAGCCGATCCGCCAGATGGGCGGATCGAAACAATAGGACGGGCGCGATGCCGCCGCACAGCACGCAAGCAGACCCGTTTACGCCCCGCCTCACGACGCCCCGTCTCGAACCGCTTGCGCCCGAGGATCGCAATGAAGCGCAGCGGGCGATGCTCGCCAAGCGCGCCGACTACAACATCTACAAGACGCTCGCGCATCACCTCGAGTTCGTCCGCGCGTTTGGGGCGATCGGCGGATTCACGTTCCAGGGCTCCAGCCTGCCGCCGCGCGAGCGCGAGATCATCATGTTGCGGATGGGCTGGCTATGCCAGGCCGAGTACGAGTGGTCGCAACACGCGCGCATCGCGAAGTCCAGCGCGGGCTTGACCGATGGGGACCTGCACCGGATCGCCGAAGGGCCGGCCGCGCCAGGCTGGAGCGACTTCGAAGCTTCGCTCCTGCGCATGGTCGACGAGCTGCGTCATGACGCCATGATCAGCGACGTAACCTGGCCGGCACTGCACGCCCAATATTCCGATCAGCGGATCATGGAGGCGCTGTTCACCGCCGCGCAATACCAGCTCGTGTCGATGATGCTGAACAGCCTCGGCATACAGCTGGATCCCGGATTGCAGGATCGCCTGCCGCGCGATCTGCCGCTTCCCGCGCCCGCCGCGCGGCCGACGGCACAGCGTCTGGTGACGCCACGCATCAAGGCGCTGACGGAAGCCGAAATGACGCCGGAACAGCGCGATCTCGTGAAGCCGCAAGCTCGCAACGGCGCGGTGCCGAATCTCTACGCGACGATGGCGAACCATCCGAAGCTTTACGGCCCGCGCCTGGCGTTGGGCCGCTACCTGCAGCGCGGCTCACTCCTGCCTCCGAAGGCGCGCGAACTGCTGATCCTGCGCACCGCCTGGAACATTCGCGCGGAATACGAATGGTCCCATCACGTTGAAGCCGCAAAAGCTGCCGGCTTCACCGACACAGATGTGGCACGAATCGTCGCCGGCCCATCGGCAAGCGGCTGGAGCGAGGAACATGCGGCGCTGCTGCGCGCGGCCGACGAACTGCGTCGCGAGGCTTTCATATCGGATGCCACATGGCAGACGCTGCTCAGACACTACGACATGAAGCAGATGATCGACATCGTCGGCACCGTGGGTGGCTACACGATGACAGGCCTCGCGATCAACAGTTTTGGCATCCAGGCGGAGCCGGGCTACCCGGCGATGCCGAAAGACTGAGCTTCTCGCGGTGGCGCTGACCGCGTCCCGTCAGCGTGGTAGGTATTGCCAATCCTAGGATAATACCACGCCTTCCAGGCCTCCGTGAGTGTGCCATAGTCACAGCAGATATCCTAGGGAAGGCAATTCATGAGCGGCCCAATACATGCGGAAGATCCGATCCCGGCACAGCGCATCGCGCTTTCGATCACCATTAACGGCGTGCGCCATGACCTCGATATCGCTCCAGCGGCGACCCTTCTGGACGTCATCCGAGATGAGCTTCGCCTGACCGGCACCAAGAAGGGATGCGACATGGGCGGCTGCGGCGCCTGCACGGTTCTCGTCGCGGGCCGCCGCATCGCCTCGTGTCTTGCGCTCGCCGCCACCTTCAGCGACGCGGTCGTCACGACAATCGAAGGTGTCGGAACCGCCGACTGCCTGCATCCCTTGCAAGCCGCCTTCATCCGGCACGATGCACTTCAGTGCGGCTACTGCACTCCGGGTCAAATCCTGTCCGGCATTGCGTTGCTGTCGGAAGACCCGCAGTCGGTCGAGGACATCCGTGAGGGCATGAGCGGCAATCTGTGCCGCTGCGGGGCTTATCCCAACATCGTCGCGGCGATTGCCGAGGTCGCCGGATTATGAGCGGTCCCTCGTTTGGTTATGTCCGTGCCACGGAGCTCGATGACGCTGTCGCGGCCGGCGCGCGGCCCGGTGCAACCTATCTGGCTGGCGGAACCGATCTGCTGCCGCTCTGGAAAGCGGGACTTGCAGCGCCGCAGCATGTGATCGATATCTCTCGGCTGTCGCTCGCCGACATCTTCCTTGATGGCAGCACACTGGTCCTGGGCGCACTTGCGCGATTGAGCGACGTCGCCGCTCATCCGGACGTGAAGACTCGCCACCCGTTGGTTTGCGAAGCAATCCTGGCCAGCGCGAGCGGACAGGTGCGAAATCTGGCAACCATCGGCGGAAACCTGCTGCAGCGGACGCGATGCCCCTATTTTCGCGACAGAGATTTGGCCTGCAACAAGCACGATCCCGGCTCAGGATGTGGCGCCCGGCACGGCGAGAACCGTCATGCGGCACTGTTCGGCGCCAGTGCAGGCTGCGTGGCAACGCATGCCTCGGATCTCGCCGTGGCGCTCGCAGCGCTCGACACGGAAATCGAGGTCACAAACGCCGTCGGCGAACGACGCCTGGCGCTGCAAGAGCTCTACCCGCTCCCGAGCGCGACCACCGCGCCCGATTCTTCGCTCGCCGCCGGCGACATCATCACCGCCATACGCCTCTCCGACATGTCAAGGTTCGCGCCCCGATCGACTTATCTGAAGATACGGGATCGCGCCTCATTCGAATTCGCTGTGGTCTCCGTCGCGGCCGCCCTGCGGATCGAGGATGGCGTCATCGCCGAGGCGAGACTGGCGGCTGGCGGGGTTGCTCCCTTGCCCTGGCGACTTCGCCCGAGCGAAGCGGCGCTGGTCGGTCGCGCGCCAACAGAGCAGGCGTTCGTCGCGGCCGCCGAATTGGCGATTGAAGGCGCCAGCCCTTTGGAGAAGAACGCGTTCAAGATTCCCCTGCTGCGCAACGCCGTCATTCGCGCCCTGGAAACGGTCGGAGGCCTATCGTGAATACCGGATCGTTCGAGCGCTACGAAGGCGTCCTCAAGGTCACCGGCCAGGCCCGCTACGAAGGCGAGATCGCCCCCGAAGGCATGCTGCATGCAGCGCTGGTCGAATCGTCTCTCGCCAGCGGCGAATTGCAGGGCCTTGATGCGTCGCAGGCCGCAGCGCTTCCGGGATTCGCAACAATCGTCACACACGCAGATGGCGCCTCGCTCCAGCCATCGGCGGCAAGTGCTTTGATCCGTGAAAAGGCCATCCATTTTCACGGCCAGCCCGTGGCGCTCGTCGCGGCAGCCACCTTGGCGGAGGCGCGTGAAGCGGCGCGCGCCGTTCAGGTGTCGATCACGGCAGGGCCTGCGGTGACGGATATGGACCAGGCCTTGAACTCGGCCTATGCGCCCGCAACCGTCGGGCGATTTCCGGCCGCGAGCCGCCGCGGCAATTCCTCCGACGCGTTAGGTCAGGCCGAGCTTGTCGTTCGAAACCGCTACGCCACGGCCGTCAACAACCATCATCCGATGGAACCTCACGTCGTCGTATGCTGGTGGGAAGACGGTAAAGCCGTGGTCCACACGTCGACCCAAGCTGTCTTCGGCACACGCGCGGTCATCGCCCAGGCGTTCGACATGCAAGCCGCCGACATTCGCGTGCTGTCGCGATTTCTGGGTGGCGGGTTCGGGTGCAAGGGGCAGCTCTGGTGGCCATGGATGCTCTGGGCGATGCTGGCATCGCGAAAAGCGGGTCGTCCGGTGCGGCTCGAACTCTCCCGCGCCCAAATGTTCACCCTGGTTGGGCGGCGGCAACAGACAACACAGGATCTCGCTCTCGGTTTCGTCGATGGCCGTCTGACGGCGATCGAGCATGATGCTGTCGCTCAAACCTCCACCCACGCCGAGTTTTCGGACTCGACCGCCGTCTATACCCGGTTTCTTTACGCCTGCCCCAACGTGAGCACGCGCCACCAGCTCGTCCGCACCAATGAGCCCCAGCCGGTGCCGATGCGCGCGCCAGGGACGGCGCCGGGCACGTTTGCGCTGGAATCGGCCATGGACGAAGCGGCGGAGCTTCTCGGGATCGATCCGCTCGAATTGCGCGTGCGCAATTTTGCCAATCACGATCAGGAGACCGGCCGGCCCTGGAGCAGCAACAGCCTTCTCGAATGTTATCGTATCGGTGCGGAGCGCTTTGGCTGGGCAAATCGCCACGCTCGGTCGGCAGCCAAGCGCGATCGCTGGAAAATCGGCTTCGGCATGGCAACCACGCTCTATCCGGCGATCCGCCAGGCGTGCCGCGCACGTGTGTCGTTGAGCCGTGACGGATCGCTCCTGGTCCAATGCGGCACTCAGGACATGGGGTCTGGCACTTACACAGCGCTCGCCCAGATTGCGGCCGACGCACTCGGTGTGCCCATGGAAAAAGTGACCGTCGAGCTCGGCGACACTTTTTTGCCGGATGGACCTTTTTCCGGCGGCTCGCAGGTCACGGCAAGCATATTTCCCGCGGTCGAGGCCGCCACATCGAAATTGCGCGCAGCATTGGCGAGCGCCGCTATTGCCAACCCGGCCTCGCCCCTCAGCGGCAAGTCGCCTGATGATCTCGAGTTCAGAGGCGAAATGATCGGCAGTCGCTCAAGCAACGCCGGCGAAAGGCTGATCGACGTGCTCGCACGCGCGGCGCCGGACGGCCTCGAGGCGGAGGGCGAAAGCGCCGCGACCGATCACAAGAATCTTGCGGCCACCGGGATGGGATATGGCGCGATCTTTGTCGAGATTGGCGTCGACCCCGGCCTTGGTGAGGTGCGCGTGCGGCGCGTCTGCGGCGCTTTCGCCGCCGGGCGTATCGTCAATCCGTTGTTGGCCAGGAGCCAATACATCGGCGGACTGATCGGTGGCATCGGCATGGCGCTGCATGAGCAAACGGTGACCGATCGGGGCACGGGCTGCATCCTTGGCAAGTCCTTCACGGACTATCTCATCCCCGTTCATGCCGACATGCCCGAATTCGACGTCGCCATGATCGAGGAGGATGATCCGCATCTTCCCGGTGGCGTGAAAGGCATCGGCATGTTGGGCACCGCGGGTATCCAGGCAGCGATCGCCAACGCCGTCCATGACGCAATCGGCAAGCGCGTTCGCAGCCTGCCAATCCGGATTGAAGACTGTCTGGTGTAGGCCCTGATGATCGATTTGGAGATGCGGCCGGGATCGGGCAGTCGCGCGAAGAGCGAGCGCGAGAGCAATACGGATGGGAGTTGGCGAGGCGTGCTTTGTCAGAGCTTCTGCAACGCGACTTCCATAACAATATCGACGCGTTTGTTTCCAAAAATGAAAAGGGACCTTACGAATTTCGCACCGACACGAGATCTCCGGTCTCCGCCGCGCGTTTGACAGCATCGATCACTCTGAGGGTTTTCAGCCCTTCAAGCCCGCTCACCAGGGGCTCGGCCGTACCGCGGATAACCCCACAGAAGTTGGCGATCTGCCGGCCAAGCGGGTCTTCCTTCTCGTAGCTCAACCGCTCGCGCTCGATCGGCGCCCACCAGCTGGCCTTGCTTGGGTGATGCCATAGATCGAGTTGCGGAATGGCCAGCGATGCCCTCGTGCCACCGATCTGGTAACACGCCTCCTGCGTATGGCTGTAGGCTGGATTCTCACCGGCGGTGAATTCCCAGCTCCAAGGCGACTGGATGGTATCGGAGACATTGACCGTTCCCAGCGCGCCCGAGGCGAAGTGCAGGATGATCACCGCGGTCTCTTCGACCGCATTTCTACGGAGCCGATTGGATTGAGCGGCTTGCACCGCGACGATATTCCCACACAGGTACCGCAGCAGGTCGACGTCGTGGATGAGATTCAGGAAAACAGGCCCGGCCCCTTTTTCGCGACGCCAAGCCACATCAAAATAATCGTCCGGCTTGATCAGCCAGAACATGCCAT
Source organism: Bradyrhizobium sp. CCBAU 53340 (assembly GCF_015291645.1). Classification (NCBI taxonomy): domain Bacteria; kingdom Pseudomonadati; phylum Pseudomonadota; class Alphaproteobacteria; order Hyphomicrobiales; family Nitrobacteraceae; genus Bradyrhizobium; species Bradyrhizobium sp. CCBAU 53340. The sequence continues at coordinate 6,002,034 of NZ_CP030055.1, forward strand.
GCACCGACACGATCTGGCCGAGCCGACCGACGTCAATCTCCGCCCTGGCGCGTTGGATCATCGGGTTGTGGCGGCGGTGATGGCCGGTAAGCAGCGGCACGCCCGCCCGCTCGGAGGCTTCGACCAGGGTCTGAGCAGCGACGACTTCATCCGCTAACGGCTTCTCGATGAGCGCCGGGATGCGAGCTGCGATACAATCCATGCCGTTGGCCACGTGCATCTGGTTGGGGGTGGCAATAACCACCCCTTCCGGCCGATTTCCGGAGAGCATGTCCTGAAAGGACGGAAACCAATCCACCTTCAGCGAAACCGCCAACTCTCGGGCCGAGGGCATCGGATCGACGATTGATGACAGTATCGCCTCAGGCCGCGCGAAAATGTGCTCGATATGTCGCTTGCCGATGAGACCTGCTCCCATCACTGAGAGGCGGACGGGTGCACTCATGCGATACTATTCCTTCTGCTCATCAAGCAGCTTGGCCACACGACGCAAGCCGAGCAGATAACCTTGCGTGCCGAAGCCCGCAATGACCCCATCAGCTCTTTTGGAGACAAACGAGTGATGGCGGAATTCCTCGCGCTTGTGCACGTTGGAAATATGCACCTCGATCACGGTCCCTTCGAACGTGTTCAAGGCATCAAGGATGGCGACCGACGTGTGGGTGAAAGCCGCCGGATTCATCACGATCCCGGCAGCCGTCTCGCGCGCCTCGTGGATCCAGTCGATCAGCTCGTATTCCCGGTTGGATTGATGGAAGCGAAGCTCCAGGCCAAGCTCCTTGGCCAGCGCCCGGCAATCCCGCTCCACGTCCGCAAGCGTCTCGTGGCCATAGATGTGGGGCTGGCGCTTGCCGAGCAAATTGAGATTTGGTCCGTTGAGGACATAGACAAGGCGACTCATGGAAGAACTCCGTTCAATGATGGGCAAGGATCTCGCCGAGGAACTGCCTGGTGCGGGCGTGTTGGGGATTGCGGAAGAATGCGTCGGGCGCGCCTTCTTCGATGATCTGGCCTTCGGCCATGAAGATGACGCGATCGGCAACCTGGCGGGCAAAGCCCATCTCGTGGGTGACGCAAATCATGGTCATGCCGTCGTTGGCAAGGCCGATCATCGTATCGAGCACCTCCTTGACCATCTCAGGATCGAGTGCCGAGGTCGGTTCGTCAAACAGCATGACCTTGGGCTGCATGCAGAGCGCACGCGCGATCGCGACGCGTTGTTGCTGACCGCCCGAAAGCTGAGCCGGATACTTCTCAGCCTGGTCACCGATGCGCACGCGCTCGAGGTATTTTCGCGCAATCGCCTCCGCCTCGGGCTTGCCGATGCGGCGCGCGCGGATGGGCGCGAGCATGCAGTTCTGCAAGACCGTCATATGCGGAAAGAGATTGAAGCTCTGAAAGACCATGCCGACGTCCTGACGTACGACATCGATGGCCTTGATGCTGTCGTCCAGCCGATGACCGTTCACCACGATGCTGCCCTGCTGGATCGCCTCGAGACGGTTGATGCAGCGGATCAGCGTTGACTTGCCCGAGCCGGACGGACCGCAGAGCACGATCTTCTCGCCCTTGCGCACGGTGAGATCGACGTCGCGGAGAGCCTGGTACCCGCCGTACCACTTCTGCACGCCCTTCATTTCGATCAGGATATTGTCCTGCATGGATTCGGCTCCGCTATTGGACAGCGGCCGACGCGGATCGTGCGCCGGCCGCTCGCAGTGGCTACTGAACTGTGAAGGGAACGCCGGCGACCGCCTCCGGGAAGACCGGCACGGGCGCCTTCATCCACTTGGCGTAGAAGCTGGCCAACTTGCCGTTCGACTTGATCTGGTCGATGAACTTGTTGGCCGTCTCGTTCCACTCCTTGTCCCCGAGGCGCGTGCAGGCCCCGTTATACAGCGCGGTGAAGTGAAGCTTGGGCTCGAACCCAAGTTCGGGCTTTGCGGCGTTCAGACGCTGCGGGTAGAAGCTGTTTGCGCCGACGGCTTGCACCTGCCCGGACAGCAGCGCCTGGATCGTCGCAGCATCATCATCAAACCTGCGGATTTCAGTGCCCGCGGGAGCACTATTGGTGACCTGGGTATCCTGTGTGGAGGATCTCGGAACGCCGATAACGAATTTGCCCATATCGGCATTGCTGTTGATCGGCGTCGCCTGGGCAGCGACAAGCGTGATCTCGTTGGCGACGTAAGGCTTGGAATACTGCACCGCCTTTGCTCGCTCGGGCAGCATGGCCATGGTCGCAAACAGAATGTCCACGCGACCTGTGGTCAGCGCCGGAATGCGATTGGCCACCGCCAGCGGTACGAACTCGGCCTTCACGCCGAGATAGTCAGCGAAGGCCCGCCCCATATCGGCATCGATGCCATCCTGCTTTCCCGAGCTGTCGACATAGCCCCAGGGAGGATTGTCGCCCTGAATGCCGATGACGACAACGCCCTTCTTCTTCACGTCTTCCAGAGTGCTCGCCTGCGATTTGCCTCCGATGACGATAGCCGCCAATGCCAGCAGCGCGATGCCGAACTGGCGACGATTAGATGAAAACAACATGAGTATCTCCTCCTGGTGATGGCTGTTTGTGATTGAGTAGGTGCGCCGTTCCTACCTTTGACTGGCCAGAGCGAGCCTGGCCTCCATCCGGCTGCCCCACCACGAAAGTGGCCAGCAGAGGATGAAATACATCGCGCCGACCACGCCGAAGACGAGCAACGGCTGGAAGGTTTGGTTCGATACGATTTGACCGGCGCGGGCGAGTTCGATGAAGCCGACGATCGCGGCGAGCGACGTGCCCTTGATGAGCTGCACGAGATATCCGATGGTTGCGGGCAGCGAGATGCGGATTGCCTGCGGCAGCACGATGTCGCGCATGCGGGACGAATAGTGCAATCCAAGCGCCATCGCCGCTTCGATCTGGCCACGCGGCACGGCCTGGATCGCTCCGCGCCAGATCTCACCGAGGAACGCGGAGGCATTCACGGTGAAGCCGATCGCCACCGCGACGAACGCGTCGAGCTTCAGCCCGGTTAGCGCCAATCCGTAGTACACGACGAAAAGCTGCAGCAGCAGCGGCGTGCCTTGGAATATCCCGATGTAGATGCGGGTGATCCATTCCACGCTCCTGTGACCAGAGGTGCGCAGCAATGCAACCGCCAGCCCAGCCGTGCAGCCACCGACAAACGCGACTAGCGTCAGCAGCACCGTCCATTGCAGCCCGCGCAACAGAAAACCGAACTCGGGAAGGCCAAAATGCGGTGTCATGATCGCCCCCGTCAGCGCGTCGGATATGAGAAGAAGCGGTGAGAGATGACCGCAAAGCCCAGCATCAACAGCCAGGAGATCGCGAGATAGAGGAAGGTGACCGAGAAATAGACCTCGAAACTACGGAATGTGTCGCTTTCGATGCGCTGGGCAACCGACGTCAATTCGTAAGCCGATACCGCCGAACAGATCGAAGAGGTCAGCGTCAGCATGATGAACTGCCCCGTCAGCGAGGGGTAGATCGCGCGAAGCGCTGGCTTGAGCACGATGAAGCGGAACACCTGCCCTTTGTGCAGTCCGAGCGCGTAGCCGGCCTCCACCTGCCCCTTGTGAATGGATTGCACCCCGCCGCGGATGATCTCGATGGCGTAGGCGCCGCCATTGACACCGAGTGCGATAATGGCCGTGGCAGTCGGATTGAGCTTCAATCCGATGAGCGGCAGGGCGAAGAACAGAAAGAAGATCTGTACCAGGAAAGGTGTATTGCGGACGATCTCGACGAATCCGATCACGAAAGCACGCAACCAGGCCGCCTTCGAATCGCGTGCCGCGACGCCGGCGACTCCGATGATCATCGCGAGCGTCATGCCGGCAAGCGCCAAGCCCAACGTACCCACGCATCCCCACAGCAGCGCGGGCATAGCCTGCCAAACCACCGAGAAATCGAGCGTGTAGCCCATCTTGCGTTTCCTCTCGGGCGTTGTACCTGCCGCTCGCCCATCGGCCTGACGTCACCCTCCCAGGGATGCAAAAGTGGCGAAGAAGACGTCTGGATCAGGTGAGATGCCCGTGAACAGGCGAAATGCCTCGGTCCCCTGGAAGATCGCCATGCCGCCGCCATCGACGGTGCGGCAGCCCAGGGTACGCGCCGCGCGCAGCAGTGCGGTTTCCAGCGGGAAATAGACGATCTCGGCGACCCACAGATCGCGACGCAGCAAGGCCGTCGGCAGCGGCGTGCCCGGATACTTGTCCATGCCGATCGGCGTCGCGTTGACAATTCCGTCGGCGGCAGCGACGGCCGCCGCGACATCCTGGCCCACCCTCAAGCGCCCTTCCGCAAATCGGGGGGACAAGCTATCCACCAAACGCTGCGCTTTGGCTAAGTCGACGTCGGTGATGGTCAGTTCCTGCACGCCGAGCTTCATGAGCGCGAAAGCAACTGCCGCGCCTGCGCCACCGGCGCCGAATTGGATGACACGCCCCAGCGACGCACCCTGCATGTTGCGGCGAAAATTCTCGGCGAAGCCGAACCAGTCGGTGTTGTGGCCGGTCATTCGACCGTTCCTGATGACCACGGTGTTCACGGCGCCAAGCGCCTCCGCGTCGGGCGAAAGTTCGTCCAGGAGCGGAAGAATTGCCTGCTTGCAGGGATGGGTCACGTTCAGCCCGTCAAAGCCCATCCGCTTTGCGGCCGTGAGCAAGTCCGGCAGCGCTTCGGCACCAAGTTTCAACTCAGTCAGATCGATCTTCTTGTAGAGATAGCGGATGCCCGCTGCGTCAGCGGCCGCTTCATGCATGGGCGGGGTGCGGGACGCAGCGATGCCGCTGCCGATCAGACCGACGAGAAAGCTGGATTTGGGATGCATGCCCGGCATCGCGCGTCAGCTCAAGGGGACGGTCAGTTCGGCGATGACCTGAGCCGTGCTCGGTCGAACGCCACGCCACCAGGCAAAAGCTTCCGCCGCCTGTTCCACCAACATGCCGACGCCATCCGCCAGCTTGGTTACGCCTTCGACGCGGGCCGCTTGCAGAAAGGGAGTGAGCCCCTTGCCGTAGGCGAGCTCGTACGCCAGCTCAGCACCGCGGAAGACATTGCCTGGAAGCGGCGGCATCTCACCGCGCAGGCTGGCCGAGGTCGCATTGACCACGACGTCGTAGCCCTCGGCGAGATCGGCGAGTTCAGCGTAGCCGCTGACGATCAGCGGACCACAACCGGCAAACTCTTCGGCCAATGCCACGGCCTTCGATAAGGTACGGTTGACGAGAACCAACTCGGACGGCTCTTGGCGCAGGAACGGCAGCAGCGCGCCACGCGCTGCGCCCCCGGCACCGAGCATCAGGACGCGCCGGCCGGCCATCTTGACGCCGAGATTGATGGTGATGTCTCGCACGAGGCCTATCCCGTCGAAATTCTCGGCAATGATCCGATCGCCCTCGAACTTCAGGCAGTTTGCGGCGCCAGCTCGGTCGGCGCTCTCTGAAAGTTCGTTTGCGTAAGCGAAAGCATCGAGCTTGAACGGGGCCGTGATGTTCAGCCCCTTGGCGCCCTCGGTCCGGAATTGACCAACTCGTGCGTTGAAGCCATCGAGTGGGGCCTCGATCGCCTCATAGACAACGTCCTGTCCCGTCATCTTGGCGAAAGTACTGTGGATGAGGGGTGATTTGCTAAAGCCGATCGGATTGCCGATCACCGCGTAACGATCGCTCATGGCTCACTCCTGCATCGCGGCTTCGTTGTAGAGGACGCCGTCGCGCACCATCGCCTCAATGAGCTCGGCCGAGAGTCCCAGCGACTCTGCAATGCGGCGATTGTCCTGGCCGAGCAGCGGGGCCGGAATCCGCACCGTGGTGTCGCAGTCGGAGAAGCGGAACGGCAGGTCCGGCAACGTCACCTTGCCTAGGACAGGATGCTCCTGCTCGACCAGCATGCCGCGCGCATGGATCTGCGGATCCTTCACGACCTCTTCGATGGTCTGCACGGGAGCGGACGGCACACCTGCTGCCTCAAGTGCCGCAAGACAGGCGTCCCGAGATGGTTGCGACTGCGTCCAGGTGCGCACGATCTCCATCGCTTCAGCATAATGGGCGTTGCGCGCAGCAGGCGTAGTGAAGCGTTCGTCGGATGCCAACGTGTCTCCCCCGATCATGCTGGCCAATCGCCGCCACGCATCATCAACTTGCGCGGCGATGACGAGATTGCCGTCCCTGGCCGGAAAGACGCCGTAGACGGTCGAGTCTGGCTGTCCGCTTCCAGTCTGCTTCGGCAGGTCGGTACCGCCGGAAAGGAAGTAGCGCTGCACCGCATAGTCGTGCATCGAAACCATGCAATCGTACAGCGCCAGATCGATGTGTTGACCGCGCCGGGACGACGCGCGGCCGACCAGCGCGGCATTGATGGCAGCCACGCCGTGAATGCCGGTGTACATGTCGGCCAATGGCATGCGCAGCAGCGGCGGCGCTTCACTGGGATTACCCAGTTGCGCCAGAGCGCCCGACATCGCCTCTGCGATCAGGCCGAAGCCCGGACGGTCGGCATAGGGACCGGTGTGACCATAGGCGGAGACCGAACAGTAGATCAGTTTGGGATTGCGCGCCGACAGCGCCTTGTAGCCGAGCCCGAGTCGATCAAGGGCGCCGGGGCGGTAGTTCTCGATGAAGATATCGGCTGTCTCGACCAGCTTCATCATCATGTCGAGGCCACGCCTGTCGCGCAGGTCGATGCACAACCCCTGCTTGCCCATGTTCTGCTGCAGGAAGTAGCCGGATTGTCCGTCCTTGAAATAGCCATGGGCGCGGCCCGCATCGCCTTCCCTGGGACGCTCCACCTTGATGACTTCCGCACCCATCGCGGCGAGGCAGCGGCCCATGAACGGGCCCGCCAGGAAATGGCTGTAGTCGATGACGCGAATGCCTTTGAGCGGCAGATCTTGCGCGGTCATGCCTGCTCTCCCGCGGCGCTGGTCTTCGGGCGCATCGGGATCATCAGCCGGTGCTCGCCGAGCTGCACCACTTCGCCGCGCTGATTGATCAGCTCCGAGGGCAGCACCACGATGCCCCACCCATCACGCTTGGTGGTGCGTATCGAGCCAACGCGGAACTTGACGTGCACGGAGTCGCCGAGCTTGATCGGCAATTTGAAGTCCCACGTCCAGCCCAGTGACATTCCGGGAAGGAATCGGTAGTCGGCGCGGGTCTTCAGACCGTCGGCCAGCGACAGACCAAACAGCCCGTGCGCGACGCGTGTACCGAATGGTGTGGTCTTGGCGTATTCCTCGTCGACATGGACGGGCGTGAAATCGCCCGTTAGCTCGGCGTAGGCATTCACCATTGCTTCGGTGACCGTTACCGAAGAGGTAACGCATTCGTCGCCGACCTTGGCATCGTCCCAGTAGCGCTCATCCGTCATGTCGCGTGTTCCTCAGGCCCGTGGATTGATCGCCAGCGCCGCTTCCACGGCACCCACACTGGCTTGCAAGATTTCGACGTTCAGGCCGCCGGGCAGCTCGAGCCAGTTCGGGCCAGCGGGCAGTGCTTTGGCGCCCCACGCGGCGGCACGGGCGAGCACACCTTCGTAATCGTCGACCATGATGCCGAGATGGGCGAGACGGCCCTCCGGTCCGACGAAGTTCGGATCCTCGATGAGCTGCACGCTTCCGAGCACCCATACCTGACGCGGGCGCGGGCCATCGGCGGGTTGCTCGTCGCGGATGGTGAGACCAAGCACCTTGCGAAAGAAGTCGGCGTGACGATCCACGTCCGGCACGCGAATCGCGACGTGCTCGACATAAGCGCGGGGCAACGACATCGTCTCAGGCCTTTCCTGGATAATCGCTGCGGGCGTATTCGAGCCCTTTGATCAACGCGACGAGGGTCGAATTGACGGGGGTCGGGACATTGAACTTGGCGCCCCAACGCACGACCGAGCCGTGAATGTAATCGACCTCGGTCAGATTGCCGGACTGCAAGCTCTGCAACATCGAGGTCTTGAACTCGGGCGGCAGCCCAGCGGACGCCATCGTCCAAGCGCGCCGAGGGTCGGCAATCGAGATCTTGACGCCGGCGGCCTGCGCGACGGCGATGCCCTCCGAGATTGCGGCCAGCGCACACTCTTCCAGGACGGGCAGTGAATACAGGCCGCCATAGGTCAGCCCGGTAACGGCGGTAATTCCCCCACCGGCGACGTTGACGAACAACTTGTCCCACATCGTGCCCAGGATGTTGTCGCTGAGCAGCGTGAGAATGCCGGCACGATTGAACGTCTCGGAAATCCGCTGTGCGCGTTCCGTCACGCGTCCATCGATTTCGCCGATGATGGTTTCCTTGCCGACTACTCCGGAGCGAACATGACCGGGGCCAAGCAGCACGCCGCCAACGTAGGTCTTGCCTGCCATGACCCGGTCACCACCAACTTCCTCCGAAAGGATGTCCTCGTGCCCAAGACCGTTTTGAAGCGACATCACGACCGTGCGCGCCCCGATGATCGGCGCTGCCGCCCGGATAGCTTCCCGCGTGTGGTAGGATTTGACGAGGACGATGACGAGGTCCGCCACCATGCCGACCTCGGCCGCGGAGGTGCACGCAGAGAGCTTTACAGTGGCCTCAGCGCCACCCTCGAGCATCCGCAAACCGCTGGCATTAATCGCGTCGACATGAGCCTGAAACGGATCGATCAACCAAACCTCGGCACCGCCGCGTGCCAGCGTGCCGCCGATGGTCGAGCCCAAGGCCCCCGCTCCGATAAAGCAGATCCTCATCCGAACGTTTCTCCAGCGCCTTTTTGGCGTTGGAGGCGTGGTAGCAGTCCGCCCTTTATTCGGATATGCTATGATTCTTATATTCATTATTGTAGATCGCAATGAAGCACCGGGACCTCTCCGAGACGAACCTGCTCGACCCGCGCCTGCTCCGGCTGTTTGACGCCTTGTTCACCACGGGCAGCGTCACCAAAGCGGCTGAAAAGCTCGGTCAAAGCCAGCCGACCATTTCGATCTGGCTGGCACGCCTGCGAAAGGAACTCGACGATCCGCTCTTCATCCGGTCGGCGGGGGGGATGCTGCCGACTCCGCGCGCCGAGGCTCTCATCGGCACGGTCAGACAAGCGTTGGAGATGCTGCGCCGTCTGGCTGAGCTTCGCCCTGAGTTTGATCCGGCGACCGCAAAGCGCCGCTTCGTCATCTGCATGACGGATGCGAGCCACATCACGCTGCTTCCCGCCATCCTCGCTCACGTTCGTCGTGTTGCTCCGGGCATCCGCATTGAAGCAGCACAGATCGGCGCGGACACCCCACGAATGCTGCAATCCGGCGAAGCCGATCTGGCGCTCGGCTACATCTCGGATCTCGATTCGGGTCACTTCCAGCAGGCGCTGTTTCCGCAGGATTGGGTCTGCCTAGCGAACGCAAAACATGTTCGGATCGGCGACCGCATCACCGCAAAGGATTTCAGGCGTGAGGCGCACGTCCTCATTCGTTCCGGCACCGGACATCAATTGCTCGCCGACGCGCTGAAGGAGCAGCAGATAGTCCTTGATGTCGCGCTTGAGCTGCCCGGCTTCTTGGGGCTACCCGCAATCGTCGGGACGACTGACCTGATCGCCACTCTTCCAAGGCACATTGGCGAAACGCTGGCGCACTATTACGGACTGCGCGTGCTCGAATGCCCGCTGGCGATCGCCGGCTTTACGGTGAAGCAATATTGGCACGCCCGCTTCCATCACGACCCGGCAAGCCAATGGCTGCGTGGCGTGTGCAGTGAGCTCTTTCAACAGCAGGAAGTGAGAGGCCTCCATCGTTCCGGTCGGCCAAGGAAACGAAGGCCACGCGATTTGCGGTCGTAATGGTCCCCGGCAGCGGGGCAACAACCGCCCCCCGAGTCCGCGGCTAGGCGGACTGCGGCACGGCTGCAATTCCGCACAAGCGCATCTCGACCGGTTGTCCGCTTCGTTCGCCGTAGCACCCTATTCTACGATGAGGGCAAAACAGACCTGCCCGAGCGGCTTCCGCAGTATATGTTCGGTTGGAAGCCTCGGATAAGCCAGCATGGCCACGCCGTTTAGTTCGTTCTGGACCGAGCCATAGAATCTGTTTTTCCAAACGCGCCCAAAAGACCTGATTGGGATGAAACTGCTTACCGAATGAACTCAACAGCTTGAGCGCTGGCTGGGGCGGGAGGGATCGAACCTCCGAATGGCGGAATCAAAATCCGCTGCCTTACCGCTTGGCTACGCCCCATCAGGCGACGAGGGGAACGGGGAAGCACCAGCTACCGCAGATTCCCTCTGGTCGCAGCCGGTCTATAGGGAGCGGCGCGGCATTTCAACCGCCTGGAGGGGCAAAATACCGCGGGCCGCCGGGATCGGTCGCACCACACCTTATTATGGGCATTATGGGCCCGGACGAGAGCCCGGTGCGGTACCGTATCGCGGCCATTGAGACCTGCGGCGTTTCATGGGAATACGACACCAAACCTGTCTTCGGGAGTGAGCCATGACCTACCGCGCGCCGATCTCTGACATGCTGCTGTCGCTCAACCACGGCGCCGGCCTCAAGGCCGCCGTGGAAGCCGGCCATTATGGCGAATTCGACGGTGATATCGTCGCGGCCGTGTTGGAGGAAGCCGGCAAATTCGCAACCGATGTGCTGGCTCCGCTCAACAAGGTCGGCGACGAGCACGGCATCAAGCTTGACGACGGCAAGGTCACGACCGCGCCCGGCTGGCCGGATGCCTACAAGCGCTGGATCGACGGCGGCTGGAACGCGGTGTCAGGGCCGGAAGATTTCGGCGGCCAGGGCCTGCCGATGGCGATCAACGCCGCCTGCACCGAGATCTGGAGTGCCGCCAACGTCGCCTTCGGCCTCTGCCCGCTGCTGACGGCCTCCGCCATCGAGGCGCTGGATGCGCATGGCAGCGACGAGCTGAAAAAGATCTACCTGGAGAAGCTCGTCACCGGCGAATGGACCGGCACGATGCAGCTGACCGAGTCGCAGGCCGGCTCCGATGTCGGCGCGCTGCGCACCCGCGCCGAGAAGCAGGCCGACGGCACCTATCGCATCAAGGGGACGAAAATCTTCATCACCTATGGCGAGCACGACATGACCGACAATATCGTGCATTTCGTGCTGGCGCGTCTACCCGATGCGCCTGAGGGCACCAAGGGGATCTCGCTCTTCCTCGTGCCGAAATTCATGGTCAATGCCGACGGCTCGCTGGGGCAGCGCAACGACATCTTCGCCAGCGGCGTCGAACACAAGCTCGGCATGCACGCCTCGCCGACCTGCACCATGACCATGGGCGATCATGGCGGCGCGATCGGATTCCTGATCGGCGAAGAAAACCAGGGCATGCGCTGCATGTTCACGATGATGAACCAGGCCCGCCTCGGCGTCGGCCTGGAGGGCGTCGGCGTCGCCGATCGCGCCTATCAGCTGGCGCTGTCTTATGCGCAGGAGCGCAAGCAAGGCCGCGCCGTCGGCAAGAAGGGCGCCGGGTCGGATGCGATCTTCGTGCATCCCGACGTCAAGCGCATGCTGATGCGGATGCGGGCGCAGACGGCGGCCGCGCGCACCATCTGCTATGCGACCGCGGTCGCGCTCGACGTCTCCATGCGCGCCAAGGATCCCAAGGTTCGCGCCGATGCGGCCGCACGCGCGGCACTGCTGACGCCGATGGCAAAAGGCTATTCCACCGACATCGGCAACGAGGTCGCCTATCTCGGCGTGCAGGTGCATGGCGGCATGGGTTTCATCGAGGAGACCGGCGCCGCGCAGCATTATCGCGATGCGCGCATCACCGCGATCTACGAGGGCACCAACGGCATTCAGGCGATCGACCTCGTCACGCGCAAGCTTGCCGCCAATGGCGGCGCTTCGGTGTGGGCGCTGATCGACGAGCTTTCCGCCACGGTCAAGCAGGTCGAGGCCTCCAACGATCCCGCCTTCGGCACTACGGGCGTGAAGCTGCGCGAGGCGCTGGAGGCTTTGAGGCGCACCAGCAAGTGGCTGCTCGAACGCGTCACGTCAGCGCCGAACGAGGCGCTCGCGGGCGCCACGCCCTATCTGCAGCAGTTCGGCGCGACGCTCGGTGGCTGCATGCTGGCCTCCGAGGCGCTCGCCGCGAAGGCCGACGGCAACGCCGAGGCGGCGCGCTACGTCTCGCTCGCGCGCTTCTTCGCCGAGAACATCACCGTGCAGGCAGGCGCGCTGGAGCGAACCGTGACGGAAAGCGCGGAGTCGGTCGCGGCGGCGGATGCGGTGTTGTTGGGGTAAGGGGCGGCCTGCCGCCAACCCGTCATCCTGAGGTGTGAGGTTTGAGATGCGCAAGCATCGCAAGCCGAGCCTCGAAGGATGAACGGCCGGGATCCAGCGTGGCCGTCGCCCTTCGAGGCCTACGCTTGGCTCCGGCACCTCAGGGTGACGGTGACAGATTTCGCTTCTCGGTCCCTCTCCCCGGCCGCCACAGCACGACGCCGGCGGCGACGATATCGAGCACCACGCACATCGCAAACGCCATCGTGTAGTCGCCGCTCACGCTGCGCACGAGGCCGACGATGCCGGGGCCAAAGGCGCTGACGATGCCGCTGATCGACGTCCCCAGCCCCATCGCGGCCGCAAAGGCCGTGCTGCCGATCTCGCGCTGGATGATCAAGGGTGGAAACGTGATCATGTTGCCGATCGAGAAGCCGTAGGCCGCACAGCATGCCAGCAGCACGCTCGGGCTCTGGCTTTGCAGAAGGACCAGCAGCGCGGCCGCCTGGCTCGTCATTGACGCCGCACAGGCAAGCCGCGGATCGAGCCGGTCGACGAACAGGCCGAGCGACAGCCGTCCGACCACCGCCATCGCCGCCATGATGGTCACCGCGAGGCCCGCGCTGGCGCGGCCGATCAGCGGCTCGAGAAACGTCACCTGATGGATGATGAATCCCATCTGCGCCAGCAGCGCAATCGCGATCGGCAGCACCATGGTCCAGAACTGTGCGTTGGTGAGCAGCGCCCGGCGCGAATGACGCGCGTCATTGCCGCCGGAGGCGCCTGCTGCCGATTTCAGCGACGTATCGACTGGCCACCCGGTAAAAACGACAACCACCGGCAACACCAGTACCACCATCACGACGGTGGCCCCCAGCATGGCCGAGCGGAAGCCGATGCTTCCGCTCAGCGCCAGCAGCACCGGAACGAGAACGATGCCGCCGCAGGTGGCGCCATTGAAGGCAAGGCTGAGCGCAAGCCCTCGCCGCCGCTCGAACCAGGAATTGAGCACGGTCGCAATCACCACGGTGCCCATCCCAGTCCAGCCGACCGACATCAGCGCATAAGCGAGATAGAGCTGCCAGGGCGCCTGCATCAGTCCCAGCAGCGCCGTAGAAGCGCCAAGCGCGGTCAGCCCGCACAGGATCAACGCCCGGAGCCCGATCCGGGCGAGCAGATCATCGGTGAAGATGACGAGAATGGAGGTCAGCAGGAACGAGAAGGTGCTGGTCCCGGATACCAGCGTGCCCGGCCAGCCGTGGGCGCGCTGGAGCTCGGCAAGATAGACGCCCTGCCCGTACAGGCCGAAGCCGAACATGAAGAAGGCCATCAAGAAACAGGCCAGCACCACGCGCCAGCCACGATAATGCAGCGAGGATTCGTCAACGCCCGTTGCGGCAATCATCGATCAAGTATTGGCTTAATGGAACGAGACGGACAATCGTGCCGCACAACTCCCGGTTTTTCAAATGAAACATTGTAGCCAATTGTTGCAACGCGCAAAACGCCGCAAGATATCTGATGAAGCTTCGCATCACGGTTCCCCGGACAAATGCGACCATCGGACGGGGCATCATGGCCGAAATGGTTGAATCGTAGCATTGGCACGTCTGCGGGATCATGTAGGCTAAGTCTCGCAAGACTCGCCGCCGGCAGACGCCGCGGCGGCCGCAGGGAGTGCTCATGCCGAACGGCAACATCATCGTCACCGACGAACGGGCCACGCGCGTCATCACCTTGCGCCGTCCGGGAAAGAAGAACGCGATCACCCAGGACATGTATCGCGAGATGAGCCGCGCGATCGACACCGCACAGAACAATCCCGACATCCGCTGCATGATCATCACCGGCGGCTCCGGCGTGTTCACGGCCGGCGACGACATCGACGATTTCACGAAGGCCGACGCTTCGCGTCCCGAGACGCTGTCGGATGGTGCCAAATTCCTCTATTCGCTGGCGCTCAACGTCAAGCCGATCATCGCGGCCGTCGACGGCGCATCGATCGGCATGGGCACCGTGATGCTGTTTCACTGCGACTACGTGCTCGCCTCCAACGCCGCAACCTTCTCGGCGCCGTACATCAATCTCGGGCTCGTTCCGGTCGGCGCCGCCAGCCTCTTGATGCCGAGCACCATGGGCTACCAGCGCGCCTTCGCCATGCTGGTGATGGGACGCAGCTTCACCGCCGCCGAGGCCCACGCCGCCGGCTTCGTCAACACTGTCGTGTCGCCGGGGCATACCGAGGTCGAGGCCCGCAAGGTGGCGCGCGATATCTGCCGCCTGCCAGCCGAAGCGGTCGCAACCTCGCGCAAGCTGCTACGCAGGCCGCCGGAAGAGCTCACCCGGCGCATTGACCAGGAAGGCCATCTGTTCGGCGAGCGGCTGAAATCGGATGAGGCGGTCGCCGCGTTCAATGCGTTTGCGAACAGGAAGAAGCGGTAGGGCTGTCCAGCGCCTCATCCATCCGTCGTCATTCCGGGGCGCGTAGCGCGAGCTATGGTGCGCAATTGCGCACCATAGCTCGCGACTTCGTCGCGCCCCAGAATGACGGCAAGATGCTTCGTGAAATCTTCGCGCGGAACGACTAATCTTGTTCTATGCGACATCTTCTACGCCTGATCAGCTTCGCCTTCGCCCTCGCACTCCCCACCCTGCCAGCCGCGGCCCAGACCGCGGCCCCCGTCGAGCTGCGCATTCTCGCGATCAACGATCTTCACGGCAATCTCCGTCCGCCGCCAGGCGGCATCCGCATCAATGACCCTGAAGACAAGACCAAGAAAGTGACGGTGGCCGCCGGCGGCGCCGAGTACATGGCGACGCTGGTCAAGCAATTGAGCGAGGGGCACAAGAACACCATCTTTGTCGCGGCCGGAGATCTGATCGGGGCAAGCCCGTTGTTGTCGGCGATGTTTCACGACGAGCCGTCGATCGAGTCGCTCTCGATGATGGGGCTTGCGATCACCTCGGTCGGCAATCACGAATTCGACGAGGGCAAGACCGAGCTGCTCAGGATGCAGAATGGCGGTTGCCATCCGGAAGATGGCTGTCAGGGACCGCATCCCTTCACGGGTGCGAAATTCCACTATCTGGCGGCCTCAACCGTCGAGGCTGCCACCGGCAAAAGCATCTTGCCGCCCTACGAGATCAGGGAGTTCGAAGGTATCCCCGTCGCCTTCATCGGGCTGACCTTGAAGGAGACCGCAGGCATCGTCTCGCCCAAGGGCATCGCGGGCCTCGAATTCCGCGACGAGGCCGAGACCGTGAACGCGCTGGTGCCGCAGTTGAAGGCAAAAGGCGTCGAGGCCATCGTGGTACTGATCCACCAGGGTGGTGAGCCCTCAGGCGACTACAATGAATGTCCTGCCATCACCGGACCGATCGTCGATATCGTGAAAAAGTTCGACCGTGCGGTTGATGTCGTCATCAGCGGCCACACCCATCGCGCTTATGTCTGCGATATTGACGGCCGGCTGGTGACCAGTGGCGACAAATACGGCACGCTGGTCACCGCGATCGACCTCAAGCTCGATCCCGTAACCCGTGACATCGTCGGGGCCAGGGGCGAGAACATCATCGTCGCCAACGCTTCGCTGGCCAGGGATCCCGAGCAGACCGCGCTGATCGACGCCTACGACAAACTTTCAGCACCGATCGCCAATCGTCCGGCCGGATCGGTGACGCAGGCACTCTCGCGCCTTCCGAACGAGGCCGGCGAGAGTGCACTCGGCGACGTCATCGCGGATGCCCAGCTGGCCGCAACGAAGGATGCCAAGGATGGCAGCGCTGTCATCGCGCTCACCAATCCCGGCGGCATCCGCACCGACATCGTCCCGAAGGAAAACGGCGCGGTGTCCTATGGCGAGATATTCGCGAGTCAGCCGTTCCGCAACCGCCTCGTCACCATGACGCTGACAGGCAGCCAGCTGAAGGACGTGCTCGAGCAGCAATGGCTCGATCCGAAGCGGCCTCGGATCCTCCAGGTATCGAGCGGGTTCAGCTACACCTGGGATGCATCGAAGACGATCGGCGAGCGCGTCGTGGCCGACAAGATGACGCTCAACGGCAGGCCGATCGAGCCGGCGACCGGCTATCGTGTCACCCTCAATGATTACCTCGCCGTCGGCGGCGACGGTTTTACCATCGCCAGGCAGGGCGCCTCGCCGCAATATGGCGGCTACGACGCCGATGCGCTGTTCGCCTTCTTTAAGGCGCATGGTCCGATCGGTCCGTTGCCGCCGACCCGCATCCTGCGCGTCAATTGATCCGGATCAAACGGGCCGTCGCGGGACGACCCTTTGCCAATTGCTGCGGAACGCATAGATTGGGTTTTGCATTGCGTTTTGGCGCCGGATGCGCCAAGCGACGTCGAGAGTTCGTTCCCCGTGAGGCCGACCTGATGAGCACGCTTCTTCTTTCCCACAAGGCCTGCCTCGACCACGTCACGCCGCCGGGACATCCCGAGCGCCCGGACCGCCTGCGCGCGGTCGAGGAAGCGCTGTCACACGAGCGTTTCCAGTTCCTGGTGCGCGATCTGGCACCGGAGGGCGATCTCGATCTCGTCACGCTGTGCCACAACGAGCATTACGTCACCGAGCTACGCCACATCGCGCCGACCAGCGGCCAGGTCTATCTCGACGGCGACACCTCGATGTCCCCCGGCACGTGGGAAGCGGTGATGCGCGGCGTCGGCGGCGCAGTGGCCGCAACCGAAGCGGTGATGAACGGCGAGCACCGCAACGCCTTCGTCGCGGTGCGCCCGCCGGGCCATCACGCCGAGATCGGCAAGCCGATGGGCTTCTGCTTCTTCGACAATGTCGCGATCGCCGCGCGCCACGCGCAGCGCAAATACGGCATCAAGCGCGCGGCCATCGTCGATTTCGACGTGCATCACGGCAACGGCACCCAGGACATCTTCTGGTCCGACCCGACCGTGATGTACTGCTCGACCCACCAGATGCCGCTGTTTCCGGGGACCGGTGCCAAGGGCGAGCGTGGCGACCACGACACCATCGTCAATGCGCCGCTGGCCTCGGAAGACGGCGGGCCGGAATTCCGCTCCGCGTTCGAGAATTTGATCCTGCCGCAGCTCGAAAAATTCAGCCCCGAGTTGCTCATCATCTCCGCGGGCTTCGATGCGCATTATCGCGATCCGCTGGCTTCGCTGAATTTGCGCGCCGAGGATTATGCCTGGGTGACGCGCAAGCTGATGGATCTCGCCGACAAGTCCGCCGGGGGGCGCGTTGTTTCCGTGCTCGAAGGCGGCTACGACCTGCAAGGACTGAAAGAATCTGTTACGGCGCATGTCGGCGCCCTGATGGGTGCCTAGACAGGCCCGCCACATTACGCCCGCAAAACTCTGCTGTTTTGCATCAGAAGCGAATCGGGCAATCGGAAACGGATATGGCCGAAAATACCCAAGTCGACGTCTCCAGGCTCACCTTCGAGCGCGCGATCGAGGAACTCGAAACGATCGTGAAACGGCTCGAGGACGGCAAGGTGCCGCTCGAGGAATCCGTCTCGATCTACGAGCGTGGCGAGGCCCTGAAGCGCCGGTGCGAGGAGCTTTTGCGCCAGGCCGAGGCGCGCGTCGACAAGATCACGACGGACGCCAGCGGTCAGGCTGCCGGCACCGCTCCGCTCGACGTGCAGTAGGACGCCGTCCGAAGCTGCCCGTTTCGAGCAACGGCCGCCTGCTCTTTTTCAAGATCGCACGCCGGCCTCTCGCACTCGCGAAGGCCGGTGGCGGTATCAGAATTGAAGATTTTTTTGCCGGCGCCCCTTCGGCCCCGCGAATCCCACTAAAATGTCCGTTCTTTCGCCCGAAATCCTGCCAAGGAACCAGGCAGGATTGGGAACCCCACCCCGGCGCCGCGATTAACCAAATTGGCCCGCCGGTTGCACCTGCATACCCCTAATCGGTCCGGCGGGTTGGCTTTGGCCCAAGCTTTGGTGTAAAGCTGCGCGGAGTGTGGCTTTTTGTTAGCCTTGACGTGGGGACCGATGACCGACGACAAGCGCTTCAAATCGCTAATGAAATTGGCTTGGACGGACGAAGCCGATCTACGTGACAGGGATCACAGAGACTGAACCGGAGCGCACTTAGGCTCACCTAAGCTTGAAGACGGGGCATTGCCCCATGCAGGTGGCTCCGACGGTTTAAGGACTCGCGCTGCGCCGATATTGTGCAAACCCATCGCGCACCGGAATGACCTTCCGGCGCTGAAAAATTGGAAATCGCCGTGAACGCATACAGCAAGACGCCGCTTCTTGACACCATCCGGACACCGGAAGACCTGCGCAAGCTCAAGGTCGAGCAAATTCGCCAGGTCGCCGACGAATTGCGTCAGGAGACCATCGATGCCGTCTCGGTCACCGGCGGTCACTTCGGCGCAGGTCTCGGCGTGGTCGAGCTGACCACCGCGATCCACTATGTCTTCGACACGCCGCGTGACCGGCTGATCTGGGACGTCGGCCATCAGGCCTATCCCCACAAGATCCTCACCGGCCGCCGCGACCGCATCCGCACGCTGCGCACCGGCGGCGGCCTGTCCGGCTTCACCAAGCGCAGCGAGAGCGATTACGATCCGTTCGGCGCGGCGCACTCCTCGACCTCGATCTCGGCCGGCCTCGGCATGGCGGTGGCGCGCGACCTTTCCGGCGGCAAGAACAACGTCATCGCCGTCATCGGCGATGGCTCGATGTCGGCGGGCATGGCCTATGAGGCGATGAACAATGCGGGCGCGATGAACTCCCGCCTGATCGTCATCCTCAACGACAACGACATGTCGATCGCTCCGCCGGTCGGCGCGATGAGCGCCTACCTGTCGCGGCTCTACTCCGGCAAGACCTACCGCACGCTGCGTGAGGCGGCCAAGCAGATCAACAAGCGTCTGCCGAAGATCATCGCCAACCGCGCCAACCGCGTCGAGGAATATTCCCGCGGCTTCATGATGGACGGCGGCACCCTGTTCGAAGAGCTCGGCTTCTATTATGTCGGCCCGATCGACGGTCATAACCTCGACCATCTTCTGCCCGTGCTGAAGAACGTCCGCGACATGGAGACCGGCCCGATCCTGGTCCACGTCGTGACGCAGAAGGGCAAGGGCTACGGTCCGGCGGAAGCCTCCGCCGACAAGTACCATGCCGTCGTCAAGTTCGACGTCGCGACCGGCACCCAGGCCAAGGCCAAGCCGAACGCGCCGGCCTACCAGAACGTGTTCGGCCAGAGCCTCGTCAAGGAAGCGCAGAAGGACGACAAGATCGTCGCCATAACCGCGGCGATGCCATCAGGCACCGGCGTCGATATCTTCAACAAGGCGTTCCCGGACCGCACCTTCGACGTCGGCATCGCCGAGCAGCACGCGGTGACCTTTGCCGCCGGTCTTGCGACCGAAGGCTACAAGCCGTTCTGCGCGATCTACTCGACCTTCCTGCAGCGCGGCTACGACCAAATCGTGCATGACGTCGCGATCCAGAACCTGCCCGTGCGCTTTGCCATCGACCGTGCCGGCCTCGTCGGCGCCGACGGCGCAACGCATGCCGGTTCGTTCGACAACGCCTATCTCGGCTGTCTGCCGAACATGGTGATCATGGCCGCGGCGGACGAGGCTGAACTCGTCCACATGGTGGCGACCCAGGTCGCGATCAACGACCGTCCGAGCTCGCTGCGCTATCCGCGCGGCGAGGGCCGCGGCATCGAGATGCCTGAAGTCGGCATTCCGCTCGAGATCGGCAAGGGCCGCATGATCCGCCAGGGCAACAAGATCGCCCTGCTCTCCTTCGGCACGCGCCTGGCCGAATGCGAGAAGGCGGCCGACGAGCTCGCAGCCCATGGCCTGTCCACCTCGATCGCGGATGCCCGCTTCATGAAGCCGCTGGACACCGAACTGGTGCTCAAGTTGGCCCGCGACCACGATATCCTGATCACGATCGAGGAGGGCTCGATCGGCGGCTTCGGCTCGCATGTCGCGCAGTTCCTGACCGATCAGGGCGTGCTCGACACCGGCATGGTCAAGTTCCGCACAATGGTGCTGCCCGACGTGTTCCAGGACCACGACACGCCGGCGGCGATGTACGCCCGCGCCGGTCTCGACGCCAAGGGCATCGTCGCCAAGGTGTTCGAAGCGCTCGGCAAGGACGCCAAGACCGAGACCGTCAAGCTGGCCTAACCGCTGCCGCCTCGACCTCTCCCGCTTGCGGGAGAGGTCGGCGCAAAGCGATCCAAATTTTCGGCTTTGGTCCATGAAGATTTATCTGGCAGGTCCCGACGTGTTCCTGCCGGATGCGGTTGAGATCGGCCGCAGCAAGGGCGCGATCTGCGCTGCTCACGGCCTCACCGGCCTCTATCCCCTCGACAACATGATCGACCTCACTGCGCCCGACGCCTCGCGGCAGATCTTCTGCGGCAACGAGGCGATGATGGATGAGGCCGATGCCATCATAGCCAACCTCACCCCTTTCCGCGGCGCCGGCGCCGATCCCGGCACCGTCTACGAGCTCGGCTACATGGCCGGCCGCGGCAAGTTTTGTCTGGCCTATTCCAACGATCCCGCCACCTATGCCGACCGCCTCAACCGCTTCATGGACGCGACCTCCGAAGACGGCCGGCTGGTCGATGCGCAAGGGTTGACGGTCGAGGATTTTGGCCTCGTCGACAACCTCATGATGATCCACGCGCTGGAGCTGCATGGCTGCCCGCTGGTGACGCCGGCAGCTCAGCCTGTTGACGTCTGGCACGATCTTGCCGCGTTCGAGACTTGCGTCCGGATGGCGGCCGCGCGATTGATCGCTACATAGCGCTTCAGTCGCCCCGGAGTGATCATGTCCCCTGCCCGCAAGCGCGCAGATATTGTGTTGGTCGAGCGCGGCCTGTTCGAGAGCCGGGCGCGGGCGCGCGCGGCGATTGAGGCCGGGCTCGTCACGGCGGATGACAAGCAGGTCGCCAAGCCATCGGAGACGATCGCCGAGGACGCGGTGATCCAGGCGGAGCCGGCGCATCCCTACGTCTCGCGCGGCGGCGTCAAGCTCGCGGGCGCGCTGGAACGATACCCGATCGAGATCGAGGACCACGTCTGTCTCGACGTCGGCGCGTCCACCGGCGGCTTCACCGAGGTGTTGCTGGCCAACGGGGCGAGCCTGGTGTTTGCGGTGGACGTCGGCACCAGTCAGTTGCACGCCTCGCTGCGCGGTCATCCCAAAATCGTCTCGATGGAGGAGACCGACATCCGCGCCTATGAGGGCAGGCGACTGCCCGTACGGCCCGATGTCGTCGTCATCGACGTCAGCTTCATCTCGCTCAAGACGGTGCTTCCCGTGGCGCTGTCGCTGGCGGCAGCACCGATGAGCCTGCTGGCGCTGATCAAGCCGCAATTCGAAGCAGATCGGAAGCACAACAAGAAGGGCATCGTCCGCGATGCCGCCGTGCACCAGGAGATCTGCGACGACATCGCGGCCTTTGCCGCATCGCTCGGCTGCACCGACATCGAGATATTTCCCTCCTCGATCGCAGGCGGCGACGGCAACATCGAGTTCTTCTTGGGTGCGCGCCGTGGTTGAACGCATCACGATCGATCACGTCGGCCATCGCGGCGACGGCGTCTCGCTGACGACGGGCGAGGCGATCTATGTGCCCTACACGCTTCGAGGCGAGAGCGTCGAGGTCGACCATGTCGCCGGCCATCATCCCGACCGCCGCAAGCTGCTGGCGGTCGACGTCGCGAGCCCGGAGCGCATCGAACCGTTCTGTCCGCATTTCGGCATCTGCGGTGGCTGTGCGATCCAGCACTGGGCGGCGGAGCCCTATCAGGCCTGGAAACGCAACATCGTGGTCGAGACGCTGGCGCAGGCCGGCATTACTTGCGAGGTGGCGCCGCTGATCGATGCCCATGGCGTGGGCCGCAGGCGCGTCACGTTGCACGGCCGCTTCGGTACGCATGATATCCTGAAGGTCGGCTTCTCGGCGGCGAGCTCGCACGACGTGATCCCGATCCACCGCTGCCCGATCCTCGACCCCGCGCTTGAAGGCGCGCTCGACGCCGCTTGGGCGCTCGCCGAGCCGCTGACGTCGAAAATGGCGGTGACGAAGCCGCTCGATATCCAGGTGACCGCCACCGTCAACGGCCTCGATGTCGACGTGCGCGGCTCGGGCCCGCTGCCGACGCCGCTGGTCACCGCGCTGTCGCGCGTCGCCGAGCAGCATCACCTGGCGCGACTGACAAGACATGGCGAACTGGTGCTGCAACGCCTGCCACCGACGGTAAAGATGGGCCGCGCCGAGGTGACGTTGCCGCCGGGATCGTTCCTGCAGGCAACCGTCGCGGGCGAAGAGACTCTGGCAGCGCTCGTTGCTGAACGCCTCGGCAAGGCCAAGGAGGTTGTCGATCTCTTCTGCGGCGTCGGTCCGTTTGCTCTACGGCTTGCGGAGAAGGCGCGCATCACCGCTTATGACAATGATGCCGGTGCCATTGCTGCGCTCGCGAAGGCTGCGCGCACGCCGGGGCTGAAGCCGATCAGGTGCGAGCCGCGCGATCTGTTCCGCCGTCCGCTGGTACCGCCCGAGCTGCGCGACTTCGACGCGGTGGTGTTCGATCCGCCGCGCCAGGGCGCGCAGGCGCAGGCGCTGAAACTCGCCGCGAGCAAGGTGCCGGTCGTGATTGCAGTGTCCTGCAATGTCGCCACCTTCGCCCGTGACGCGCGACTGTTGATTGACGGTGGCTACAAGATCGACGCGGTGGTCCCGGTCGACCAGTTCCGTCACACGCCACATGTGGAATTGGTCGCGCGGTTTACGCGATGAAGCTTCAGCGCCGCAGCTGGCCCAGCGCCGGTGACTCGCCGGGCAGCATGTTCGACCTGATATCGCTGTCCATGCGGCCGCCGTCCTGCTGGGTGAACCCCGCCCCGAACGACAGGCTGAGGTTGGAAGTCGGCTTGAACTCGACGCCCGCAAATGCGCCGTAGCCGGGCGCGGCGCTAGAGGTCAGCGGCGCAACCGAGCTGCCGATACCGTTGCCGTATTTCAGCGTGTCGAATCCGGCAAAGAAGGTCACGGGCGAGCCGCCCGCGGTCTTCATGTTGTAGCCGAACTGCGTGCTGTCGTAGGAGAGCGCGCTGAAATTCCCCGAAGATCCTGCCTGGCTGAAACCGCTCAAGCCGAGACTGCCGCGTTGGCTTCCGACAAAGAAGCCGGGGCGAAAATCGTAGCCACCATTGGCCTCGCCAGCATTGAAGCTTGGAAAGTTGCCGTAGCTCTCAGTGCTGCCGCCATAACCGAAAGCCCCACCCGGAATCCAATACCGCAAGGGCGCGACTTGCGCATGAACCGGCGCTCCGCCGAGGCACAACACCGCGAAGAGAGTTACGAGACCACAGGAGCGCAGAAGGCTGGACATTCACATAACCGTCAGGATAGTGGACGAATTATACGCCGGAGCTCGCCCCAATACCAGCGATGCGATGCCGCCGGTCGCGCCGTCCGGTTCCGGATCACCTCCTTCTGACGCTTTGAACCTCCTCCGTGGCGGATTGACCCATTGAGAGGACGCGTAAGTTCAGGCCTCGGCTTTGACTGCAAAAAGGCTTGGCAAGGTCCGATCACTGCGCGATTGCACAGACCTTTTGAAAATGCCCGACATTGCATGGAGGCTGTCATGGAGGTCAATTCCGACAGGTTGAATGCCTTTATGGGCAAGATGATCACCGAGGTGGGGGCGGCGATGAACGCATCGCTCGTCCTCCTGGGCGACAAGCTCGGGCTCTATCGCGCCCTCGCCGCCAAGGGACCGATGAACTCCGCCGAGCTCGCAAAAGCCACCGGAACGACAGAACGCTACGTCCGCGAATGGCTGGCGAGCCAGGCGGCATCCGGCTACGTCGAATACGATGCCGGTTCAGGAAAGTTCTCAATGCTGCCGGAGCAGGCGATGGCGCTCGCCGACCCGGACAGCCCGGTCTTCCTCGGCGCGGTCGGCAACGTCATTGCCGCAGCGTTTCTCGACGAGCCGAAGATCACGGACGCCTTCAAATCCGGCAAGGGCGTCGGCTGGAACCGGCGCAGCGACTGCCTGTTCTGCGGCACCGCCCGTTTCTTCCGCACCGGCTACATGCATCATCTGGTGCAAGAGTGGCTGCCCGCGCTGGACGGCGTCGTGGACAAGCTGAAGCGCGGTGCCAAGGTCGCCGATGTCGGCTGCGGGCACGGCGTCTCGACACGGCTGATGGCGGAGGCCTTCCCGAATTCGCGCTTCTATGGCTTCGACTATCACGAGGGTTCGATCGAGGCGGCGCGCAAGGCGGCAGCCGAGGCCAAGCTCGGTGATCGCGTGAATTTCGCCGTTCACTCAGCCAAGACCTATCCGGCCGAGAACTATGATCTCGTCTGCTTCTTCGATTGTCTGCACGACATGGGCGATCCCGTCGGCGCCATCAACCACGTACGGCAGACCATGGCAGAGGACGGCACCTGCATGCTGGTCGAGCCGTTCGCTGGCGACCGCCTGGAAGACAATCTCAATCCGGTCGGACGCGTCTATTACGCAGCATCGACCATGATCTGCACGCCGGCCTCGCTCGACCAGGAGGTGGGCCTTGCACTCGGCGCGCAAGCCGGCGAGGCAAGGCTGCGCAAGGTCGCCAGCGAAGGCGGGTTGTCGCGCTTCCGCCGCGCCGCGGAAACACCGTTCAACCTGATCCTGGAGGCACGGATCTGATCTTCACCGGGCGCCGCGGCCGACGTGTCAAGTCGCGGCGTCCGTTCCCCTCCCGAATGTGAGCCGATTGCCGGGCACGTCGCGGCAATAGGCGAGCCTCGCGTCGATGTCGGAGACGACAAGACGGTCGCGGCACCAACCATCATCCGATGCTCGTCGGTCATCGGATTCTCCTTCGCTGCGCTCGCAATGATCGTGTAAAAACAACGTACGCAGCAGGAAAGTCTGTCGCAGATGGCTACGCCGTCCTGTCCACAGACGACGACGAATCCGCCGGTGGATATTTCGTCACCGGCACCGTGAAGGATTTGGTGCCGACCTGGTAGATGATCTTGCCGTTCTGCCCGTCGTTCACGACCTTGGAGCCGACGGCCTGGTTATTGTCCGCCCAATTGCCTTCCAATCGCCCAGCAAAGCGCTCTGGTGATACGTCCGCTCATTGGCGGGCGAAATCTGGTTGGTGCTTTGTGTGACGGTGGCCAGCTTGCTCGGCGAATGCCCCGACGCACTCGCCTGCTTCGAGCATCGGCAGTCGGCGTCAGCCACATTCAGACATCGACTGGGCCATGCCGCGGGTAATGAGGGGTTAATCCCGGACGCCTGACACATGAGGCGAACGGCATCATCGTGATGAGCCGTTAGCGGCCCCAGCGATCCGACCAGATCTTCTCGCCGATCAGGCAGTTGACCCGCGGCTCCTTGTCCTTCTCGGCAACGTGCATCACCGGACGCTCGGGCGTGCGGCCGGCGACCTCCATCAGAAGCTTGGTACGGATCGCCTCCTTGAACTTCTCGCGATCCTTGATCGCGATCACGAAGGAGCCGGGGCCGCCCACGACGCAATCCTCGTAGTAGTAGTCGAGATTGTCGATATCCATGGTCGAATACGACGGTTCCTTCACCATGATCGGCAGGCCGTTGATGATGATGCCCTTCTCGAGCGCGGTGTCGCGCGCCACGGTGACCGGGCCGCCATTGTTGTTGGGACCGTCGCCGGAAATGTCGATGACGCGACGAAGCCCGTGATAGGGATCCTCATCGAACAGCGGCATCGCAAATCCGATCGCACCCGAGATCGAGGTGCGCGAGGCGCGACGGATCGGCGTCTTCAGGATCTCGGCCGCAACCGCATCCGCCGTCTCCGGCCCGTCGATGAGCCGCCAGGGGATGATGATCTTCTGATCGCTGGACGCGGCCCATTCGAAATAGGTCACCGCGATCCTGCCATTGGGGCCGACCTTCAGCGCCTGCAAGAACTCCTTCGACTGGATCGCCTGCGCGTAGCCCTCGCGCTGGATCGCGAGCTCATCCATATCCATGGAGTAGGAGACGTCGACCGCGAGGATCAGTTCGATATCGACCGACTGCGCATCGCCGTCGGCCACCAGTCGCTGCTGTCTTGACGGTTCGAAGTTCGGCGATTCAAATTTAGGACCTGGCGCCGCAATGCCCGCAACGTCCCCTCCGGCAAGTATGCCGGCCGTCAACATAGCCCCGATCGAGAACAGCAAGCGCATCGCGGCCTCCCGTCGTATGACGCGATGGTGACATGCAAACGTCCTGCCGCAAAGCGCGAAGATCGCTTGTGCTTCACATTCGAGTTAGAGTTTTCACGGGCCAGCGCGAAACCGCCGCCATGTCGCCACGCTTGCGCCGCCACGTGTTCGCGCCACGGGACAGCGCAGCCACCCCACTTGTTCCTTGCGATTTCCATGCTAGGCTTGCCGCACAGATGGGGATGGAGTCCCCCGACAACCGCCCGGTGGTCGAATGACCCTAGTGGGCTGATGGCTCCTGCTTGAGGCGAGGCAATCATTGGGCCTCTGCCTTTGGCGGGAGCGTGGACAAGCCCGCCAATGGCGGGTTTTTTGTTGCCCGAAAACGAGGGCCAAGGGGATGTCCAGGACGTGAAGGCCACGATGTGACGACCATACAGAATGCTGCCCGCCCCAAGCTGCCCAGGGGAATCTGGGTGCTCGGCTTCGTCTCGATGCTGATGGACATCTCTTCGGAGATGATCCATGCGCTGCTGCCGGTCTATCTCGTCACGGTGCTCGGCGCCTCCACGCTCACCGTCGGCTTCATCGAGGGCATCGCAGAGGCGACCGCCGCGATCACCAAGATCTTCTCCGGCGCCCTGTCGGACTGGCTCGGCCGCCGCAAGCTGCTCGCCGCCCTCGGCTATGGCCTCGCCGCCCTGACCAAGCCGTTATTCCCGCTCGCGCCCAGCGTCGGCTGGCTGGTGGCGGCGCGCTTCATCGATCGCGTCGGCAAAGGCATTCGCGGCGCACCGCGCGATGCGCTGATCGCCGATATCTCGCCGGCGGGTCTGCGCGGCGCGAGCTTTGGCCTGCGGCAGTCGCTCGACACGGTCGGCGCTTTCGTCGGACCGCTTGCCGCGATCGGCCTGATGTGGTGGACGTCAGATCATTTTGTCGCTGTGTTCTGGATGGCGGTCGCACCGGCATTCCTGTCCTTTGGACTGATCACGTTCGCGGTCGATGAGCCAGAGCCGGATCCGAGCCGGGATGTTGCGAAGAACCCGCTCAACACCGCGGCGATGCGACAGCTTGGACCCGTGTACTGGCGCATCGTGGCGGTCGGGGTCGTCTTCACGCTCGCCCGTTTCAGCGAAGCCTTTCTGATCCTGCGCGCCCAGAACATCGGCCTCAATGCGATGTGGGTTCCGGCGGTGCTGGTGCTGATGAACATCACCTACGCGCTCTCGGCCTATCCGGCCGGCGTGCTGTCGGACCGGATCAATCGCCCTGCCCTGCTCGCGCTCGGCCTCGTCGTTCTCGCCGGCGCCGATCTCGCTCTCGCACTGCTGCCGAATTTGATCGGCCTTGCGCTTGGTGTCGTGCTGTGGGGGCTGCATATGGGACTGACGCAAGGGTTGCTCTCGGCCCTTGTCGCAGATACTGCACCGTCGGCGCTACGCGGCACCGCGTTCGGCTATTTCAATCTGTTCACGGGCCTTGCGATGCTGGCCGCGAGCGTCATCGCCGGCGCGTTGTGGGACGCCTTTGGTCCGATGGGGACGTTCCTCGCTGGACTCGGCTTCACGCTGATCGCGCTGGTGGGACTGCTTGCCGTCAGCGACGGCTTGACGGCGGAGGACAAGGGATGACGGGGAGCTGTTCGTCGTGCTGAGCGGAGTGATCGCAATCGTGGTCGGCAGCGCTTTGGGTGGCTGCGCCCGCTATTTCCTCTCCGGCGCGATCGCGCGGCGGCTGGGCGAGACCTTTCCCTGGGGCACCATGACCATCAACGTCACCGGCGCCTTCCTGATCGGTATCTTTGGCGCACTGGCGACCCATCCCGGCTCGGCGTTTGCCTCGCCCAATCCGTGGCTGTTCGCGGTGACGGGCTTCCTCGGCTGCTACACCACGGTGTCCTCGTTCAGCCTGCAAACGCTGACCCTGGCGCGCGGCGGCGAGCCGGTGCACGCAATCGGCAATGTCGTCCTCTCGGTCGGACTGTGCCTTGCGGCCGTGAGTTGCGGCTTCCTCCTCGCGGACAGTCTGGGAGGCTAGCGGCAGATGAAGCCCTCCGCTGCCGCTGCCGACCGCTGGCGCACGGCGATGCTCTACGCCTGGGTTTCCGCCGGTAGCATCGTCGGCGGGCTGACGCGCTATCTGGTCGGGCTCGTGCTCGATACAGGTTCTGGCTTTCCCTTCGCGACGCTGTTCATCAACGCGACGGGTTCGCTCATCATCGGCTTCTATGCGACGTTGACCGGCCCCGACGGCCGCGTGCTGGCCCGCCCTGAGCATCGGCAGTTCGTGATGACCGGATTCTGCGGCGGCTACACCACCTTCTCGACCTTCAGCCTCGAGACCTTCCGGCTGTTCCACGGCGGCATGAAATACACCGCACTCGGCTACGTCGCGGCATCCGTCGTCTGCTGGCTGGTGTCCGTGTGGACAGGGCATATGATCGCGAGCCGCTACAACCGCTTGACCAGGAGCTGATCATGCAAATCCCCAATCAGGCAGTTTCGCTGCGGATCTTCATCGGCGAGAGCGACCATTATGGCGCCAAGCCGCTCTATGAAGCCATCGTGCTGGCCGCTCGCGAGCGACATCTCGCCGGCGCCACCGTGCTGCGTGGCCCGATGGGGTTCGGCAAGTCCAGCCGGCTGCACACCTCGAAAATCCTGCGGCTCTCGGAAGACCTGCCGCTCCTGATCGAGATCGTCGACAGCGAAGACAACATCAACGCATTCCTGCCCATCCTGGACGGCATGATGTCGAGCGGCCTGATCACCTTGGAGAAGGTCCAGGTCCTGCAATATGGTACCAAGGCCCCGGGCTGATCGCTCGGGCCGAGGAACACGAGCCCGCCGTGTCCGGGAGGCGGAATGAGCGACACCGTTACCAAGCCGAAAACCAGGACGAAGACCAAGGTCGAGCGGCCGAAGCTGCACAAGGTCATCCTGATCAACGACGACTACACGCCACGTGAGTTCGTCACCATGGTGCTCAAGGCCGAATTCCGCATGACCGAGGATCAGGCCTACAAGGTCATGATCACCGCGCACAAGCTCGGGGCCTGTGTCGTCGCCGTCTTCACCAAGGACGTCGCCGAGACCAAGGCCACCCGCGCCACCGATGCCGGCCGCGCCAAGGGCTATCCGCTGCTGTTCACGACCGAGCCGGAGGAATAGGCGCTAGCTCCGGCGGGCGCGAGCCGCCTTGCGCGAACTGCTCACCGGCGGACGCTCCTGAACATGGGTCCAGAACGCTTCTGCGGCCGGCGTCAGTCGCGACCTCGGGCGGAACACCCGGATCTCGATCGGGATCTCCCACTCCTGTCCGCCGGCTTTCACCAGCTCGCCGGAGGCGAGTTGATCGGCAATCAGGCTTTGCGGCAGCCAGGCCATGCCGCGGCCAGCCTGGACCATGGTGACGAGAAGCTTTGCAAGATGCGAGGTGAATGCCGGCTTGAGCTTCGCCTTGAGCGGCGAAGTCGCGCGGACGGCCTCGAGGATCGTTCCCATGCCTGACTCGGAGCGGTAGCTCAGGAACTGCACTGGCGCGGCCGCCGTTCCTGGCAGCCTGAAGCGCGGCGCCTTGCTTGATCTGGAGACCGGCACAGACGCCGGAATCAGGCAATCATCGCCGACATGGGCCGAGCGGAATTGCGACGTCGTCAGCGCAGTGACCACGGAAGGATGATGGTGGCAGAGCAGGAAATGCACCTCGCCCGCCAGCAGCATGCGCTCGCAGGCTTCCATGTGGTTGGCGACAAGCTGGACGTTCGGCACGAATGACAGCGTCGCCTCGACCTGGCGCAGCCAGTCCGGAAAGAATGTCAGCGACAGCGCGTTGGTCGATGCGAATTTCAGCACGTCGGATGAACCGCGCGCCAGTTCCTGGGCTTCCAGGCGGCCGGCGGACAGGCGGCGGATGATATCCTCCGCGGTGAGGCGAAACGCATCGCCTGCAGCCGTCAGGCTCACCGCGTGCGTCGTGCGCTCGAACAGCGCGGCGCCCGCCCAGATTTCCAGCGCCTTGATCCTGCGGCTCAGCGCGGGCTGCGATGAATTCCGTTGTTCGGCTGCGCGCGAAAAGCTGCGCGTTGACGCCACCGCGATGAAATCGTGCAGCCAGTTGATCTCCATGCCATCCGCCCTGCTTATGCAAATTCTGCATAATAATATCATGAGGTGACATTGGATTTCCACCGGCCCGGCCTGCACCCTCGACGAAAGTCAAATTCCTCTCTGGGGAGGCCTGATGTCAGGGCGCACGCTCTACGACAAACTGATCGACGCGCATGTGGTTCGCAAGCTCGACGATGACGGGCTGGTGCTGCTCTATGTCGATCGCACCGTGCTCAACGAATACACAAGCCCGCAGGCCTTTGCGGGTTTACGCGCAGCGGGGCGGAAAGTGTGGAATCCCTCCGCCGCCCTGATGGTGGTCGACCACGTCAATCCGACCGCGGCCCGTCGCACGCGGCAGATGCCGGATGCCGACGCCGCGCGGCAGGTCGACTATTTCGCCGACAACGCGCGCGATTTCGGCATCGAATATTTCGACGTCCTTGATCCGCGCCAGGGCATCGAACATGTCGTCGCCCCCGAACAGGGACTGGTGATGCCGGGCATGGTGATCGCTGCCGGCGACAGCCACACCACGGCCTACGGTGCCTTCGGCGCGCTCGGCTACGGCATCGGCACCTCCGACATCGAGCATTATCTGGCGACCTCAACGGTGCGTTACCGCCGGCTGAAGGCGATGCGCATCAACGTGACCGGACGCCCGCCGCTCGGGGTGACGCCGAAGGACATCGTCATGGAGATCATCCGGCGCATCGGCGCCGATGGCGCCACCGGCTATGCGGTGGAGTTCGCTGGCCCTGCCATCACCGAGATGAGCGTCGAGGGACGCATCGTGATGTCGATCATGATCGTCGAGGCCGGCGCGCGCGGCGTCGTCATCGCGCCCGACCAGAAGGTGCTCGACTATCTCAAGGGCCGCCCCCGCGCGCCCAAGGACGAAATGTGGGATCGCGCCACCAAAGCCTGGTTGCAGCTTCGCTCGGATCCCGATGCCTGTTTCGACCGGGAGATGACGATCGATGCCGGCGACGTGGCACCTCTAGTGACATGGGGCACGAGCCCGGACCAGGCGATTGCCGTGACCGGTTGTGTCCCCAATCCCGACAGCCATGCCGCCACGCGCGCCCTCGCCTATATGGGCCTGACGCCGGGAATGTCGATCCAATCGGTGCCGATCGACCTCGCCTTCATCGGCTCCTGCACCAACTCGCGCATCGAGGATCTGCGCGACGCGGCCAAGATCTTCCGAGGCCGTCGTGTTGCATCGGGCGTTCGCGCCATCGTCGTTCCCGGATCGACCCAGGTCCGCGTCCAGGCCGAGGCAGAGGGGATCGCGCAGATCCTGATCGATGCCGGCGTGGAGTGGCGACAGTCCGGCTGCTCGATGTGCCTTGCGATGAACGACGATGTTCTTGCGCCCGGCCAGCGCTCGGCCTCCTCGACCAACCGCAATTTCGAGGGCCGCCAGGGGCCCGGCGCACGCACGCATCTGATGAGCCCGGCGATGGTCGCGGCCGCTGCCGTCACGGGCCACATCACCGACGTGCGCGATCTGATCGGAGAATATCTGCCATGACGCCATTCCATCGTGTCTCCGGCGCCGCGGCGCCGATGATGACGCCCAATATCGACACCGACGTGATCATGCCGAAGATGTTCCTGAAGGGCGTCGATCGCAGCGGCCTCGGCGAAGGCGCCTTCAACCTGCTCCGCTTCACTGCAGGCAAGCCGAATCCCGATTTCGTGCTGAACAGAGAGGGCTATCGCAACGCCTGTTTTCTCGTCGTCGGGCCGAATTTCGGTTGCGGGTCGAGCCGCGAACATGCCGTCTGGGGACTTCAGCAGCTCGGCATCCGCGCCCTGATCGGCACCACCTTCGCCGGGATTTTCAACGACAATTGCGCCAATAACGGCCTGCTGACGATCGGCCTCGATGCCGCAACCGTCGGCCCCCTCGCCGGCATCGTCGCAAGCCCAGCCAGCAACCGCCTCACCATCGATCTCGAAGCGCAAACAATCCGCATCGAAGGCGGCGGCACGATCCCGTTCGCGATCGAGCCGGCGCGGAAAGAGGCGTTCCTCACCGGCCGCGACGCCATCAGCTCGACGCTGGCCTTTGCCGACGACATCCGCGCCTTCGAGGCGCGGCACCGGGCGGACAATCCCTGGTTCTAAGGACGCGCAAGCAAGCAAAAGCACGAAACGACAAAGGGAGGTATTCTTGACCGACACGACCATGAAGCTCGCGGACACCACGCAGCCATCCGCACTCGCAGCACTGAAAATCGGCCCGCTGCCGATCACCGTCTACGTTCCCGCAGCACTCGTCTGTACGGCCGCGGTCTATTCCGGAAAGCTGCCGAATGATGTGATCGGCGGGCTGTCGGTGCTGATGCTGCTCGGCTTCCTGCTCGGCAAGCTCGGCCAGACCATCCCGGTGGTGAATCGGATCGGCGGCACGGCGATCATGTGCCTGTTCGTGCCGGCCGCACTGGTCGCCTACGGCCTGATGCCGGAGACGGCGCTGAAGGCGATCACGACGACGTTTCGCACCGCCAATTTCCAGTATTTCTTCATCGCCTGCCTGGTCGCGGGCTCGATCCTCGGCATGCCCCATCGCGTCCTGGTGCAGGGATTCATCAGGATGTTCGTGCCGCTGTTGATCGGCACGCTCAGCGCCATCGCGATCGGCGTCACGGTCGGGCTGCTGTTCGGCCACAGCCCGAAGGAGACGTTCTTCTTCGTGATCATCCCGATCATCGGCGGCGGCCTCGCCGAGGGCGTGCTGCCGCTGTCGATCGCCTACGCCGAAATGCTGCACCGGCCGCAAGGAGAGCTGGTCGTGCAGATGGTGCCGGCAGCGCTGCTCGGCAACGTCGTTGCCATCGTCGCGGCCGGACTTCTTGCCCGTCTCGGCGAAAAACGGCGCGACCTCAGCGGCCAGGGCATGCTGGTGAAGTCTGGCGATGACGACATTCTCGGCCCGACGCAATCGGATCACCCGATTGAGTTCGGCCTGCTCGGTGCCGGCATCGTGCTGTCCTGCGTGCTGTTCGTGCTCGGCATGGTGCTCGCGCCCACTACCGGCATTCCCGGCCCGATCCTGATGATCATCGCCGCGGTCGCGCTCAAGCTGACAAAGCTGCTGCCGGCCGAGATGGAGCTCGGCGCCTACCAGATCAACAAATTCATGTCGACCAACCTCACCTTCGCGATCCTGGTGGCGATGGGAGCGTTGCTGGTGTCATGGCAGCAGCTCGTCGCCTCGTTCAATCCGGGCTACATCGCGATCTGCACGACGACGGTGCTGGCGATGGTCGCCTCCGGCTTCTTCGTCGGCAAATGGCTTAACATGTATCCGGTCGAGGCGGCGATCGTCACCGCCTGCCATTCCGGGCTCGGCGGCACCGGCGACGTCGCCATCCTCGGCGCTGCGGACCGTATGGGCCTGATGGCCTTCGCCCAGATCGCAACCCGCGTCGGCGGCGCCATCATGATCGTGATCGCGACGCTGGCGATGAAGGTTGCGTATTGACTCTCGCGGTCGGCAGCCGGCGTTCTCCGCAACGCCGGCTACGTTACTTCAATTTTGCAAAGACCTTACTGAACTCCGGCAGCCTCAGTCTTTGTTTCTCCTTCCGGTATTCAGCTTCATTGAAGGGTCCGCTCACGGAGACCCGGACCGCAACGTCCCATTCATTTTCTTTTCGCGAGATATAATAGAACTCCGTGACCGAGCGGTCTGGTTGCTTTCCCCATTTCCAAGGATGGCGCGCGAACACGATGTAATGGGCGTTCGCGCCGGCTTGAAAGACCGTGGGCTCCGGAAGGCCATCGCCAACGCAAGTCCCATCCGTCCCGACGGAACGGCAAAGCGTCATGTTCTCATCCGTGTCGATGGCGACAAGGCGATAGGGTCCGTCAATCGCTTCGTCCTGAACGAAGCCGCAGGCAGGCAGACACAGCAAGAGTGCCAAGCAAGCCCACCGTCTCACGTGTGGGATCATGGCTCGGCTTTCACGCCATCACTACCGGCGTCTCCTCGGCGAGCCCGAACACGCGCTGCGCCTTGGAGAATCCCGCGATCGGAAAATCGCCGAGGTCGCGCCAATCGTGATGGCAGACGTTTGCGAAAACCTCCGAGGCGACGACGGTCCGCCCCAGGCGCCCCGCGATCTTCTCCATCCGCGCCGCGAGATTGACGGCCGGCCCTATGCAGGTGAAGTCGAGGCGGTTGCCGCCGCCAATATTGCCGTAGAGGATGTTGCCGACATGCAGCGCGACGCCGAAGCGGAAGCGCTCGACGACATCGCCGACCGGGTGCGCCAGCGCCTCGACGCTGGCACGGGATTCGCGCGCCGCTTCCAGCACGCGTGAACAGACATGGGCGGCATCACCGACATATTCGTCGATCGGGAACACCGCGAGCAGGCCATCGCCCATGAATTTCAGGACCTCGCCGCCATGGCCGCGGATCGCGGTGACCTGACAGTCGAAATAGCGGTTGAGGATATCGACCACCATCTCGGCCGGCAGCCGGTCGGACAACGCGGTGAAGCCGCGCAGGTCCGACAGCCAGATCGCGGCCTGCATCGTGTCGTTGTGGCCGCGGCGGATCTGGCCGGCGAGGATGCGCTCGCCGGCGCGATTTCCCACATAGGTGTCCAGCAGTGTCGCAGCGGTGCGGCGCAGGGTGACGATTTCGCTGACGCGCGCGAGCGGCGCCACGATGGAGCGGATCGTCGCAATGTCGTCTTCGCTGAAGCCGCCGGGATGCCGGGTGGTCCAGCTGATGGCATGGATCGAACCGTCGAGAAACCGCATCGGCGTCGCGATGTAGTCGGTGACGCCCTCGGCACGCATGTCGTCCAGGAACGGAAAGCGTTTGCTGTCGGGGTCATCCATGCGCCCCCTCACCTCTAGCCCCTCCTCGAACACGATCCGAAGCGGGCTCCGGGCAAATTCAGGCGTGGCGAGAATCTCGAAATCGACGGTGCCGATCTCGACTTCCTCGCCCTGCCGCCAGATGAAATTGCGGCCGTAGATCTCGGGATGCAGGGTGCGGATAAAGACACCGAACCGCCACAGCGGCAGTCCGGCCGCAACCAGATGCTCACAGGCGTCTGCAATCATCTCGGCCGGGCCCCGTGACGACCTGGCGCCGTCGATCAGCCAATTGATGATGCGCTGGAGCTCGGAGCTTTCCATGGCCGCATTTGCCGACGAAGTTGTGGGATCGTCAAGCTGCGCGGTGGGCTGGTACCGCGACGCTGGGCGTACTCACCTCTCCCCGACGGGGAGAGGTGAAGAACTCAGCGTCCGACCTGCCCGCGGTCCCGCAGGAAGTGGTCGGCGAGCACGCAGGCCATCATGGCTTCGCCGACGGGGACAGCGCGGATGCCGACGCAGGGGTCGTGGCGGCCTTTTGTCATGATCTCGGTGTCGGCGCCCTGGCGATCGACGGTGAGGCGCGGCTGCAGGATCGACGACGTCGGCTTCACCGCGAAACGCACCACCACCGGCTGTCCGGTGGAGATGCCGCCCAGAATGCCGCCGGCGTGATTGGACAGGAAGCGCGTGCCGTCATTGCCGGTGCGCATCTCGTCGGCATTCTCTTCGCCGGTGAGCTCGGCGGCGCCAAAGCCGGCGCCGATCTCGACGCCCTTCACGGCGTTGATGGTCATCATCGCACCCGCCAGATCGGAATCGAGCTTGGCGTAGATCGGCGCGCCGAGGCCCGCCGGCACGCCTTCGGCGACGATCTCGAGTACCGCGCCGATCGAGGAGCCGCTCTTGCGGATGCCGTCGAGATAGGTCTCGAAAAACGCGGCCTTGTCCTTGTCCGGGCAGAAGAACGGGTTCTTGGCGATCTCGTCCCAGTCCCACTTCCCGCGGTCGATCTTGTGCGGCCCCATCTGCACCAGCGCGCCGCGCACCTTCACATCGGGCAGCACCTTTCGCGCAATCGCACCGGCGGCAACGCGCATCGCGGTCTCACGCGCAGACGAGCGGCCGCCACCACGATAGTCGCGCAGGCCATACTTCGCTTCATAGGTGAAGTCGGCATGGCCGGGACGAAACTTGTCCTTGATCTCGGAATAGTCCTTCGAACGCTGGTCGGTGTTCTCGATCAGGAGTCCGATCGGGGTGCCCGTCGTCACCTGCACCCCCGTCTCCGGATGCGCCATCACGCCGGACAGGATCTTGACCTGGTCCGGCTCCTGGCGCTGGGTGGTGAAGCGCGACTGGCCCGGCTTGCGGCGATCGAGGTCCCGCTGGATGTCGGCCTCGGTGAGCGGGATCATCGGTGGGCAGCCGTCGACCACGCAGCCGATCGCCACCCCGTGGCTCTCGCCAAAGGTGGTGACGCGGAACATGTGGCCGAAGGTGTTGAAGGACATCAGTCTCTAGCTCGTAGGTCAGTTCTGGCTTTTGTCGTAACGCGCCCTGAAATGAGCGTCAAATACCCGCCAAGCTCGTCATGGCCGGGCTTGTCCCGGCCATCCACGTTCCTGGTCACCGCAGGCAAGAAAGTCCGTGGATGCCCGGGACAAGCCCGGGCATGACGGCGGGAGGGCGGACGATGAGCCGGGCCTAACTATATTTATCCAGCCGGCCGTCGCGAAACACATAGACCGCGCCCTGCTCGATATAGAGCTCGGCGGCGCTTACAGGCGTTTCCAGGCCGAGCGAAACCATCAGCGCCCGGCAGGTCCCGCCATGGGCAACCGCGACGGTGTCGGCCTTGAGCTCGTCGTACCAGGCGCGCACGCGGACCTGCACGTCGGCGTAAGTCTCCCCGCCCGAGGGGCCCACCTTCCATTTGTCGGCGAGACGCCTGGCATAGATCTCTGGATCTCTCGCCTCGCTTTCGGCCAACGTCAGCCCTTCCCAGACGCCGTAGCCGATCTCGCGCAGGCGGTCGTCCAGCGCATAGTCGGTCACAGGCAATTCGAGCTTGCCGCGTGCCAGTTCCATGGTCTGCCGCGCGCGGCCGAGCGGGCTCGACACATAGGCCAGCGCCGCCCGATCGCGGCCGTCGCGCCTGAGGAGATCGGCCAGAATGAGGCCTGCCTGCACGGCCTGGTCACGGCCGCGCGCATTCAGCGGAATGTCCCTGGTGCCCTGAAGCCTGCCGAGCGCATTCCACTCGGTCTCGCCGTGGCGAAGATAATAGATCGTGGGCACGGCCATTTCGGGTGGTGATCAGTCCTTCGGCGCCGCGCCCGATGCCTCGGGCCGGCCCATTCCCAGCACGTTGTAACCGGAGTCGACGTGATGGATCTCGCCGGTGACGCCGCGCGACATGTCGGACAGGAAATACACCGCGCTGTCGCCGACCTCCTCGATCGTGACGTTGCGCCGCAGCGGTGCGTTGATCTCGTTGTATTTCAGCAGCAGGCGGGAATCAGAGATGCCGGCGAAGGCAAGCGTCTTGATCGGCCCTGCCGAGATCGCATTGACGCGGATCGCCTTCTCGCCGAGGTCGGCGGCAAGATAGCGCACGCTCGCTTCAAGCGCGGCCTTCGCCACGCCCATCACGTTGTAGCGCGGCATCCACTTCTCGGCGCCGTAATAGCTGAGCGTGAGGATCGATCCGCCGTCGGTCATCAGCTTCTCGGCGCGCTGTGCGAGCGCGGTGAGCGAATAGCAGGAGATCAGCATCGACTTGGAGAAGTTTTCCGCCGTCGTGTCGACGTAGCGGCCGTCGAGCTGCTCGCCATAGGCGATCGCGTGCACGACGAAATCGATCTTGCCCCACTTCTCCTTGAGGGCATCGAACGCAGCGTCGATGGTCGCAGCGTCGGTGACGTCGCAATGACCGAGCACAAGCGCGCCGAGCTCGGCGGCCAGCGGCTCGACCCGCTTTTTCAGCGCATCGCCCTGATAGGTGAGCGCGATCTCGGCACCGGCCGCCTGGCATGCCTTGGCGATGCCCCAGGCGATCGAGCGGTTATTGGCAATGCCAAGGATGACCCCGCGCTTGCCCTGCATCAATCCTTGCATCAGACCTGAATTCTGCGCCATTTGCTAACGTCCTGTAGCTCTCGTTAAGGTCTGGAGGTACACCAGCCCTCCCCTGCGGTACAGTCCTAATACGCGGCGTTAACGCTGTTTCCGGCACCGGAATAGCCGTTCCATTCGGGTGTTATGATCGCTATGGGCGCTCGCGCCTGATGTGAAGGACGTCAAGACGGCAATGAGTGCGTTTCGCCAGAGCGTGGAAGCCATGATCCCGGCGTTGCGCCGCTACGCTCGCGCGCTGACGCGCGATGCGGACGCGGCCGACGATCTGGTGCAGGACACGCTGGTGCGCGCACTGCGTTCGGAGCGATTGTTTCTCGGAGGCGACGTCAGGAGCTGGCTCTATACGATCCTGACCAACCTCAACAAGAACCGGCGCCGCTCGCTGGCCAGGCGGCCGCAATTCATGCAGCTGACGGAGAACAACCCGGATGCCAGCGGGACGGAGGCTGAGGGACGCGACATCGAGAAGGCGCTCGCGACACTGGTCGAGGAGCAACGCTCGGTGCTGCTTTTGGTGATGCTGGAGGGCATGAGCTACCGCGAGGTCGCCGACATCCAGGGCGTGCCGATCGGCACCGTGATGTCGCGCCTGGCACGCGCCCGCGCCCACGTCAAAGCCTCGCTGGAGGGTGAGCGCCCCGCGCTCAGGCGGGTGAAATGATAGCAGTATTGATGCATCGCGCGGGCCGCCTCCCCTGCACGGAGAGAGAAGCAGCGCAATTGAACCGCGTCAGATATTTTAGGCCACAGAGCCAGAGACGACCGATATGAACGACCGCAATATTCCCGTGACCGAAGACGAATTGCACGCCTTTGTCGATGGCGAGCTGCCGGCCGAGCGCCGCGCCGATGTCGAGGCCTGGCTTGCCGCGCACCCCGAAGATGCCGAGCGGGTGCAATCCTGGCGTACCATGGCCGAGCTGCTGCATGCCCGGTACGACAGCGTCGCCCAGGAGCCGGTGCCGGCCCGGCTGGAGCTCGAGCGACTGGAGCGCCGTCCGCGGCAATGGCTCTACGGTGCGGTGGCGGCCACGCTGGTTGCCTTCGTCGCCGGCGGCACGGCCGGCTGGGTCGCGCATGGCGCCGCCAACGCGCCTTCGACCTTCCAGAGCTTTACCGAGGACGCGCTCGACGCTCACCGCCTTTATGTCGTCGAGGTCCGCCATCCGGTCGAAGTGCCCGGCAACGAGCGCGACCACCTCCAGGCCTGGCTGACCCGGCGCTGCGGCTGGACCGTGTTCGCCCCCAACCTGGAGGCGAGCGGGCTGAAGCTGGTCGGTGGCCGGCTGCTGCCGGGGCCGAGCGGGCCGGCCTCGTTCCTGATGTACGAGGGCGCCTCGGGCGAGCGCTATACGATCTACACCGCCAAGACCGAAACCGGCGAGACGCAGATGCGATACGCCAAGACGGACAAGGATGGAGCGCTGTTCTGGGCCGAGCGCGGCGTCGGCTACGTCGTCAGCGGTGGCGGCAGCGACCGTGACCGGCTGACCAAGGTGGCGCAGGCCGTGTACGACCAAGCCGAGAAAAACGGCGGCTAGGCAACCGCGCAAATGCGGTGCCTCGATTCCGTCATTGAAAATTTGGAATCAGGACATCGGCGCGTCTCATTATCGCACCGGATGCTCACGCGAAAATGAGCAGCGTTCGATCCGCCGATCGACGCGGGCGGCCTCGATTGGGGTTTTTGGTACCGCGCTGGTCCCCCTCTCGAGGCCGCACCTTTTTATCGGCTGTCCCGCCGGACAGTCGACGCGTCTCAAATGTCGACGTCGAAGCGCCATCCGCGCTTCAGGCGTATGTTGAGCATCATCCTGTCGGGAAGAGAATGCTCCGATCGTCGAGGTGAACTCGGATAGCGCCCTAGCCGAGCCCGCTTCGCGGATTATAGGGATGTTGGTCCCGCCACTTTTCCATCAATGCTTCAAGCTCGGCGTCGTTCCCGTCCGGTAGCATAATCCTGATGGTGACGAAGAGATCCCCGGTTCCGCCAGATTTCGGCAAGCCCTTACCTTTGAGGCGGAAAGTCCGGCCGCTCGAGGTGTTTTTCGGGACCGACAGTTCCACGGCATTACCGAGCGTGGGCACGCGGACCTTGCCGCCGAGCACAGCCTCGTAAAGCGTGACAGGCAGATCGATCCTGAGGTCCGCCCCCTCGATCTTGAAGAAGGCATGAGGCGCGATGCTGATGGTGATCAGGAGATCGCCGGGCGGATGACCCTGAGCGGTCTCGCCCTGTCCTCGCAGCCGGATCTGCTGGCCCTCAATGACGCCAGCCGGAATCTTGACGTTGAGTTCCTTGCCATTCGGCAACCGAACGCGCTTCTCGCCGCCCTTGACCGAT
The DNA here is from genome assembly GCF_015291645.1 of Bradyrhizobium sp. CCBAU 53340. Classification (NCBI taxonomy): domain Bacteria; kingdom Pseudomonadati; phylum Pseudomonadota; class Alphaproteobacteria; order Hyphomicrobiales; family Nitrobacteraceae; genus Bradyrhizobium; species Bradyrhizobium sp. CCBAU 53340. The sequence goes on from NZ_CP030055.1 coordinate 6,042,903, forward strand.
TCTTCCAGCGAGACGGACATGGCGACGTTGACGTCGAGATCGAGCCCGATCCCGCCGGTGTCGAATTCGAACTGACCACCGCCCCCGGCCCCAGGCCGCGCGCCGCGCATCCCGCCGCCAAACATGCTGTTGAGGATGTCCTCAAAGGCACCTGCGCCGGGGCCCGCACCGCCGCCACGGAACGAGTACTCGAAGCCGCCGGGACCCGCGCCCGCGCGACCGCGTGGGCCGCCGCCCGGAAAGCCCTGGAAGCGCGGCTTGCCCTCGGCATCGATCTCGCCGCGGTCGAATTGCTTGCGCTTGTCCTCGTCGCCGATGATCTCGTTGGCTGAATTGATCTCGGAGAAGCGCTCGGCGGCCTTGGGATCATCCTTGTTGCTGTCGGGATGATGCTTCTTGGCCAGCTTGCGATAGGCGCTCTTGATCGCGGCAGCGGTAGCGCTCCGCGGCACCCCCAAGACCTCATAGGGGTCGCGCATCCGTCACGTCTCCTTCAAGAAATCGAATTGTTCAAAGGGCTCCCCGCCCCACCCGCGATCCATGTGGGGGCGGAGTGGCATTTTTGCAACTAGTCAGGCCAGCCGAATCCTAACTACGCCACGGCTTTAGCGTATGAATCTCCCAACGGCCACGGCTGCTTTGGCAGCCGGCACCCTGGAGCCAGCTTTCGGTGGTGCCGTTGACATAGCTCGCCAGGAAATCGCGGCACTTGCGGCCGTCCTCGGCGGCGTAGGATTGCGCGATCGGCGTCACCGAGCCACGCGCGCCGGTTTCCGGATTTTCCCAGTGCTGGCTGGCGTCCTTGTCGCCCATGCTCAGCACGTCGGAGGCAGCATTGCGGGCGAAGGCGAGATCGGTCTCGGTGGGCGGCGTCTCCTTCGCCGGCCGCGCGATCGAACCGGTGAGGTCGCTGTCATCGGCCTTGGCGTAGGCGCCAAGGTCGGTGCGAGACAGGCTGCAACCGCCGGCGCCAAGCCCGATCAGAATCATTGTCAGGACGAGGGCGGATGGCCGCATCGCCGATAGGCCAACGCGTCCCCATGCCCTATATAGGGCAGCAGCAGACAAAAGCGCGCTTTGGGCCGCGGGACGCAATTCGGACTCCAGACATGACCGACACGACCTCGATGAAACACCAGACACCCTTAACATCCGGTGATTTCACCGCCGCCGATGAGCCCTTTGCATTGTTCGAGGCCTGGCTGAACGAGGCGATCAAGAGCGAGCCGAACGATCCCAACGCGATGGCGCTCGCAACCGTCGATCCGGATGGCCTGCCTGACGTGCGCATGGTGCTGATGAAAGGCTTCGATACCGAGGGTTTTGTCTTCTACAGCCACATCGCCAGCCAAAAGGGCCGCGAACTCGCCGCAAATCCTAAGGCAGCTTTACTTTTTCACTGGAAGTCGCTGCGCCGTCAGGTCCGCATCCGCGGCAACGTGACGCCGGTGACCGATGCCGAGGCCGACGCCTATTTCGCCACCCGCCCGAAGCAGGCGCAGATCGGCGCCTGGGCGAGCAAGCAATCGCAGCCGCTCGAGAGCCGCTTCGCCTTCGAGCAGGCGATCGCCAAGGTCGCCGCCAAGCACGTCATCGGCGAGGTGCCGCGGCCGCCGGGCTGGAGCGGCTGGCGCATCACGCCCGTGCGGATCGAGTTCTGGCACGACCGCCCATTCCGTCTGCACGACCGCATCGAATTTCGTCGTGACGCGGCCGGCCAGCCGTGGTCCAAGACGCGGATGTATCCCTAGAGCCTTTTCTCGATCTTTGGGCCGACCTGAAAGATGTCCATGCCGCATTCGTCCAATGCGCCGCGCCGCACGCTGCTCCTGACCGGAGCGAGCCGCGGTATCGGCCACGCCACCGTGATCCGCTTCTCCTCGGCGGGCTGGCGCGTCATCACCTGCTCGCGGCACCCCTTCCCCGAGGACTGCCCGTGGGATGCAGGCCCCGAAGACCACATCCAGGTCGACCTCGGCGATCCCGAGGACACCGCACGCGCCATCAACGAGATCCGCAACCGGCTCGAAGGCGGCACGCTGCATGCACTCGTCAACAACGCCGCGATCTCGCCCAAGGGCCCGGGCGGCTCCCGCCTCGGCTCTGTCGACACCGACCTCGACACCTGGACGCACGTCTTCCACGTCAACTTCTTCGCGCCGATCATGATGGCGCGCGGATTGATCGAGGAGTTGAAGGCGGCCAAGGGCTCGGTCGTGAACGTCACCTCGATCGCGGGCTCGCGCGTGCATCCCTTCGCGGGCGCCGCCTATGCCACCTCGAAGGCGGCGCTTGCGGCGCTGACGCGCGAGATGGCCTCGGACTTCGGCCGCGTCGGCGTGCGCGTCAACGCGATCGCGCCGGGCGAGATCGACACCTCGATCCTGTCCCCGGGCACGGAGAAGATCGTGGAGCAGCAGATTCCGATGCACCGCCTTGGGACGCCGGACGAAGTCGCCAAGATCATCTACGTGCTGTGCACGGATACCAGCTCTTACGTCAACGGCGCCGAGATCCACATCAACGGCGGCCAGCACGTCTAGGCCAGTTCACAAGGTGACGCATGGGCCGGTTTGCCAGTACGGCGTCGCTCTACGAGCATTTGCGGCCGCCTTACCCCCGCGAATTTTTTCGCACCGTCGCAAACAAGCTCGGCCTCACCAGAGAGAGCAGCCTGATCGATCTCGGCACCGGGCCTGGCCTGCTGGCACTTGGCTTCGGCCCCTATGTCGGGCGCGTCGTCGGTGTCGATCCGGAGCCTGCGATGCTTGAGGCCGCCCGGCTCGCCGCGTCGCGCGCAGGGCGACATGTCACGCTGATCGAAGGCAAGGCAGAGACACTTCCCCCCGAAATCGGCGCATTCGACATCGTCACGATTGGCCGTGCGCTGCATTGGATGGATCGCGATGCCACGCTTGCGCGGCTCGACGAACTGGTGGCCTGTGACGGCGCGATCGTGATCTGCGCCTCCTTCTCGGTCACCGACGGCCGCAACCCGTGGCTCGACGGTTACAACGAGATCCGCCGTCGCTGGTCACCCGAGAAGCTGTGGGAGGAAGCCGGCAAGGGCTCGCGCACCCACCGCGACTTGCCCGCGTTCTTTTGCGGCAGCCCGTTCCAGCCCACAGAACTCATCACAGTCGAGACCAGCCATCTGGTCGGTCTGCACGATTTGGCAGAACGCACTCTCACCTACTCATCAACCTCGCGAGAGGCCTTGGGCGAAAACGTCGAGGCCATGTTGCGCGATGTCGGAACGCATCTCGTCTCGTTCCACCGCGACGGCGCAATCGCCGAGACCTTCGTCTCGACGGCACAAATCGTGAAACGCTAGGTGATTTGCCGCGAAAGGGGAAAGCAAGGCGATCCAGACAACGCCGCCGCAAGACTGGATCGCCCGCCCTTCCTTTCCGCTCCTCAATCCAGGCGAATTCGGCGCGACCGGTCGCGCAGCCGCGGTGCGGCTGCGTTGAAGGCAGTCGAACAGTCGTCATCGTTCTCGCCATCGAGCAGCGGAGCACCACAGTGCCGGCACATGCGCGCCGACAACGACGGCGCCTTGCCGCTCGCCACGCTCTGACGATAGCTCGTCAAGTCGATGACGTTGCGGGGCGTCGTTATGTGTTTTTCAACCATGGTTGTTCCTCGCGGCTAACCCGTTGCTTATCGCAGACAAGTTTCGCGCAAACGTTCAGCCCACCGCTCAAATTTTACCGGAGGAATTGGGGCACGGCACACGCATCACAGCGCAGCCGCAATGACGATCTATTCTGCGACACCATCAACCCTGTCTGTGCGACCGGCGTAAGGTCTCGGTCACTATTTTCGAAAGCGAAAGGCCCCTCAGAGCCACTTCTTCCATTTGAAGATCCAGTACGGAACAATCGCCGCGATCACCATCATCACGATGGCCATCGGATAGCCGTGCGCCCATTCGAGTTCCGGCATATCCTTGAAATTCATGCCGTAGATCGAGGCGATCAGCGTCGGCGGCATCAGGACAACGGCCATGACCGAAAACAGCTTGATGATGTTGTTCTGCTCGAGATTGACGACGCCGAGCATGGCATCGAGCACGAAGGTGATCTTGCTCGAGAGGTAGGAGGCGTGGTCGGTCAGCGAAGCGACGTCGCGCTGCATGGTCTTGAGCTGCTCGCGCATGTCCTTGGACCATTTCACCCCCTCGACCACCGCGGACAGGAACGTGACGACGCGGCCGATCGACACCAGGCTCTCGCGAACCTTGGAGGTCAAATCGCCCTTGCGGCCGATCGAGATCAGGATCTGCGAATATTGCTTGGCGTGGCCATGGCGCTCGCTCTCCGGCTCGAAGATGTCGTGGCTGACCTGGTCGATCTCCATGCCGCAACGTTCCAGAATGTCGGCGCAGCGGTCGATCACGGCGTCCAGAAGCTCCATCAGCACCATCTCGCCCGTGATCGTGGGGGTGCAGGACCGGCCCAGCTTGGCCTCGACCAGGGCGAACGGCTTGGGCTGGTCATAGCGCACCGTCACCAGACGGTGGTCGCCGAGGATGAAGGTCACCGCCGTGGTCCGGGGCATGTCGGTGTCGGAATGGCACATCAGGGTCGCAGTCATGTAGCGCGCGCCGTTCTCGATATAGAGGCGGCTGGAGATCTCGATCTCCTGCATGTCCTCCCGGGTCGGGATCGCGATCCCCAGCAGCCGCTCTACGGCCTTGTCCTCTGCCGCGGTGGGATTGACGAGATCAACCCATACCGCGTGGTCCGGCACCGCCCCAAGATCCTCGACAACGGCCTTCTTCAGGGAGGAGTCGGACGGAACGAACACAGAAAACATGAACAACTCCAGGAGAGGGCCTGCGACACAATGACAGCCCTTAGCGCGATTCTGACAAGTTCAGGATGACAACCACATTAACGGAGCGTTTGCATTTGTGGCGGCAGCGCGGCCTAACTGTGGCGCGGAATCGCCAGCTGTGCTTTTCGCGCCAAAAAACCACCCCGAGTCCGCAAAACTTGCGGCAAAAAAGCCACAGGTTGGGTCTCGCAGCGCGGGAAAAGCCCCTGAACGCTGGAATTGTGGCAGATTTCAACGATAATGAAAGCAACGGAGTCGAGGGCCTTGGGCACCATGCTCAGGACCTGCGCGGTATTGTTTTGATTGGAACCAAACCATGTCGTCGCTGAAAGTTATGTTGGGGATTCTTGCTGCCGGCTTCATGCTGTCGGGCTGCATGCAGGCCACACATTACGAGGCCACCAACACCCAGAATTTCAAGCCGAAAGACAAGGAGCTCCTTGCCAAGATCCGGTACGAGAATACGCCGGTGGCAGAACCGTTCCGTCGGGCCATCGTCGACTATCACCGCAAGGAAGCGCCGGGCTCGATCGTGGTCGATTCCGACAACCACTACCTCTACTACGTGATGGATGGCGGTAAGGCGATCCGCTACGGCATCACCGTCGGCGAAGAGGCCATGGCCTGGTCCGGCATCGCCAAGGTTGGCAGCATGACCGAGTGGCCGGCCTGGCACCCGACCCCGGGCGAGATCTCGCGCCTTGGCGTGCCGACCTACGTCGCCCCCGGTCCGGACAATCCGATGGGCTCGCGCGCGATGTATCTCTACTCGGGCGGCAAGGACACGCTGTTCCGCATTCACGGCACCAACCAGCCTGAATATATCGGCGCTTCGATCTCGTCGGGCTGTATCCGCCTGACCAACGAGGACGCAATCGACCTCTACAGCCGCGTCAAGATCGGCACCATCGTCGTGGTGCTCGAGCCGAAGCACGGCGACTCGCCCTACAATTCGCGCCTCGCGCTGCAGGGCGGCGGCACCGGTTCTTACTAGGCGAACTTGCCTGAAGCTTTTGAAAAGCGCCGGTCTCACCGGCGCTTTTTTTTTGCTGGCTTGCTCTTGCCGGAATCGACGGCGGACTTGTCGGTCGGCACCGCAGGCTTCGCCTTCTCCTGATCCTCAGCTTCATCCTTGCTCCCATCCTTGGCACCCTCGGATTTGGCAGCCACCTCACGTGGCGGGGCCTCTTCGGGGCGCTCCGCCGGCAGCAACGGCGCGACGTGGGGCAAGGGATCCCAGACGTTCCATTGGCAGATCCGGTAGTCGTTGCGCCGTTGCGCCAGGTCGAGATGGATGTGATCCTCGTGGTACCAGTCCGAGCCGGGACCGAGCACGGTGGAGAAGCGCGAGCAGACCGAATGCAGCACGCGCTCGCGGACGTCACGAGCAATGGTGCGGTCGGTCAGGCCGATCGACTGCCCGTTGGCGAGCTTGAGCGAGCGCACATCGAGCGCGTTGGCCTTGCCGTGCTCGGACAGCAACGCGCCGGCGACGCGGTTACGGCCACGGCACTCGAAGCTGTCGAAATTGTCGAGGTCGGTGATGGTCGAACCGAGGCTCGTGGCCAGCGGTACCATGTCGGTGCGCACCCAATCGGCGATCGCTGACGCCATCGTGCAGCGGAGGATCGCCGCCGGCTTCAGCGCGACCTTGCGCTTGTCGGGCAGCACGATGGCTTCAAGCCGCACCAGATCCACGCCGCCGCAGGCGCCGGGACCGCGGATATCTGGAATGGACGGCGCGATCGCGATCTCCTCGGTCAACGCGAGACGGCACGCCGAAGGCTGTTTCTCGGGAGGTGGCGCAGCCTCGGCTGGCTTGTCCGGGGAAGGCTTATCCTGGGAAGGCTTGCCCTCGGCCTCCGGCGCGGCCTCGTCCGTTGCCTTGCCCGTTGCTTTGGGGGCCTCCTCGGGGCGAGGCTTTGGTAGCGGTATCTTGACGGCGTGAACGCTCCGGTGGGGGCGTGGTGTGCCAAGACCAAAGATATCGAGCGGCGCAGCATAGTTTCGCGCATGCGCAGGCCCAGACACCACGAGCGCCAGGCCAAGCCCAGCGGTAACCATTGCCGCGCCAGCGGACATATTGCCGCGACAAGACCATTTGCGGCGAAAGTCCGGCAGGCTAAAACTCATGACAATTCTTTGGCCCTGCGCTGAGAGCGATAATGCGCCCAGCGATTTCTCGGAGGAACGTCTGAATGCTCGGTTTGATGCAAGATTGGCCCCTGCTCTGCCACCGGATCATCGAACACGCCGCCAGGATTCACGGCAAGCAGGAGGTCGTCACGCGATCGGTCGAGGGACCGATCCATCGCACCACCTATGCCGAAATCCACAAGCGCGCGCTCAAGGTCTCGCAGATGCTGGAGCGCGACGGTATCAAGCTCGGCGACCGCGTCGCCACGATCGCCTGGAACACCTGGCGCCATCTCGAAGTCTGGTACGGCATCATGGGCATCGGCGCCATCTGCCATACCGTCAATCCCCGGCTTTTCCCCGAACAGATCGCCTGGATCATCAACCATGCGCAGGACCGCATCGTGATGGTCGACCTCACCTTCGTGCCGGTCGTTGAGAAGCTCGCCGACAAGCTGCCGAGCGTCGAACGGTACGTCATCCTCACCGACAAGGCGCATATGCCCGAGACCACGTTGAAGAACGTCGTGGCCTACGAGGACTGGATCGCCGAGGCCGACGGCGAATTCAAATGGAAGGACTTTGACGAGAACACGGCGGCCGCGATGTGCTACACGTCAGGCACGACCGGCGACCCCAAGGGGGTGCTGTATTCGCATCGCTCCAACGTGCTGCACGCGCTGATGGCCAACAATGTCGACGCGCTCGGCACCAGCGCCTCGGAGACGATGCTGCCGGTGGTTCCGCTGTTCCATGCCAACAGCTGGGGCATCGCCTTCTCCGCGCCCTCGCAAGGCACCAAGCTGGTGATGCCCGGCGCCAAGCTCGACGGCGCCTCGGTCTACGAGCTGCTCTCGACCGAGAAAGTGACGCACACCGCCGGCGTGCCGACGGTTTGGCTGATGCTGCTGCAGCACATGACCGCCAATAACCTGAAGCTGCCGCATCTGAAGATGGTGATCTGCGGCGGCTCGGCGATGCCGCGCTCGATGATCAAGGCCTTCCTCGACATGGGCTCGAACGTGCGCCACGCCTGGGGCATGACCGAGATGAGCCCGATCGGCACCGTCGCGGCGCTGAAACCGCCGTTCCAGGATGCGACCGGCGAGGCCCGGCTCGACGTGCTGCAGATGCAGGGTTATGCGCCCTTCGCGGTCGAAATGAAGATCACCGACGATGCCGGCAAGGAGCTGCCCTGGGACGGCCAGACCTTTGGCCGCCTCAAGGTCTCGGGACCGGCCGTCGCCAAGGCCTATTATCGGGTCGATACCAACATCCTCGATGAGGAAGGTTTCTTCGACACCGGCGACGTCGCGACCATCGACGAGGGCGGCTATATGCGGATCACCGACCGCTCCAAGGACGTGATCAAGTCCGGCGGCGAATGGATCTCCTCGATCGACCTCGAGAATCTCGCGGTTGGCCACCCGGCCGTGGCGGAAGCCGCTGTGATCGGCGTCTTCCATCCCAAATGGGATGAGCGGCCGCTCCTGATCGTGCAGCTCAAGCAGGGCCAGCAGGCCACGCGCGAGGACATCTTGAAATTCATGGACGGCAAGATCGCCAAATGGTGGATGCCCGATGACGTCGCCTTCGTCGACGGCATCCCGCATACCGCGACCGGCAAGATCCTGAAGACCGCGCTACGCGACCAGTTCAAGGAATATCGCTTCCCGAACGCGGCGGCGTAAGGCCCGACGAGTGCCAAGTCGAATTCGGCCCCTGCGCCATCGCGCAGGGGCCTTTTCGTTTGCAGCCACGCGACCAAAGACCAATTGGAGCCGCCCCGGCGCCTCCCTAACGTCGCGCCGCACTCCAGACCAATAAGAGGAACGTTCAAGATGAAAATATCTTCGCTGCGAATGCTGCCGTGGCTGCTGGCCGCCTCGATGGCGGCCATCACCGCCGCAAAAGCGGCTGATAACAAGGTCGTGATCGGCGATATCGACGATATGTCCGGCCTCTACGCCGACGTGATCGGCCCTGGCGGCGTCGAAGCAGCCAAGATGGCGATCGAGGATTTCGGCGGCAGCGTCCTCGGCAACAAGATCGAGTTCATGGTCTCGGATCATCAGAACAAGCCTGACGTCGGTGCGCAGAAATTCCGCGAATGGGCCGACCGCGATGGCGTCACGATGATCCTCGGCGGCTCGAACACCGGCGTCAGTCTGGCGATGAACAATGTCGCCAAGGAGAAGAAAATCCCCTTCATCGCGATCGGCGCCGCTGGTGCGTCGCTGACCGGAAAGGACTGCACGCCCTACACCGTGCACTACGTCTACGACACCACGGCGCTGGGCAACGGTACCGCCAAGACCATGGTGAAGCAGGGCGGCAAGACCTGGTTCTTCCTGACGGCGGACTATGCCTTCGGCACGCAGCTGCAGGAATCCGCCTCGAAGGTCGTGGAGGACAATGGCGGCAAGGTGGTCGGCGCGGTGCGCGTGCCGCTTTCGACTTCCGACTTCTCCAGCTATCTGCTCCAGGCCCAGAACTCGGGTGCGCAAGTGCTCGGCCTCGCCAATGCCGGCAACGACTTTACCAACTCGATCAAGTCCGCCGACGAATTCGGCATCGGCAAGACGATGAAGCCGGCCGCGTTGCTCGCCTTCATCAGCGACATCCACAGCCTCGGGCTGAAGACCGCGCAAGGCCTTTATCTCACCACCGGCTGGTACTGGGATCTCAACGACAAGACCCGCGCCTTCGCCAAGCGTTACTATGAGAAGACCAAGCGCGAGCCCACCATGAACCAGGCGGGCTACTATTCGGCCACCACGACTTACCTCAATGCGGTCAAAGCTGCCGGCACGACCGACGCCGACAAGGTGATGGCCGAGCTCAAGAAGATGAAGATCGACGACATGTTCACCAGCAACGGCAAGATCCGCGCCGACGGCCTGATGGAGCATGAGATGTACATCATGCAGGTGAAGAAGCCCGACGAATCCAAGCAGCCTTGGGACTACTACAAGCTGGTGCAGACCATGTCCGGCGAGGAGGCCTTCGGCAAGCTGTCGGACTCGGCTTGCCCGCTGGTCACGCACTGAAGCCTGGCCCCAAATCAGCAGTTGCATGAGAGGCGCACTTGCGGTGCGCCTCTTTCTGCTGGTAGGGCTGCCCCGGCCTTTCACGGGTTCAGAACAGGGGATAAACCGCTTCACAGGCCTGCGGAAAATGGGTTAGGTCAACTTACTCCCGTCGCCCGTGCCCTCAACCGGCGACTCACATCGGTGATGGAACGACATGGCCCGCAGGTTTTCCGCTCCCTATCAGTCGGAGCCCGTGTCCAGCCTCGCCACCTGGGCGCGCAATCTGGCCGTGTTCGCGGTGGTGACGGTGGTGGTATCGATCATCATCGTCCGCTTCGACTTCCTGGAGATGAAGCCGGCGCTGGCCACCTTCTTCGGCGGGCTGGCGATCGCCGGGCTGTCCATCCTGTTCGGGCTCGCCGGCTTTGCTGCGATCTGGCAGAACGGCTCGCGCGGCATGGCGCGCATCCTGCTCGCTTTCCTGATCGACGGGGCGATCCTCGCCTATCCCGCTTATCAGGCCATGCTCTACAACAAGCTGCCGCATATCTACGACATCACCACCGACCCGATCGACCCGCCGCGCTTCGACGCGTTGTCGCGCCTGCGCACCGGGGATGGCACCAACACTGCCGTTTATGCCGGTCTCTATTCGGCGGAGCGGCAGCGCCAGTTCTATCCTGATATCGAGCCGATCGAGCTCGAGATCCCCGTCGACCGCGCCTATGCGATCGCGCGTCAACTCGTCATCAAGCGCAAATGGACCATCATCGACGAACGCGAACCGCAGCCACCGCGCCGCATGGGCCGGATCGAGGCGGTGGCGCGTACGCCGATCATGGGGTTTCGCGAGGACATCTCGATCAGGGTCGTGCCTGATGGCGACGATTCCCGCGTCGATATCCGCTCGGCCTCCCGCTATTTCGACAGCGACCTCGGCAGCAATGCCGCGCGCGTGACGAAATTCACCGACGATCTCAACACCGCAGCCGATGCCGATGCGTTGAAGCCGGCGAAGAAGACCCCGGTGGCGCCGCCGCCCAAGGCGCCGGCGAAGACCGTGAAGAAGTGACGGCGAGCTAGACGTTCGCCATCCGGTAGGTCCCGCCAATCACGGGATCGCCATCCGTCGCGACAATTCCGCGCGCGACGAGATCTTCCAGATGCGCCAGCACGGAATAGCCGGCGGCCGTGGTCAGCCTGGGATCGATACCGATATAGATCGCGCGGACCATGGTCGGGATGTCGGCCTCGCCCTTGGCGAGGCGGTGCAGGATCGACGCCTCGCGCGCCTTGCGGTGGCGGACCAGGAAGCGCACGAAGCGCTGGCCCTCAGGAATCTCAGGTCCGTGGCCGGAGAAATACAGATCCTCCTCCCGCGCAGCGAGCCGGTCGAGCGAGTCCATATAGTCGATCATGGAGCCGTCGGGTGGCGCTACGATCGAGGTCGACCACCCCATCACGTGGTCGCCGACGAAATTGAACTTCCGCTCGGGCCAGGCGAAGGCGAGATGATTGGCGGTGTGGCCAGGCGTCGCCACGGCCTCCAGCCGCCAGCCGTCGCCTTCGACGACGTCGCCATCGGCGATCCTGATATCGGGCGTGAAGTCACGGTCGGAGCCGGATTCCGGATTGTGCTTCTCGCTCTCGAAGCGCGGGCGCGAGGCGCGGTGCGGGCCCTCGGCATAGACAGGCGCGCCGGTTGCCTGCTTGATCCGCGCCGTGTTGGGCGAGTGGTCGCGGTGGGTGTGGGTGACGAAGATGTGGCTCACCGTCTCGCCCCTGACAGCGTCGAGCAGCGCGGCCGCATGGGCCTCATCATCAGGACCTGGATCGATGATCGCGACATTGCCGGTGCCGACGATGTAGCTGACCGTGCCGGTGAAGGTGAACGGGCTCGGATTGTTACAGAGCACCCGCCGCACGCCGGGGCGGACTTGTTCGACGACGCCGGCCTTCAGCGGAAAGTTGCGGTTGAACGGGACGTCGTCGTTGTCGGACATGAGACTTCCTATGCGTACCGCTCCGCCCTTCGTCATACCCCGCGAAAGCGGGGTATCCAGTACGCCGCAGCGGTCGATACGAAGGCGAGGTCTCTGGGATGCTGGATCGTCCGCTTTCGCGGACGATGACAGCGGAGCATATCAACCACGTCGGCATTCCGGCGCGCTCAGAAAAACGCCTGAATGCCAGTGATCGCGCGCCCGAGGATCAGGGCGTGGACGTCGTGGGTGCCCTCGTAGGTGTTGACCGTCTCGAGGTTATGGACGTGGCGCATCACGTGGAATTCGGCCGAGATGCCGTTGCCGCCGTGCATGTCGCGGGCAACGCGGGCGATGTCGAGCGCCTTGCCGCAATTGTTGCGCTTCATGATCGAGATCATCTCGGGCGCGAACTTGCCCTCGTCCATCAGGCGGCCGACGCGCAATGAGCCCTGCAGGCCGAGCGCGATCTCGGTTTCCATGTCGGCGAGCTTCTTCTGCACCAGCTGGGTCGCGGCGAGCGGCTTGCCGAACTGCTTGCGGTCGAGCGTGTACTGGCGGGCGCGATGCATGCAGTCCTCGGCGGCGCCGAGCGCGCCCCAGGAGATGCCGTAGCGGGCGCGGTTGAGGCAGCCGAACGGGCCCTTGAGGCCGGAGACGTTGGGCAGCAGCGCGCTCTCGGGGACCACGACGCCGTCCATCACGACCTCGCCGGTGATGGAGGCACGAAGCGAGAGCTTGCTGCCGATCTTCGGCGCGGAGAGGCCCTTCATGCCCTTCTCCAGCACGAAGCCGCGGATCTGGTTGTCGTGCTCGGCCGACTTGGCCCAGATCACGAACACGTCGGCGATCGGCGCGTTCGAGATCCACATCTTGCTGCCGGTCAGGCGATAGCCGTCCGAGACCTTCTCGGCGCGGGTCTTCATGCCGGCCGGGTCGGAGCCGGCGTCGGGCTCGGTCAGGCCGAAGCAGCCGACCCACTCGCCGCTGGCGAGCTTCGGCAGATACTTCTTGCGCTGGTTCTCGTCGCCATAGGCGTAGATCGGATACATCACCAGCGAGGACTGCACCGAGTTCATCGAGCGATAGCCCGAGTCCACCCGCTCGATCTCGCGCGCGACTAGGCCGTAAGCCACGTAGCTTGCGTTGGCGCAGCCATATTCCTCGGGGAGCGTGATGCCGATCAGGCCGAGCTCGCCCATCTCGTTGAAGATCTCGCGGTCGGTCTTCTCTTCCAGATAGGCCTTGGTGACGCGCGGCAGCAGCTTGTCCTGGGCGTAGGCGCGCGCCGTGTCGCGCACCATGCGCTCGTCTTCGGTGAGCTGCTCGTCGAGCAGGAACGGATCGTCCCACTGGAAGGAAGCCGCAGCCGGCTTGTCCTTGGTCTGAGGGCGCACGCTCATGAAACGTCCTTTCGGGTCTGGTTCCGTCTAAAAATTGCCGGACAAATTAATGCGCCGCGGCAACAAGTGCAAATGCATCCTGGTTCGGTCATTCCGCGGCGCGCAAAGCGCGAACCCGGAGCGACACGCCGTCTCAGCTTTCAAGCTGCTCGTTGGCGACGATCTCGATGCCGAAGCCCGACAGGCCCTTGTAGTCGTGCACCGAGGAGGTGAGATGGCGGATCGAGGTGACGCCGAGATCGCGCAGGATCTGCGCGCCGACACCGACCTCGCGCCACTGGCGGTTGCGGTCGGCTTCCGTCGCCGTCTCATCCGGCAACGGCGAGACGGGAACGCCGGCGGCGCCATCGCGCAAATACACCAGCACGCCGCGGCCCGACTTCTTGAAGTGCTCGAGCACGGCCGCCATGCGCTTGTGGCCCGTAAAGGTGTCCTTGACGATGTTCGGCTTGTGAAAGCGCGTCAGCACGTTCTTGCCGTCGCCGACGCCATTATAGACGAAGGCGACGTGGGCGATGGAATCGAACGGCGAGCGGTAGGCATAGCCCTGAAGCGGCCCGATCGGGCTATCGGTCGTAAAGGTCGAGACCCGCTCGATCAGTTTCTCGCGCGCCTGACGATAGGCGATCATGTCGGCGATGGTGACGTGCTTCAGCTTGTGCCTGGCGGCGAACTGGGCGACCTGCTCGCCCTTCATCACGCTGCCGTCGTCGTTCATCAATTCGCTGATGACGCCGACCGGCGGAAGCCCTGAGAGCTTGCAGAGATCGACCGCGGCCTCGGTATGGCCGGAGCGCAAGAGCACGCCGCCATCCTTGGCGATCAGCGGGAAGATGTGGCCGGGGCGGGCGAAGTCGTTGGCGCCGGCATTGGGATTGGACAGCGCGCGGCAGCAGGAGGCGCGTTCCTCGGCCGAGATGCCGGTGCCCCCGTCGGGCTTGTAGTCGATCGAGACCGTGAATGCCGTGGTGTGGGCGGAATCGTTGTGGGCGACCATCGGATCGAGCCGCAGCCGGCGCGCATCCTCGGTGGTGATGGGCGCGCAGACGATGCCGGAGGTGTGGCGGATGATGAAGGCCATCTTTTCCGCCGTGCAGAATGAGGCGGCGACGATCAGATCGCCCTCGCCCTCGCGGTCCTCGTCGTCGGTCACGACGACGAGCTCGCCCTTGGCAAAGGCCTGCAAAACTTCCTGGACGGTATCGGGCATGTCCCAATCTCTTGATGGTGTGGGCGGGAGGCTTAGCCGGACTCCGATCCGTGCGCTAGTGCCCTGGCCGCAACCGCATATGCCGTCCGGACCGGCCCTAGACCCTGTACCGCGGATACCAGCCATATAGGCGCGGCCGGGGCGCGCGGAAGGTGTCCGAGCCTTCCCCTGGCCCAGACCCGCCCCGCGCCGAATGGAGCTGTGCAATCCCCGGCAATAGGGTAGTCAGGACCATGGCTGCCGGACAAATGACGCGAAGGGTGAAACGGACAATGCACCAGATGAGATTCCTCGCTCTCCTCGCGGGCCTCCTGTGCCCGCTTGTCCTGGTCATGCCGGCGCGCGCACAGGGCAAGGTCGATATCGAACAGATCTCCGCCGGCTCGCTCACGGCCATGCCGAAGGACGAGCTCGCGGTCTCCGGCGGCTTCTACGTGCCGGCCTATTCCAGCGTCGCGATGAGCCAGGGCAAGCTGCGGGTCGATTTTTCGGTGACCCTGAGCGTCCACAACGCCTCGGAGACGCAAGCACTGGTGATCAGGCGCATCGCCTATTTCGACACCGCCGGCAAGCAGGTCGAGAGCTATCTGAAAGCGCCGGTCGCGCTGAAGCCGCTCGCCACCATCACGGTCGTCATTCCGACCGACGACGTGCGCGGCGGGACCGGCGCCAATTTCATCGTCGATTGGGCCGCCACAGGCGAGATCGCCGAGCCCGTGGTCGAGGCCCTGATGGTTGGCGGCGTCGCCAATGCGCATTACGCTTTCATCAGCCAGGGCCGTCCAACGAGGACTGTCGGCAAGAAGTAAAGCAGGTCCGAAGCGGCCCGCATCGAGGACGTCGGCCGCGGCTTTGAGCCAGCGTTGTCGCGACCTCGAATCGAAATCGCGAAAACAACCCCATGCACAGTAGCCGTGCCAGTCAAATCAAGGCCCTGTTGATACGCCCGATAAAGATACGGATTTTACGAATTCCGTTTGACGCGTCGGGCAAAACACTGGCATGATGATATCCTCGACATCGCGCCGCCCGGCCGGCACCAGGCCGACCGCCCAATAAGAACAACGCTCAATAAGAACAACGAGGAGCGCTCCCATGACGTCCAGCTTCGATTTCGCGCCCCTGTTTGCTGCAGGGCTGCCGGCCCCTTCCGCGCGCTGGACCGGCCTTGCCAAATACAGCTTTGTCGGCGGCAACAACGATTCCGAGCAGGTTCCGCTCGACGAGCTGATCGAGGCCGCCAACCAGGCCCTGCAACGCGAGGGGCGCTCGCTCGCCACTTACGGGCTGGCGCATGGCCCGCAGGGGTACGTTCCCTTGCGCGAATTCCTGGTGACAAAACTGAAGCGCGATGCCGGCATCCGCTGCACGGTCGACGATCTCATGATCGTCTCCGGCTCGCTGCAGGCGCTCGA
This sequence comes from Bradyrhizobium sp. CCBAU 53340, assembly GCF_015291645.1. Lineage (NCBI taxonomy): Bacteria > Pseudomonadati > Pseudomonadota > Alphaproteobacteria > Hyphomicrobiales > Nitrobacteraceae > Bradyrhizobium > Bradyrhizobium sp. CCBAU 53340. The sequence goes on from NZ_CP030055.1 coordinate 6,058,923, forward strand.
CCTCGTCAACAGCACGCTGCTGTCGCGCGGCGATACCGTGATCGTCGAGCAGGAGACGTATCAGGGAGCGCTGCAGCGGCTGACGCGGCTGGGCGTCAACACCGTCGGCATTCCCCTCGACGAGGACGGCATGCGGATGGATGCGCTGGCCGCCACGCTCGCCGACCTGAAGGGCCGCGGTATCCGGCCGAAATACATCTACACCATCCCGACCGTGCAAAACCCGACCGGCAGCATCATGCCGGAGAGCCGCCGCACCGAGCTGCTGCGCCTGTCGGCCCAATATGGCGTGCCCATCTTCGAGGACGATTGCTATGCCGATCTGGTGTGGTCGGGACAGCGGCCGCCCGCGATCTACGCGATGAGCCAGCATGGCGGCGTGATCCATATCGGCTCGTTCTCGAAGTCGATCGCACCGGCGCTGCGCGTCGGCTTCATCGTGGCGCCCTGGGACGTGATGTCGCGGATGCTGGCACTGAAGACGGATGCGGGATCCGGCGCGCTGGAGCAGATGGTGCTCGCCACCTATTGCCATCCGCATTTCGCCAGCCACGTGCCTGTTCTGACCAGGGCGCTGCGCACCAAGCTCGACACGCTGATGGAGGCCCTCAACGAGCAATTCGGAACTTCAGCCGAATTCGAGGAGCCCAAGGGCGGCATCTTCCTGTGGGTCAAGCTGCCGGCTCAGGTCGACACGCTCAAGCTCTACCAGGCCGCACTCGCCGCCGGCGTCTCGATCAATCCCGGGCCGGAATGGTCGACCAACAAGGGCTATTCAAGCTCGCGCCTGCGGCTGTGCTTTGCGAGCCCCTCGCATCAGCAGATCCGAGATGGCGTGGCCGTGCTGGCCGAAGTCTGCCGCAAGGAGTTCGGCGTGCCGGCCCGCAGTGCCAATGTGGAGAAGCGGGCCTAGGCTGCTGCCTGTGGCTGGCTACCGTGGATCGCGGAGGCCAGTCGCAGCAGCAGGACGATGGAAACGTTGCCCTTGCCGGCCTCGATCTGGGCGATATAACGCTCCGAAATCCCGGAGCGGCGGGCGAGCTCCCGGCGTGACAGCTCGCAGCGGGCACGCGAGGATCGCAAACGCTCGCCCAGTTCGGCCAGAAACGCGGTCTCGGAATAAGGCGGCAGCGCATGGCTACCCGGCAGCACCTCGCCCGCGAAATCCATCACTTGGTTCAGCATCGGTCTATCCACGTTCCGCTTCGGAAGGCGCCATCCTACCGCAGAAGCGTACGGGCTCATTGACGCGGATCAAATTCGGGCGCGATCGCGAGCCGCCGTGGACGAGTGCAACCGGGATGCTACAGTTGGAATTCTTCGAGGCGGGGCCTTTTTAGAACATGACGCGTTGTTTGAGCCGCTGGACTGCGGCGGTGGTGCTTTGGATTGCATTCAGCCCCCTTGGGCATGCCGACACGCTCGCGGCGACGGTCGAGCAATGGGGCCTGCTCGGCTCATGGGCGGTCGACTGCGCAGCCCGCCCCGACCGCGACAAGGGCGCGCTGCTGACTTACGAAATCCGGAAGGACGGCCGAGTGATGTACCGGCGCAATTTCGGCGACGCCAGGGATGAGAACGAGGTGGTATCCGCGACGGTGAACGCCGAAGGCCTGCTCAATGTGATGGTGTTCTTCCCGTCGCTGCATCAAACGCGCGAATTCGGACTGATGCTTTCGAAGAACGGCGATCTGCGCGCGATCTACAATCGCAGCGAGCGCGGCGAATACACGATCCGAGACGGCAGATACGTCAAGACCGGCGCGCCGACACCTGCTCAACAACGCTGCGACTGAGGATCGTTATTGATCATGATCTCCGCGCAATCGCGTTCCGCGTTTGTCGCGAGGGAAAACCGCTGCGCACTTTGCCGGATCATGCTCCGATCCTGAATATCCATTCAGAATTCTCTGCCGGTTTCTCCGGAACGTTCCCGCGAATGCGCGGTTTAAGTTTGCATTCGATTGGAGGAGGACAGTCATGAAGAAGCTTGGTTATGTCGTTGCCGCTTTGGGTGCGCTCGCGGTTGCGGCGCCGACACTGGCGAGTGCTGAGACCGTCGTGGTCAGGCACGGCCATCACGGCCTGTACGGCGCGCGCGCCGAATTCCGCGAACATCGCGACTATGGCTGGCATCGCGGCTGGCATCATCACGACCGGGTCGTTGTGATCAGGCACGGCCATCACCACATGGACTACTAATGCGCAACGCAAATGGAAATGGCCCCTCGCGGGGCCATTTCTTTGCGTTCAATTCGACAGAGACGACGAGGCATGTACTCATGAGCCGCCGCGTCCGCTCCAATAGCGGCCGAACAGCGGACATCGATCTACTTCGGCTATGGGCCCAAGAGCTGACTCAGATGCCGACCGGTTCTCCGCTACGAGCAGCAGTCGTGTTCCAATTGCCAACAGATAGTGTCGCGGGAATATTACCCTTCGGCTACGAATACGTACCTGCTGCCATCCTTCGCCAGCGTGCCGGCGTTCGGCATCAGCCAGTGAGTACCCGAAATGGTGAGCTTGTCGGCGACCGCGCGATCGAAGATCTTCCTTCGCGTTTCGACAGCCATTTGCGGATCCTGGTCGATAGCGAGCTGCCACTCGGGATTTGTTGCAATGTGTGGCGCAAGATTGACGACGTCAGCGCTGATCAGGAACTGTTCGCTGCCGGAGGCGACCAGATGCGCGACCATTCCCGGGCTATGGCCGGGCGCCTGAACGGCGTGCACACCGGGCAGGAGTTCTGGTTCTCCCTCAAAGGTCCTGACGTTTTTCCAAGTCGCCACCGTGGCCTGAATTCGCCGGGCGAGTCCTTTGCGCGTCGGTCCGAGATCGATCGACTCGACCCCCGGGCGCGTCCACCAGTTCAATTCCGCAGCAGGCACTACGATGTCGGCATCCGGGAAGACCTGCGCATCGCTCTCATTGTTCATGAGGCCATAAATGTGGTCGCCGTGGAGATGGGAGATGAGGATCGTCTTGACTGCCTTGGGGTCAAGGCCCGCCGCCGCCATGCTCTCGAATAGCCGGCCGTTCCCCTCACCATAAATCGAATGACCGCCCGTACCCGAGTCGATCAGGACCACTTGATCGCGCAGCTTGAGCGCCGTGACGATAAACCGCAGGGGCGCCTGATTGTCGGGAAAACCGGCACCACGCAACACGGTCTTGACCTGTTCGACGCTGACATTCCTGACCATGCCCTCCCGCAGCGGAACGTCACGCATGCCATCGATCAGAGAGAAGATTTCAATGTCGCCGACCCGGTATTTGCGGAAAGGTTGGGTGACGGACTGGTGAGCGTGAGCCGCGTCGACAAACGTGATCGGCTTGTCGAGTCCAAACGCGGCATAAGCACCGGCTGCGCCAAGTGTCCCGTCCCGACGCGAGATATCGGACATCGTTCGGCCCCCCGCGGACTGAATGGATCGAGCATATCAATGGGGATGTGCACTGCACAAGGTCGGCTTTGGGGTCACAAGCGGCGGTCGAGGCAAGCACGGCCCGCGTCCGGTTCGCCGCCGATCACCGACGTCATGATAGCCTCAGGCTTGTTCGGCTAAGGGCCCACAAGCAGGCATACGCGGGGGGGCGGCACCGCGGTTCGCCTGTTACCCCCCGGGGCCGTCTTTCATGATGTAGCCCATCAGGTCGTCCACGTTGTGCTCCAAATCCCGGATGATGTTCTTGACGACGTCTCCGACCGAGATCACGCCCACGACCTTGCCCGCGTCCAGCACTGGCAGATGGCGAAAACTGCGCTGAGCCATCATTGCCATGCAGCCCTCCAACGGATCGTCCGGCCTGACCGTCACCGGGTTGCCCGTCATCACCTGGCCCACCGGCGTCTGCTTCGCATCGAGCCCGGGCAGCAGAACTTTGATGGCGCAGTCACCCTGGGTCACGATACCGACCAGCACGTCGTCGTCGATGACCAGCACCGACCGGACCCTGCTGTCGCGCATCAGGCGCAAGGCTTCGACGACCATGTCGCCGGAACGAACATGGATCAGGGCCCCACTCTTCTGGGCCAGAGCGTTTTTTACCGTGCTCATTGATCTCCTCTCGTGGACCCTGTCCTGCCCCGCCCTGATGGTCCGCATTGAAGGATAGTCGAAATATCCTGCCTCGTCAGCACCGCGCCGATGTCGCCGGCAGGGCGGGGGCAGTTCGCCTATGGGCCAGTACGAAAAGACAGTGAAATCCGCCAAGACGCTTGATCCGCGTCAAGACGCAGGGGTTGAAACCGATCAGCCTGCCTCATCGGTCGGGTTGGTGAACGCGCCAGTGAATGCTTCGAATTCACGCGAAGAGATTCCAGTCCCTTGGTCATGAGACGAGTGTTTTGGACTTTCGTCGGGCTGGCTTTCGGGCTCATCGTGACGAGCGCGCTCGTCGTGGTCGTCCGTACGTTCCAAATGACCAGCACACCAGTGGCTGAGCCCGGCGAGCCGATAGCGGTGGACGCCGCAAGCGCCGCTAATCACCTCGCTGGGGCCATCGCTTTCCGGACCATAGCGCAGGATGATAGCTGTGCCGCTTTCCAAGGCCTCGAGGATTTCCTGAGCCGCACCTACAAGCTGACGCATGAGCGCCTCGCCCGCCAGAGGGTCGGCAAGTATGCGCTCCTGTACGAGTGGATGGGAAGAGATCGCAGCAAATCACCGATCGTCCTCATGGCGCATCTGGATGTCGTTCCGGTTCTTTCCGGTTCGGAAGCAACCTGGAGCTACGCGCCCTTTTCCGGGACGATAAGTAACGGATATGTTTATGGTCGCGGCGCGCTCGACGACAAGAGCGCCGTGATCGCACTCTTCGAGGCCGCGGAGCAGTTGCTTCAGACGGGGTACAAACCCGAGCGCACGATCTACTTCGCCCTTGGTGACGACGAGGAGATTGGTGGCGAGCATGGTGCGAAAGAGATCGTCAAGCTGCTGCGGTCGCGCAAGCTCGGCGATCCAGCACTGGTGCTGGACGAAGGCGGAGCCGTCGTCGAGGGCCGGCAGCTCGGGCTTGCGACGGCTGCCGCGATGATCGGCATCGCGGAAAAGGGCTATGTCTCGTTGGAGCTCTCAGCGCACGGGTCAGGCGGTCACTCATCGACACCAACGTTCCCCACCCAGATCGGGCGCCTTGCGCGCGCGATTGCGGCACTGGAGGCGAACCAGTTTCCAACCCGCCTCGATGGCGCAACCCTTGAGATGCTCACCACGATCGCACCGACCCAGCCCTTTGGCACCCGGCTCGTGATGGCGAATTTGTGGCTGTTCCGGCCGCTCGTCATTCACCAGCTTCTTAGCGACCCCAGAATGGCAACCTTCGTGCGCACAACGACGGCGCCGACGGTCATAAGCGGCGGCAATACGGAAAACGTCCTCCCAGACGAAGCGAAGGCCGTGGTCAATTTCCAAATCCTACAGGGTGACACGATCAACAGCGTGCTCGAACGGGTCCGGGAGGTGATTAACGATACGATGGTCGAGGTGCGGCTCCTGAGTGGAATTCAATCCGATCCCTCGCCAATTTCTGATGTATCCAGCCCCGCTTTTGCGGCAATCGCGAAGAGCGTTCGGGAAAGCATCGGCCCAAACCCACCCCTCGTAGTGCCATTCCTCACTGGACCGACCGATTCGCGCCATTGGTCGGCGACCGGCGCCAGAAATGTCTTCCGCTTCACGCCGTTCGCCTATGAGCAGGACTGGATGTTGCGAGCACACGGCACAAATGAGCGCATTTCGGTGCAGGCGCTCGCGGACGGCGTTCGATTCTACACGCAGCTCATCCGGAACACGGAAGGGCTTTGATGCGAAAGGTGGGATGAACCACGTCGTCAGGATCACGAATTTCGTAACGTCCGCCTTGGAGTCACAAGCAGAAATGTCCTGATAAAGCATGGGATTTCTGCTTGTCGCCGAAAGCCAACATGAGCGCTCTCATGGGTACACGCTCTAGTCCCAGGCCGGCGCGAAGCCGGGATTGACGCAGCGCCGGTCCTTCGGAAGCGCTGCGATCTTCTTGCGATCGGCATCATCCAGCGTGATCTTCAGCGCATCCAGATTGGCCTGCTGGCTCTCGCGGCGCGAGGCCTTCGGGATCGCGGCGACGCCGTCCTGGTCGAGCAGCCATTTCAGCGCGACTTGCGCCGCGCTTGCATTGTGCTTGGCGCCGATCTCCGCGAGCACCGGGTCGGTCGCAATCCGCCCCTGTGCTAGCGGGCAATAGGCGACGAGCGGGATCGATCGCGCCTTGAGATAAGCCAGCACCTTCGATTGATCGAGCATCGCGTGATATTCGATCTGGTTGCAGGCGATCGGCGCCTTGACGTCCTCGACCGCGATCTTGAGCAGCGCCGTGGTGAAATTGGCCACGCCGATCGCGCGCGTGCGCCCCTCTTCCTTCAACTTCATCAGGGTCTCGAACACCGCGCCCCAGTTTGCCGAACGCGACGGCCAGTGCACGAGATAGAGGTCGACGTGGTCGAGCCTGAGCTTCTTCAGGCTGGCATCGAAGGCGCGGCGGATCGCATCCGGCACCAGATTCTCATGCCAGACCTTCGTCGTGACGTGCAGCTCGCCGCGCGACACGGAGGCTGCTGCCAGCGCGGCGCCGATCGCCTCCTCGTTGGCATACATTTCGGCGGTGTCGATGTGGCGGTAGCCGATCGACAGTGCGCTCTCAACCGCAGCACGGCAGACATCTCCCTGCATGCGGAAGGTGCCGAGGCCGAGCTTGGGCATGCTGATGCCCTGTGTTTTCAAATTGTCCATTGAACGGGCTCCCTGAGGTATTTCAACCCGCCGGGTGCGCGCGGCGATGCCGCGTGAGCAGACTCTCTGGTGATGGAAAAGAGGTGGCGGGAGCGGACTTTATAGCGCGCGGCCCGGACAAGGCCAAATCAAGATCAGGTCAGCAGGATAGCCGGCGGGCATCACCGCCACAGCCAAACGGCATTTCAGATCATCGCTGTCCCCTGTCACCATCTCGCCATCGCGGTCAGTCCGGCCGTACGGGACCAGGAGACGATCATGAGGACGATTTTGACGATGGCCACGCTGGCGGCAGCGCTCGCCGGTGCAGCTCCGGCGCACGCCGACGGCTTTGCCTATACCGGCTCACCCAAGCAGGGTGAGTTCTTTGTCAGGCAGCCGGCCGCACCGCGAGCACCTGACTGGATGAACGCGCGCGCAGAGGCCCCGCAGCCTGCCGCCCGGCCCGTGCGCGGCGGCATCGGTCTGCGCATGCCCTAGGAATGCTGCGCCACCACGGCCGGGCGCGCCTGCGGCTGCGGCGCCAGATCGACTGACCAGAGGTCGCGGTTGTCGACGTCCTTCAAGGTCACAGTCATCACGCCGCTGGCGCCGTCGATGTCGACGCGGCCGAAGAACTGCAGGCCGAAGCAGGGCGCGAGATTCTCGCCCTGGGCTTCGCTGCAGCCGTTCCTGTACATCGCGACGGGGCCGAACGTGTTGTCGAGCTCGCCCGGTCCCCAGGTGCCGGCATGCAAGGGGCCCGAGACGAACTCCCAGAACGGCTCGAAATCCTGGAATTGCGCCTCGTTCGGGTCGTAATAGTGCGCGGCGGTGTAGTGCATGTCGGCGGTCAGCCAGACGATGTTGCGGACACCCGCATGCTTGATCGCGCTCAGGATGTCGGCGATCTCATGCTCGCGCCGATCAGGCGGACCATCGCCGAGCGCGACAGCATCGAGGCTGATCAGCCCGATCGGCAGGTCGGCCGCGATCACCTTCCAGGTCGCGCGCGAGGCAGCGAGCTCCCGCTTCAGCCAGCCGAGCTGCTCGGCGCCGAGAATCCAGCCGCGATGATCGTCGCCCGTGTTCCAGGTCCCGTCGCGATAGCTGCGCATGTCGATCATGAAGACGTCGAGCAGCGGCCCGTAGGCGATCTTGCGATAGACCCGGCCGTGGCGCGCGCCGACATCCCGGATCGGCATGAAATCGAAGAAGGCGCGGCTGGCGCGCGCGACCAGGCGCGGCGTGCCGTCATCCTCGTAGCCGGCCGCGTCATAGCTGCCGGTCGGCGACCAGTCGTTGGTGACCTCGTGGTCGTCCCATTGCGCGAACATCGGCACTTGCGCGTGGAAGGCGCGAAAATGCGCGTCGAGATGGTTGTATTTGTAGTTGCCGCGGAACTGGGCCAGCGTGTGCGCGACCTCTGATTTCTCCTCGGTCACGACATTGCACCAGACCTCGCCGTTCGGCAGCTTTTGCTCGGACGGGATCGTGCAGTCCGCATAGATGTGATCGCCGGAATGGATGAAGAAATCCGGACAGTTGGCGAGCATGGTGCGATAGCTGCGATAGCCGCCGCGCGAGAGGTCGATGCCCCAACCCTGCCCTGCGACGTCGCCGGACCATACGAACGAGACCGACTGGCCGGCAACCGGCGTCGTGCGGAAATGGCCGATGCGGCTTTCACCCGCGATGCTGGTCGCGATGTCGTCGAAGCGCACACGATAGAAGATGTCCTGCCCGGGCGGCAGAGCGTCGAGCTGCAGCTTGGCGGTGAAGTCCGCATCCGGCAGCGCATCATGCGACGCGGACGCGATGATGGTCTTGAAACTCTCGACGGTCGAATACTCCACCCGCATCCGCGCGGGCCGGTCGGCACGCGCCCAGATCACGGCCGAGCCATCCGAGACGTCACCGGACTGGATGCCGCCCGCGATCTGCGGACGGTCGGCGGCGCGGCTGATGCCGGGCTTTGCGAGCGCAGCGATGGCGAGGCTGGAGGTGGAACGGACCAGGAATTGCCGCCGGGTCCATGCGCGCGAAGCGCGGTGCGTTGCCATCAAGGAGACCTTCGTCGAATCGCGACGGAAGGTGCCTGCGCCGTTTGACGGCTGGCTTACGTTTCCTTGACTCCAGGCCTACGGTTTTGCGACGCGGAGGTGACGGGCGAGATGTGGCGGCGGCTTCTTGGCGTCTGCCAGGAGCAAGCGCCTCGTCCTTCGAGACGACCGCTCCGCGGTCTCCTCAGGATGAGGCTAAGCAGCATTGACTCCGCTTAAATTGCAGCCGCGTGCTCCGCCCTCATCCTGAGGGCCCGCCATCGGCGGGCGTCTCGAAGGATGGGCTGCAAGCGAGATGAAGCGACCGAGTGCTGTTCTTAGTGCTTCCAGTTGCAGATGCCGCCGGAACGACACGGCCAAGTCTGGATGCGGGTGTCCATCGCCTGCGCGTCGAGCGGATTGCCATGGCGATGCGCGAGCTTGGTGCGGGCTGCGCCGCGCGGCTGGATGCTCTTAGTGTGAGCGAGTTTCGGCTCCGGCGTGCGCACGCGTTCGGACGCGACCTTCTTCGGCACGTCGATCGGCTCGGCGCGAGCTTGCGCCTCGCTGCCGTCCTTTGCTTCCATCGCAATGGGAGCGAATTGCGTTTCCGGTCCGAGCCGCTTCGGCGACAGCACGGCCTTGGAGAGATCCAGGCTGAGATATTCGTCAGGCTTGTAGTCGTCAGCGCGCGCGATACCGCCCACTGCGAGCACGAGGGCAATGGCAACCGCACACGGAACGCTTTTCAGGACCACGGACGCCTCCTGAAATTGATTGTTAAGGAGTAATTTACTCCTATTTAGGAGGCGCCGCGTGCATTTCCAGCGGCCAAATGCGGCCGTGGTTAAGAAGTTAGGCGGTGTCAGGCGACCTTTCGCGTCGCACCCGTCCCATCCAGGAACCCGATCAGCCTGTTACGGATGATCTGTTCCGCTTCCGCCATGATGCGGTCGATGAGTTCCTTGCAGGAGGGAATGTCGTGGATGAGACCTGCGACCATGCCGCAGCTCCAGGCGCCGGCATCCATCTGCCCCTCCAGCATGATCCTGGGATAGACGCCCGCGACCTGGTCGTGGATGTCGTCGATGGTGAGCTTATCGCCCTTGGCATGCTCGATCTCAAGCAGGCGGTCGACATTGGCGTTCTTCAGAACGCGCTCGGTGTTGCGCAGGGCCCGCATGATCAGGCGGGTGTCGAGCTCGGTCGCGGAGACCAGCGCGTTCTTCACGTTCTGATGCACGGGGGCTTCCTTGGTGGCGATGAAGCGCGTGCCCATGTTCATGCCGGCCGCACCCAGCGATAGCGCCGCGACCAGGCTGCGCCCGTCGGCCATGCCGCCGGAGGCGACGAACGGGATCTTCAATTCCTCCGCCGCGCGCGGCAGCAGGATCATGTTGGGAATGTCGTCCTCGCCGGGATGGCCGCCGCACTCGAAACCGTCGACGCTGACGGCGTCGCAGCCGATCCGCTCGGCCTTCAGCGAATGACGCACGGAGGTGCATTTGTGGATCACCTTGATACCGGCCGCCTTCAATGCGGGCATGTATTGCTCAGGACTGCGGCCCGCGGTCTCCACCGCCTTGATGCCGCCCTCGACGATGGCGGCGATGTATTCCGGATAGGGAGGCGCCGCGAAGGTCGGCAGGAAGGTCAGGTTCACGCCGAACGGCTTGTCGGTCATGTCGCGGCAGCGCGCGATCTCCTTGGCGAGCAGCTCCGGCGTCTTTTGCGTGAGGCCGGTGATGATGCCGAGGCCTCCGGCATTGGAGACAGCGGCGGCCAGCTCGGCAAAGCCGACGAAATGCATGCCGCCCTGGATGATGGGATGCTCGATGCCGAACAGCTCGGTGATCGCGGTCTTCACTTCATTCTCCTCCCCGGAATTTCGCTTGATGTTGCGCTCAGTCTAGTCGGACTTTTGCGCGGCAGTCACCATTTCTCACCGAACGGGCGGATCTCCATCTCGAAGGTCCAGGCGCTCTTGGGCTGCTGGTAGAGCTGCCAATAGGAATCCGCAACCGCCGATGGCGGCATCAGCAGATCAGGATTGTCGAGTGCGTTCGGCCCGAGCGCCTCGAGCCTGCGCTGCCGCACCCATTCGGTGTCGACGCCTGAATCGATGATGAGATGGGCAACGTGGATGTTCTTCGGCCCGAGCTCGCGCGCCATCGCCTGCGCCACGGCGCGGAGGCCGAACTTGGCGCTGGCGAACGCGGCAAAGCCGCTGCCGCCGCGCAAGGACGCCGTCGCACCGGTGAAAAAGATGTTGCCGCGACCGCGCGGCAGCATCAGCCGCGCCGCCTCGCGGCCTGCGAGGAAGCCGGAATAGCAGGCCATCTCCCAGACCTTGCGGAAGACGCGCTCGGTGGTGTCGAGGATGGGGAAATTGACGTTGGCGCCGACATTGAAGATGCAGACCTCCAGCGGCGCGTGGCTGTCGGCATCGTTGAGGAAGGAGATGACCTCCTCCTCTTTTCGCGCGTCCAGCGAGCGCGCATGGATCTCGCCCCCGGCTGCCTCGATGTCCTTCACCAGCGGTGCGAGCTTGTCGCCGTTGCGACGGCCCGCATAGATCGAAAAGCCTTCGGCGGCGAATTTCTTGGCGATCTCGGAGCCGATGAAATCACCGGCCCCGATCACGGCCGCGGTCGCATGTCGCTTGGGCAAGGTCGCCTCCTCCGGTGAGAGCGTGGTTGGGCCGGAGGCTATAGTTCTAAAATAGAACTGTCAAATGATCGGCCTGAGTGCTAGCTTACGGCAGAAATTGCGTTTGTCATTCAAATCAGTTCCTTTTTCAGACTTAGGCCGGAGACAGGATCATGAAGTGGGATACGCTGGATGAGGAGTCCTGCTCGCTCTCCCGCACCGTCGCGGTGGTCGGCGACCGCTGGACGCTCTTGATTTTGCGCGACTGTTTTCTGCGGGTGCGCCGCTTCGAGGCGTTCCAGTCCTCGCTTCAGATCACGCGGCATCTGCTCTCGGAGCGGCTGAAGAAGCTGGTGCGCTTCGGCATCCTGCGCCGCGTCCCCTATTCCGAGTCGCCGAAACGCTACGAGTACATCCTGACGCAGAAGGGGCTCGACCTCTATCCTGTCATCATGGCGATGGTGCATTGGGGCGACACCCACATGGGCGACGAGCGCGGCCGCCCGCTGCTGCACGAGCACAAGAGCTGCGGCAAGCTGTTCGACCCGGTGATGGTATGCTCGGAATGCGGCGAAGTGCTGCACGCGAAGCAGGTGCATGTGCATGCGGGGCCGGGGCGGAAGGGAGCGGTGGGGTGACTGGCGCCGAGTCCAGGCCGCAAGCTCCGTCATCCTGAGGTGCGATCCCAGTGGCGCAGTCGCGCCGCTGGGTGAGCCTCGAAGGATGAACGGCCGAGATGCAGCCGGGCCGTCGCCCTTCGAGGCTCCCGGCGCGATGCGATGCATCGCGCCGCTCACACCTCAGGGTGACGGGACAAAAATAGTAGCTGCGGTGACACCGATCCACACCGTCCCCGCTCAATGTCCCCGCGCTGACGCGCCGAGATCGATCGGGCGCAGCACGGCCGCGGTCGGGATCATCAGCACGGCGACGATCGCGAGTGTCCAGAACACGTCGATATAGGCGAGAAAGTCGACCTGCTGCTGCAGGGTCCTGCCCACCCAAGCGACCGCCTGCGAGGCGGCATCGCTGGCATTCGAGCCCTGGGCCTGGAAGTAGCGCGTCATCGTATCGATGCTCTGCTGATAGCCGAGGTCGGATGGCGCTGCGTGTTCGATCAGGCGGCTCTGATGGAATTGCTGGCGCTGCGCCAGGATCGTCTGCGCCAGCGCCACGCCCATGGAGCCGCCGATGTTGCGGGCGACGTTGATCAGCGCCGAAGCCTGGTTGGTCTTGTCAGCCGGCACGCCGTCATAGGAGGCCGTCGTCACCGGCAGGAACAGGAAGGGAAGGCCGATCGCAAGGAAGATGCGGGCCAGCGCCGCGTAGCCGTAGGTGATGTCGCCATTGAGCCCCGTCAGATGCCACATCGAGAATGCCACCACCGCGGCGCCGAACATGATGAGATATTTCGGTTGCACCGAGCCGACCAGCCGGCCCACGACCGGCATCAGCATCAGCGTCGCGATGCCGCCGGGCGACAGCGCAAGACCGGCCAGCAGCGCCGTGTAGTTCAGCTCGGTCTGGAGCAGTTGCGGCAGGAGCTGCGTGGTCGAGATCAGCACCGCGCCGGTGCCGAGCATGACCAGGAAACAGGCGCCAAACTGCCGCCGGCCGAGCAGGCGGAGATCGATGATCGGCTCATCGCGCGTCAGCTCCCATGGGATCAGCGCGAGCAGCGACACCGCCGACAGCACCGCGAAGGTGACGATCATGTTGGAGCCGAACCAGTCGTTGCGCTGGCCTTCATCCAGCACGTATTCGAGCGAGCCGAGCCCGATCGCGACCAGTGCGAAGCCGACATAGTCGACGCGCAGGCCTTTGCTCAGCAGCTTCTCCCGCTCCTCCTCCGCGCCCGATGGCTCCTTGACCAGCGTGCCGACCAGGAACAGCGAGAGCAGCCCCATCGGCACGTTGATCAGGAACACCCAGTGCCAGCTGTAGGTGTCGGTGATCCAGCCACCGAGCGTCGGACCGATCACCGGCGCGACGACCACGGCGACGCCGTAGATGGCAAAGGCCTGGCCGCGCTTTTGCGGCGGAAAGGAGTCGGCCAGGATCGCCTGCTCGCTGGTGGCCATGCCGCCGCCGCCAAGGCCTTGCAGGATGCGGAACAGCACCAATGCCTGCAGATTCCATGCGAAGCCACAGAGCAACGAGGCCACCGAGAACGTCGCCACGCACATCATGTAGAAGCGCTTGCGGCCGATCACGGTCGACAGCCAGCCCGAGATCGACAGCACGATGGCGTTGGCGACGAGATAGCTGGTGATGACGTAAGTGCTCTCGTCGATACCGACGGCGAGACCCCCGGCGATGTGGCGCAGCGCGACATTGGCGATGGTGGTGTCGAGCACCTCCATGAAGGTCGCGATCGAAACCACGAAGGCGATGAGATAAGGATTGTGTCCGCCTGCGGCCGAGCGTTCCGGCGACCAGCCGCCGGCGGGTGCTTGCGTCGTGTCGGTCATCGCACCCTGGTCCAGGGCACGACCGACATGCCGGGACCGACGGGCAAATCAGCCGGCCAGTTGTCGACCACGATCTTCACCGGCACGCGCTGCACCACCTTGACGTAGTTGCCGGTGGCGTTCTCCGCCGGCAGCAGGCTAAAGGCGGTGCCGGAGCCCGGCTGGACGGAATCGACATGGCCCGTCAGCTTGCGCCCGGGATAGGCATCGATGCGGATCTCGACCGGCTGACCCGGCCGCATGTCGGCGAGCTGGGTCTCCTTGTAGTTGGCGACGATCCAGACATCGTCCGGCACGAACATCATCAGGCTCTGGCCTGCCGTGACGAACGTGCCCTTCGCCCCTGATAGCTTGACGACGCGGCCGGACTGGGCTGCGGGAACACTGGTGTATTGCAGGTTCAACCGGGCCTGGTCGAGTTGCGCCTGCGACTGCTGGAGCTGCGCCTTGGCGCCTTCGAGCTGCGCCTGCAGCGTCTTGATCCCGACCTGGGCAACGGCCACCGCGGTCTTGCTACGCTCGGTGTTGGCTTGTTGCGACTGGAGGTCGGAGCGGGTCTGCTGCTGACGCTGCACGGTGCCGGCGCCCTTCTCGACCAGATCCTGTGCGCGGTTGAACTCCTCCTGCGAAAACTGGAGCTGGGCTTGGGCCTGTTCGAGCTGCGCCTGCGCCTGCTTGATCTGCTCCGTTTGGGAATCGATCTGCGCCTCGACATTGGCGATGTTGGCCTTGGAGACCTCGACCTGCGCCAGCGCCTGATCGACGGCGATGCGATAGTCGCGCTGGTCGATCCGGGCGAGGAGATCGCCGGCATTGACATGCTGGTTGTCGCTGACCGGAATATCGGTGACATAGCCGCCGACCTTCGAGGCCACGGAAAAGCTGCGCGCGGCGACGAAGGCATCGTCCGTGGATTCGTAGTGCCGGACCTGGAGCCAATAGATTAGCCCGCCGACCAAAGTCGCGATCAGCACAATAGCGCCGACCGTTGCGAGCAGCCAGTGCTCGGAAATCTGCTCACGCAGCGTCAGAGCCTTGTCCGGCTTCTGCTCCTTGCTCTCGTGCTTGGTCTGGTCCTTGGCATCAGGCGAAGTCTTTGGAGCTTCCACCTTCTGCGGCTGCTCCGCGGACGGCCCACGCACCCGGGTTTGAGCATCCACTGCGAATACCTCGATCGGGATTTTTGACTGGCGCCATGCGCACACGCCGACAGCCCAACCGCAGCCTCAATGCATGGTTCCGGCTCGCGGGAGCACCACTCTCATTCGTGAAGGCATTGCATGGAAAGATGCGCAGCACTGTTCCTGCCGCGCTTCACCAATGGCATGCGCGCAGGCTCAATGCGTTTTGGTCTCGTGCCATTTCTCCAGATCCGGCTTTTTGTCGCCGGACTTCTGCTCCTTCTCCGGATTGCCCTTCCAGGGCTTGTCCGTCTGGGCGTGCGATCCCCAGTCATTTTGCTGCCGGGGATCGTCGGTGGGCTTTTCCTTGCTCATCAGGTCTCCCTTGTCTGTAACGAGGCTTTAAGCAAAGGGAACGCCGTAATAGGCGTTGACACCGCGCATGGCGGCGTCATCGCCCCAGTTCCAATCGCTGCGCTCGCCATATTTCGGCGCTCCTTCGAGCGCCTTGGCGGTGATCCCGGTGACATAGCCACCGAGCTCGGTGTCGTATTTCAGCGACTGCCAGGGCAAGGGGTAGTGATCGTTGCCGAGCCCTAAAAATCCGCCGAAACCGAGCACGGCGTAGGACACCTTGCCGCTGACCTTGTCGATCATCACACGCTCGATCGAACCGATCCGGTTGCGATCGAGACCATAGACCGATGTTCCCTCGACCTTGTCGCTGCCGATCAGCCGGCCCATCTCGCTGCGATCCAGCTCGCCTTGATTCAACATATCTGTTCTCCACTCAGCCAACGTATGAACCAACTTGCCGGTCGGGGTGATCGTTCCAGACGCGACCCGCGGCCTGACAGGAACATCGCCGGGAACGCACCGTTCTTGATTTTCAGGAAACCAGGAGCCGCCCGCGATGTCCCAGACCGTCTCCGACTTCATCGTTCAGCGTCTGCATCAGTGGGGCGTCCGCCACATCTTCGGCTACCCCGGCGACGGCATCAACGGCGTGTTCGGCGCGATGAACCGCGCGGAGGCCAAGGCCGAGACCAGGATCGGCTTCGTGCAGGCCAGACACGAGGAGATGGCGGCGTTCATGGCATCAGCCTATGCGAAGTTTTCCGGCGAGCTTGGCGTTTGTATCGCGACGTCGGGCCCCGGCGCTTCGCATCTCATCACCGGGCTCTACGACGCGCTGCTCGATCACCAGCCCGTGCTGGCGATCGTCGGACAGCAGGCGCGAAGCGCGCTCGGCGGGAGCTATCAGCAGGAACTCGATCTGGTCTCGATGTTCAAGGACGTCGCGGGCGCGTATGTCGCGCAGGCCTCCTCACCGGCGCAGGTGCGGCACCTGATCGACCGCGCGGTGCGCATCGCGCTGGCACGGCGGACTCCCACCGCCATCATCCTGCCCAACGATCTGCAGGAAGAGCCCTATGAAGGACCGTCGCGCGCGCATGGCACGCTGCATTCCGGCGTCGGCTACAGCGCCCCGCGCGTGATACCGCGCGAGGCCGAACTCGATCATGCCGCAGAGGTGCTCAACGCCGGCAAGAAGGTCGCGATGCTCATCGGCGCCGGCGCGCTGCAGGCCACGGACGAAGTGATCGCGGTCGCCGACCGCCTATCCGCCGGCTGTGCCAAGGCGCTGCTCGGCAAGGCGGCACTGCCGGACGATTTGCCATGGGTGACGGGCCCGATCGGCCTGCTCGGCACCGAGCCGAGCTACAACATGATGATGGAATGCGACACGCTGCTGATGGTCGGTTCCGCGTTCCCTTACGCCGAATTCCTTCCAAAGGAGGGCGCCGCGCGCGGCGTGCAGATCGACATCGATGCCGGCATGACATCGATCCGCTTTCCCATGGAAGTCAGCCTCGTCGGCGATGCCGCGGAGACCCTGCGAAGCCTGCTGCCGCGGCTCGCCCCCAAAAGCGACGGCGCCTGGCGCAAGGGCATCGAGGCGGACGTCGCAAAATGGTGGACGACGCTGGACGAGCGTGCGCATCAGCCCGCGGCGCCGATCAATCCACAGCTCGTCGCCTGGGAGCTCTCGCCGCGCCTGCCCGACCGCGCCATCGTCACCAGCGATTCCGGCTCCTGCGCCAACTGGTTTGCGCGCGACCTCAAGATGCGGCGCGGCATGACGGCCTCGCTCTCGGGCGGTCTCGCCTCGATGGGCGCTGCGGTCCCTTACGCGCTCGCGGCGAAATACGCCCACCCGGACCGGCCGGTGATCGCGCTGGTCGGCGACGGCGCCATGCAGATGAACAACATGGCCGAGCTGATCACCGCGGCGAAATACTGGCGATCCTGGCGCGACCCGCGCTTCGTCGTTTGCGTTTTCAACAACGAGGATCTCAACCAGGTCACCTGGGAGCAGCGCATCATCAATGGCGATCCCAAATTCGAGGCCTCGCAGCGCATTCCCGACGTGTCCTATTTCCGCTTTGCCGAGATGATCGGCCTCAACGGAATCTTCGTCGACAGCCCGCAACTGCTCGGCTCGGCCTGGGAGCAGGCGCTGGCGAGCGAGACGCCGGTCGTGCTCGAGGTGAAGACGGATCCCGAGGTGCCGCCGCTGCCGCCGCATATCACCTTGCAGCAGGCCAAGAATTTCTCGCTCGCGCTGCTGAAGGGCGACCCCAACGAGAGCGGCATGATCAAGGGAGCGGCGCGGCAGGTGCTCGAAAAGATCCTGCCAGGAAAGGAGTGAGGTGAACCATGAGCGATTTCCGTGACATTCAGCATGGCGTCAACGATCCCGTCGACGGCGTCGACGTAAAATACCGGATCAACACCAACCAGACACCGCATGAGCGAGCACAGCGCCATGCCGACGTGCGCGCCGATCCCTCGGCCTCGCCGTCAGAGCCGTTCCTCCCCGAGCGGTTGCGGCGCAAGCCGACCGATCCGATCAATCCTCGCACGGGCCGCAATCCGACGGATTAGGAACCTCGCTCGCGAGGCCGTGTTGATCGCCGCAAAGATCCGCGCGGCAAGAGCCGTGCGGCCAATCAGAGGGACAGATCATGAAACGTACCGTCATCGCGTTTGCTTGCGCGCTCATCGCAGGCCCGGCGCTCGCCCAGTCGATCGGCGAGAAGACCGGTGTCAACTCCGCGCTCGGCGTCGCGCCGGCCACCGCCGATTTCGTCAAGGAGGTCGCCATCAGCGACATGTTCGAGATCGAGTCGAGCAAGCTCGCCGAGCAGAAGGGCAACGCACAGGAGAAATCCTTCGCACAGCAGATGGTGACCGACCACACCAAGACCAGCGGCGAATTGAAGGCCCTCGTCAATGGCAAGGTGCAGGCAACCCTGCCGACGGCGCTCGACAGTTCGCACCAGAGCAAGCTGGACAAGCTCAAGAATGCCTCGGGCAAGGATTTCAGCTCGGACTACAATTCCTATCAGGTCAGCGCCCACGAAGACGCGATCTCGCTGTTCGACCGCTATGCCAAGGGCGGCGACAATGCCGCACTGAAGGACTGGGCCGACAAGACGCTGCCGGCGCTGCGCCATCACCTCGACATGGCCAAGGAGCTTGGCAGGGCGCCAAGCGTCGGACAATCGAAGTAGCACCTTTCGAGGGCGTCGGCTTTGCCGGCGCCCTCTGATAGCAACGATGCTTTTCTCCGTGGGTTGGGACTGCAAACTCGCGGAGCCTCTCATGGCACATCAAGACAGGCCTTCCGTATCCCGCCGGCACGTCGTCCACGCGGCAAGCGCTGCGCTTGCTTCGGCTTCGCTGGCATCCTCGACAGCGAAGGCAAGCACAGACATGACCGAGCAAGACCTGATCAATCCCGTCACCCGCTATCCGAAGCCGCCGTTCAAGAAACAGTCGCAGCCCTGGCCCGGCCTTGCCGGCAAGATGGAGCCGCGCCCCGATCACGGCGAGACCAGCTACAAGGGCTCCGGCCGGCTCGCCGGCCGCAAGGCGCTGATCACCGGCGGCGATTCCGGCATGGGCCGGGCAGCTGCGATCGCCTATGCGCGCGAAGGCGCCGACGTCGCCATCAACTATCTGCCGGCGGAGGAGCCGGATGCGCAGGAGGTGATCGCGCTGATCAAGAAGGAAGGCCGCACCGGCCTCGCAATCCCCGGCGACCTCATGGACGAAGCGTTCTGCAAGAAACTGGTCGCGCAAGCCATACAGGGTCTGGGCGGGCTCGACATCATCGTCAACAACGCGGCCCGGCAGCAGACGCGCGCCTCTGTCCTCGACGTCTCGTCGGAGGATTTCGACGCGACCATGAAAACCAACATCTACGCGCCATTCTGGATCATCAAGGCGGCGCTGCCCCATCTCAAGCCGGGATCCTGCATCATCGGCACGACATCCGAGCAGGCCTACGATCCCTCACCGGATCTCTACGATTACGCACAGACCAAGGCCGCGACGATGAGCTACGTGAAGTCGCTGGCGAAGCAGCTCGCCTCCAAGGGCATCCGCGTCAACGGCGTCGCACCGGGACCGATCTGGACGCCGCTCCAGGTCTCGGGCGGCGCCACGATGGAAAAGCTGGAAAAATTCGGCGAGATGACGCCGCTCGGTCGCCCCGGCCAGCCAGCCGAGCTTGCCTCGATCTATGTGCAGCTGGCGGCGGCCGATGCGAGCTATGCCACCGGCCAAGTCTATGGCTCTGCGGGCGGCGCGGGACAACCGTAACACCTCGGTTCAGGAACGAACGGCGGCGCTCGGCTTTTACAAAACTGTCGCGGAGACCCTTACGTTATTCCTGGATCAATGGCGTTTGTAACAGTCAAACCTACACAGATCGATGTCGCGATCGCCAATGAGATCGCAGACCACACCACCCCGGAAGTCGAGGAGACGGCCGAAGCGCTGACGTGGGGCGCGGATGAGCATGTGCTGCTCGCCCTCGCCGTTGCGGGCTGGCTCTACGCCAGGAAACGACCCACTGAAGAACGCCTTGCGGCCAACCACATCCTCGCAGTGTCCCTCGTGACGGCGATACTCCCCCACGTCCTGAAATCGGTATTCGATCAAACCAGGCCGGACCGGGTGACGGTGCAAGGCCATCGCCGCGGCGTTCCGATCTCGGGACGGGCGCGCGATGCCTTTCCGTCCGGACATGCCGTCCATATGGGCGCGCTGGCGTCCGCCGCCGGCCTGCTACCACCCGCCCGGCGACGCCTCGTACGCACGATCGCGACAGCCCTGTCCTTGACGCGCGTCGCGCTGCTCGCGCACTGGGCGAGCGATGTGGTCGCGGGCTTCACCCTGGGCATCGTCGTCGAGCGGATGCTGAGACCGTGGACGCTTGCAGGGCGCAGCCGCGCTGCCGCGGATCGACGAGCACGGCCATGACCGAATATATCCTCCGCTTCATCGCCGGCGGCGTGATCGTGTCCGCCTTCGCAATCCTCGGCGACATGTTGCGGCCCAAGAGCTTTGGCGGCCTCCTCGGCGCTGCGCCATCGGTGGCGCTGGCGACGCTGAGCATCGCAGTCGTCCAACACGGGGCGCAATATGCGGCGGCGGAAAGCTGGACCATGATTTATGGTGCAGCAGCCCTCGCCTGCTACAGCCTTGCCGTCTGCCATCTCCTGATGAGATTTCGTTTCGCGGCGCTTCCTGCCACCACCGTTGCGTTCGTCGTATGGCTTGCGGTTGCCTTTGCCCTGCTCGCAGGTTTCGGGGGTGCCGCCTGATGCCGGTCAAGCTGTCATTGTCGGCCCTGAAGCGGACGCGGTGGTACGAGTACGGTGTCCGCTTCCTGCTCGGTGGACTGGCGACGGTTTTCACTGGCGTCATTGGCGCACGTTTTGGCGTCGCCGTCGGCGGACTCTTCCTTGCGCTCCCTGCCATCCTCTGTGCCAGTGCGACGCTGATCGAGAGCCATGAGCGTCGCGCCAAGGAGAAGGTGGGTCTGCGCGGACAGCGACGCGGGCAGCAGGCCGCAGCATTGGACGCCGCAGGTGCTGGTCTCGGAAGCATGGGCCTCGCTGCATTCGCGGCCGTCTTCTGCGCGACGGTACCGGCCAGCGTCATCGGCGCCTTTGCAGCCGCGATCCTGGCTTGGACCGCGGTGTCCGTGTCGGCTTGGTTATTGAGGCGGAAGCTTCGCTTCACCATGCGCCACCAGGGCGCAGCGAAATCAGTGAGAGGCCGCGGTCGTCTCACGTAGCATCAGGAAATCGTACATTTCCGCAGCAGTCTGAAGCTGCTCGAGACGCGTCGCGATGGCGTTCCGTTCGCTACCATCCGGCAGACGCGCCAACTCGTGTTCGAGACGCAGTCTCTGTGCGTCGAGACGTTGCTCGAATGTATGGGGCTCAGATCGTCTTCGCATCATCTGTCCTTGGTGGTTGCAGGCCGGGGCTGTTGGCCCAGCGCTCGAGCTGGTCGATGACTTTCTGATGGCTTGGACGCACCGGCTTCGGCGCTTCAGGCTCTTCGGAAAGTTTACGGGGTAACCTGACTTCGTCCGTCATGGCGGCTCTCCCTTTGCAGGAGAATGCGCCAGGCAGCGAGTCGTTTCAATATAACTTATTGATTTTACTGGGTATTTTTACTCATTTGGGGATTTTGTCGATTCCTGCGGAACTCGCGTTGAGCAAGCTACTCAACTTACTCACTTTGTGTGATCGACCATGAATGACCTTCGCGCCGAGCGCCTCCAGGTCATGCTTTCTCCGGAAGAGCTGGCCGCGGTTGACGATTTCCGGTTCAAGCACCGCATGCCGACCCGCGCCGCAGCGGTCCGCGAACTGCTCAAGTTTGGGCTCGCCGGCGCAGGCGTTGACGCAGCGGCAGGGATCAAGTCGAGCAGCTTCGGCGTGTTCGGCCGCGGGCCTGAGGGCCATACCCAGGGCGAACCTGAAAGCGGCAACGAAGACTGATCCGAACGCCACCGCGCCAAGCAAACGACCCCGGCACGGGGGGTGCCAGGGCCGTCCTTGGAGATTGCTTCCGGCTCACCGGGGGCATGACAACCGGAAGCAATCAGTCGACTCTCCGCGCGGGCATTCGTTCCTCACGCTGTCCTTCGATCTTTTCGTCCGTTGATCCTTTCGGAAAAACCGCTACGCATTCTTCCGGATCATGCTTTAGCCGCTCGGCGCCGAACCGGAATCATCCGGCGTCATGCCCGAGCCCGGTGTCTTGCTATCGTCGTTGAGCTTGGGATCGCGCGTCCCCTCACGCGACGGCGAGCCTTTTTGTTGGTTCGTCTTGTGCACCGTCTGTGCACGCTGCTTATCGCGCGGCTGTTCCTCCGCGCGCTTGTCCCTGACGATGCCGTGGTCGGAATGTGCCATGTTATCCTCTCGCCTCTTTCGATGCTTCACGGCGCTTACGCTCCGGTGCGCCGAATGTTCCGAAATGGGCGAGACGAGAGGAATGCAGCGCTAGCTATGGGCCGCGTGCATCGCGATAGATGCGTTTTCCTGATGGACCTGCCGGACCGTCGTGACCGTCGCGAACGCGACCGAAACGCCAAAGGCGACAATGAGTGAGAGAAGTGCCAGACGTGGAGCCATCGCAAAACCTCCTTCTGGAATCAAAAAATCAGCGCGATCAGCTATTCCCCGAATGATCGTTGATTGGTCTCGCTCCTTCCGTGAGCGGTCTCACACGCGGAGTCACGAAAAAGCGAGTGGTCAGACGCCCTGGCCGCGCAGAACGGTGACCTGAACGGGCGGGACTTCGCCATCGAGCCAGTCCTGCTCTTTCGCCAGTGCCGTCCAGGCATCCGCCATGCGCGAATAGCGATTATAGGCGGGTTGCCCTTCCGAGCGTTCGGCCAATTGCAGGCAGTTCTCGGCGTTGTCCCTGAAGATGTCAGACTGTTTCATGGACAAACACGTGGGTACGGAACTCCCCGCCTGCAACCGCCCTTACCGGATCGTAACTTCCACCGGAACCTAGCATCGCCGTCGGTCGTTGAACAGTCATGCGGATCCTTGTCGCGATCGTCCTGGCCTTCATCAGCACCGCAGCGCTTGCCGACAGCACGGGCGAGCAGATGCGCGGCGACCGCGCGCCCGACGCGACGGACGTCATCAGCGGTCTCTACGCCTTCAGCCGCTTCCAGCAGGGCCTGTTGGAGAGCACCGACCTGAAAGGCAACGCGGAGGTGAAGAACCTCGCCGCCCTGCGCGCCGAAGAGGCGGCCAAGCGCGACAAGGCGTTGAAGGCGATCCAGAACGCGATCGGGACCGAGCCGCGGGTGAGCAAGACGGCGACAACAGCCGCCAGCCTCGCCAAGCCCGATGATCTGGACGGGCCAGCCTATGTCAGAAGCTTCTATGCCGCGCAGATTCCCGAATACGAATCCACCATCACCCTGCTCGAACGCTATCTCAGAACGCCCGACAATCCCGCGCTCGCCGCCTTCGCACGCGAGCACCTGCCGGTGCTCCGCGCACAGTTGAAAGACGCCGAGCGCACCATGGCCGACAAGTAGCTGCCTTACTTATCCTGTGGATGATGCTGCTGGTCCAGCGGCCGCACGGTGCGATCGCTCTCCGGCATCTTGTCCCGGCCGGCATCGCCATTGGCATCCTTGCCACCCGAGGTCGAGGTGCCGCTGCCGCTGGGGTTCGACTTTGTGGCGGTCCCCGTGGTCTGCGAATCCGCCTGCGGGGTGGCCGAGCTTGCGGCGGGATCGCCGGTCACGGCACCGCGCCCGCTCGGCGCGCCGGCCTGTGCCAGTGCCGATCCGGTGGCGAATAATGCGGCGATAAAGACGGCCAATCCGGCTTTCATATGCGCTCTCCCTGTGTTCGCGGGCTAACCTCAGGGCCTGTCCCGGCGTTCCTAGTGGTCGATGGGGAGTTTCGAAATTGGAACAATGCGAGGCCCCTCCTAAGGGCTGAGAAATTTTACGTAATCAGGTGGAACTCTCGATAGCTTTGCTCGTTATTGTGGCCGGGCTGAGCACGGCAGGTTCCAATTCCTCGCGTCGCAACCTTGGCGCTTGATTTCGAATTTGGCTGACGCTCTATTTTGATCAGACGCGTCACGCCATAGGATTCGGCCGACGCCTGCGGGGGAATCAGTATGAGCGACCTCGATCCCGGAACAGCATCACGCTCCGGTCGTCGCGTCCCAAAACCCAAACCCAACGGCACGTCGGAGCCGGATTCCCGGGCCGAACTGCTGCTCGCGCTCCAGGCGATGCGGAGCGGCGATTTCTCCGTGCGCATGAGCGGCGACTATCTCGGCATCGACGGCAAGATCGCCGACACCTTTAACGAGATCATCGCGGCCAACCAGCGCATGGCGCAGCAGCTCGAGCTGGTCGGCCAGGTGGTCGGGCGGGAAGGCAAGACCCGCCAGCGCGTGAAGTTCGGCCTTGCCTCTGGCTCCTGGGCCGACATGGAAGGCTCGGTCAATACCCTGATCGACGATCTCTTGTGGCCGACGCGCGAGGTGACGCGCGCGGTCGCGGCGGTGGCGCAAGGAGATCTGCTTCAGACCGTCAAGCTCGATGTCGACGGCCGCCCCTTGCGCGGCGAATTCCTGCAGTCGGCGAACATCGTCAACACCATGATCAAGCAGCTCGGCGTGTTCACCTCCGAGGTGACGCGCGTCGCGCGCGAGGTCGGCACCGAGGGCAAGCTCGGCGGCCAGGCCCAGGTGCCCGAGGTGACCGGCGTCTGGAAGGACCTGACCGAGAGCGTCAACTCGATGGCGAACAACCTGACCAACCAGGTTCGCAACATCGCCGAGGTGACGATCGCGGTCGCGAACGGCGACTTGTCCAAGAAGATCACCGTCGACGTCCGCGGCGAGATCCTTCAGCTCAAGGAAGCCATCAACACCATGGTGGACCAGCTGCGCTCCTTCGCCTCCGAAGTGACGCGCGTCGCACGCGAAGTCGGCACCGACGGCAAGCTCGGCGGCCAGGCCATCGTGCCCGGCGTCGCCGGCACCTGGAAGGACCTGACGGACTCGGTCAACGCGATGTGCGGTAACCTCACCGCACAGGTCCGTAACATCGCCAACGTGACCACCGCCGTGGCGCGCGGCGACCTCTCGCGCAAGATCACCGTGGACGTGCGCGGCGAGATCCTGGAGCTGAAGGACACCATCAACACCATGGTGGACCAGCTCAACTCGTTCGCCTCCGAAGTGACGCGCGTGGCGCGCGAGGTCGGCACCGAAGGCAAGCTCGGCGGCCAGGCCCAGGTGCCCGGTGTGGCCGGCACCTGGAAGGACCTGACCGACAACGTCAACTTCATGGCCTCGAACCTGACCGCGCAGGTCCGCAACATCGCCGACGTTGCGACCGCCATCGCCGGCGGCGACTTGTCGAAGAAGATCACGGTGAACGTCTCGGGCGAGATCCTTCAGCTGAAGGAAACGCTCAACACCATGGTCGACCAGCTCAACGCCTTCGCCGGCGAAGTCACCCGCGTCGCGCGCGAGGTCGGCACCGAGGGACGACTGGGCGGCCAGGCCAACGTGCTCGGCGTCGCCGGCACCTGGAAGGACCTGACGGAAAGCGTCAACTCGATGGCGTCGAACCTGACCGCGCAGGTTCGCAACATCGCCGAGGTGACGACGGCGGTCGCCGGCGGCGACTTGTCCAAGAAGATCACCGTGGACGTCCGCGGCGAAATCCTGGAGCTCAAAGACACCATCAACACCATGGTGGACCAGCTCAACGCCTTCGCCGGCGAAGTCACCCGCGTCGCGCGCGAGGTCGGCACCGAAGGCAAGCTCGGCGGCCAGGCCCAGGTGCGCGGCGTTGCAGGTACGTGGAAGGATCTGACGGACTCGGTCAACTCGATGGCCTCGAACCTGACCGGCCAGGTCCGCAACATCGCCGAAGTCGCGACCGCGGTCGCCAAGGGCGATTTGTCGAAGAAGATCACGGTGAACGTGTCGGGCGAAATCCTTCAGCTGAAGGAAACGCTCAACACCATGGTGGACCAGCTCAACGCCTTCGCCGGCGAAGTCACGCGCGTCGCGCGCGAGGTCGGCACCGAAGGCAAGCTCGGCGGTCAGGCGCAGGTGCCTGGTGTCGCCGGTACCTGGAAGGATTTGACCGACAACGTCAACTCGATGGCGGGCAACCTCACCGCCCAGGTCCGCAACATCGCCGAGGTCGCGACCGCCATCGCCGGCGGCGACCTGTCGCGCAAGATCACGGTGGACGTGCGCGGCGAAATCCTTCAGCTCAAGGATACCCTCAACACGATGGTCGACCAGCTCAACCGCTTCGCGGGCGAGGTGACGCGCGTGGCGCGCGAGGTCGGCACCGAAGGCCGTCTCGGCGGCCAGGCCAACGTGCCCGGCGTCGCCGGCACCTGGAAGGACCTGACGGACAGCGTGAACTCGATGGCGGGGAACCTCACCGCCCAGGTCCGCAACATCGCCGAAGTCACCACCGCCGTGGCGCGCGGCGACTTATCCCGCAAGATCACCGTGGACGTGAAGGGCGAAATCCTCGAGCTGAAAAACACCATCAACACCATGGTGGACCAGCTCAACGGCTTCGCCGGCGAAGTCACGCGCGTCGCCCGCGAGGTCGGCACCGAGGGCAAGCTCGGCGGCCAGGCCGAAGTGCCCGGGGTTGCCGGCACCTGGAAGGACCTCACCGACAACGTCAACTTCATGGCCTCGAACCTGACGGCCCAGGTCCGCAACATCGCCGAGGTCGCGACCGCGATCGCCGGCGGCGACCTCTCCAAGAAAATTACGGTGGACGTCCGCGGCGAGATCCTGCTGCTGAAGGACACCCTGAACACCATGGTGGAGCAGCTGCGCTCTTTCGCCGCCGAAGTGACGCGCGTGGCGCGCGAGGTCGGCACCGAAGGCCGGCTCGGCGGTCAGGCCGTCGTGCCCGGCGTCGGCGGCACCTGGAAGGACCTCACCGACAACGTCAACCTGCTGGCGGCGAACCTCACCACGCAGGTCCGCAACATCGCCGAAGTCACCACGGCGGTGGCGCGCGGCGACTTGTCGCGCAAGATCACCGTGGACGTGAAGGGCGAAATTCTGGAGCTGAAGAACACCATCAATACCATGGTGGACCAGCTCAACGCCTTCGCCGGCGAAGTCACCCGCGTCGCCCGCGAAGTCGGCACCGAAGGCGAGCTCGGCGGCCAGGCCCAGGTGCCCGGCGTCGCCGGCACCTGGAAGGACCTCACCGACACCGTCAATTTCATGGCGGCGAACCTGACCGAGCAGGTCCGCGGCATCGTCAAGGTGGTGACCGCGGTCGCCAACGGCGACCTCAAGCAGAACCTCACCGTGAAGTCGAAGGGCGAGGTCGCGGCGCTCGCCGACACCATCAACAACATGACCGAGACGCTCGCGACCTTCGCCGACCAGGTGACGTCGGTGGCGCGCGAGGTCGGCGTCGAAGGCCGTCTCGGCGGCCAGGCCGACGTGCCCGGCGCGGCCGGCACCTGGAAGGACCTCACCGGCAACGTCAACCTGCTCGCGGCCAACCTCACCTCGCAGGTGCGCGCGATCGCGGAAGTCGCGACCGCCGTGACCAAGGGCGATCTGACGCGATCGATCCAGGTCGACGCCCGCGGCGAGGTCGCGGAGCTGAAGGACAACATCAACACGATGATCACCAATCTCCGTCTCACGACGGAGCTGAACACCGAGCAGGACTGGCTGAAGACCAACCTCGCCAAGTTCACCAACATGCTGCAGGGCCAGCGCGATCTCGCCACCGTCGGCCGGCTGCTGCTGACCGAGCTGTCGCCGCTGGTGAACGCCCACACCGGCGTGATCTACCAGGTCGAGAACGAAGACAATCCGCAGCTTTTGCTGCTCGCCTCCTATGCCGGCGACGGCGTCTATCCCTATCAACGCGTGCTGCAATTCGGCGACGGCCTGATCGGCCAGTGCGCGGTCGACCGGCGCCCGCGCGTGGTCGCCGACATTCCCGCCGACGTAGTGCCGATCAACTCGGCGCTGATCCGTGTCGCACCGAAGAACCTCGTGGTGCTGCCGGTGCTGTTCGAGGGCCAGGTCAAGGCGGTGATCGAGCTCGCCTCGCTCACCTCGTTCACGACCTCGCAGATGACGTTTCTGGAGCAGCTCACCGACTCCATCGGCATCGTGCTCAACTCGATCGAAGCGACGATGCAGACCGAAGGCCTGCTCAAGCAATCGCAGCAGCTCGCCGGCGAACTGCAGACGCAGCAGCGCGAATTGCAGCAGACCAACGACCAGCTCGAGCAGAAGGCGCAGCAGCTCGCCGAACGCAACGTCGAGGTCGAGCGCAAGAACCAGGAAATCGAGCAGGCCCGCCGCGCGCTCGAGGAAAAGGCAACCGAGCTCGCGCTGACCTCGAAGTACAAGTCGGAATTCCTCGCCAATATGAGCCATGAGCTGCGCACGCCGCTGAACTCGATCCTCATTCTGGGCCAGCAGCTCACCGACAACCCGGACGGCAACCTCTCCGCCAAGCAGGTCGAATTCGCCCGCACCATCCACGGCGCCGGTACCGACCTGCTCAACCTCATCAGCGACATTCTCGATCTGTCCAAGATCGAGTCCGGCACGGTGACGGTCGACGCCGAGGAAATCCTCACCGCCAACCTGCTCGAGACGGTCGGGCGGCCGTTCCGGCACGAGGCGGAGAACCGCAATCTGTCGTTCAAGATCGACGTCGATCCGAACCTTGCCCGCAGCATCGTCACCGACTCCAAGCGCCTGCAGCAGGTGCTGAAGAACCTGCTCTCCAATGCTTTCAAGTTCACCGCCGAAGGCGAAGTGCGGCTGCAGGTTGCCGGCGCGCTCGGCGGCTGGGGCACTGACCATCCGGTGCTAAATTCGGCGCCCGCCGTGATCGCCTTCGAGGTCTCCGACACCGGCATCGGCATTCCCCTGGAGAAGCAGAAGCTGATCTTCGAGGCGTTCCAGCAGGCCGATGCCGGCACCAGCCGCAAATATGGCGGCACGGGACTTGGCCTTGCCATCAGCCGCGAGCTCGCGAGCCTGCTCGGCGGCGAAATCCATCTGCGCAGCGCGCCCGGCAAGGGGTCGACCTTCACGCTGTATCTGCCGCTGAAATATTCCGGCCCGACGCTGGCGCCGCGCACGGCACCGGCGCCGCAGTATAATCAGCCGCCGGCCCTACAGCCGGCCGCACCGGAGCAGCAGCGCGTCATCGAGCAATTGCCCGACGACCGGCTCAATCTGGAGCCCGGCGACAGCATTCTCCTGATCGTCGAGGACGACCCGCATTACGCGCGCATTCTGGTCGACCTCGCGCGCGACAAGGGTTTCAAGGTGCTGGTCGCCGCACGCGGCGCGGAGGCGCTCGAACTCGCAAAACAGTATCAGCCGAGGGCCGTCTCGCTCGACGTGTTCCTGCCCGACATGCTCGGCTGGACGGTGCTGAGCCAGCTCAAGCACAATCCGCTGACGCGCCACATTCCCGTGCAGATCATCACGCTCGACGAAGACCGCCAGCATGCGCTGGCCCGCGGCGCCTTCTCCTTCGTCAACAAGCCGACGACGACCGAAGGGGTCTCTGCCGCGCTGACGCAGATCAAGGAATATGCCCGGCCGCGGCGCAAGCGGCTCTTGATCGTCGAGGACAACGAGGCCGAGCAGCTGTCGATCCGCGAACTGCTGCATCACGACGACATCGAGATCGTGACCACAGACACCGGTGCCGGCGCGCTCTCGATGCTGCGCGAGGCGCCCTGCGATTGCGTGGTGCTCGATCTCAGGCTGCCGGACATGAGCGGCTTCGAGGTGCTGGACGAGATCCGGCGCGACGATGCGCTGTCGAACGTTCCCGTGGTGGTCTTCACCGGCCGCGAGCTCTCGGCCGAAGAAGACGCCGAGCTCCACACCATGGCGCGCAGCATCGTGGTCAAGGGCGTGGAATCGCCGGAACGGCTGCTCGACGAGACCGCGCTGTTCCTTCACCGCGTCATCACGGAGCTGCCGGTCGAGAAGCAGCGCATGCTGGAGAAGCTGAACAGTTCCGACGAGGATCTGATCGGCAAGACCGCGCTGCTCGTCGACGACGACGCCCGCAACATCTTCGCGCTGTCGAGCGTGCTGGAGCGGCGCGGCATGAAGGTGCTGACCGCGACCACCGGCCGTGAGGCGGTGACGCTGGTGGAATCCAACCCGGAAATCGCGATCGTGCTGATGGACATCATGATGCCGCAGATGGATGGCTATCAGACCATCGGCGTGATCCGGGAGAACCCGGCCTTCCTCCGCCTGCCGATCATTGCACTGACGGCGAAGGCGATGAAAGGCGACCGCGAGAAATGCCTGGAGGCAGGCGCCTCCGATTATCTCGCCAAACCCGTCAACACCGACCAATTGCTGCTTGCGATCCGCATGTGGCTGCACCGTTGAGTTTGGATCCGAGAATGGACCACGAAAAGGTCAACATCCTCCTCGTCGACGACCAGCCGGCCAAGCTGCTCGCCTACGAGGTGATCCTGAAGGAACTCGGCGAGAACCTCGTGGTCGCCTCGTCCGGCCGCGAGGCGCTGGAGGTGCTGCTCAAGACCGAAATCGCGGTGATCCTGGTCGACGTCTGCATGCCCGAGCTCGACGGTTTCGAGCTCGCCGCGATGATCCGGGAGCACCCGCGCTTCCAGAAGACCGCGATGATCTTCATCTCGGCGATCCAGGTCAGCGACATCGACCGGCTGCGCGGCTACGAGATGGGCGCGGTCGATTACGTGCCGGTGCCGGTCGTGCCGGAGGTGCTCCGCGCCAAGGTCAAGGTCTTTGCCGAGCTCTATCGCAAGACGCGTGAGCTCGAACGCCTGAACCAGGATCTCGAGGATCGCGTCCGCGCCCGCACCGCGGAGCTGGAGAATTCCACCGCGAAGCTGCGCGAGAGCGAAGAGCGGCGCAGCATGGCAATTGCCGCCGGCAAGATGGGATCCTGGGATTGGGACTGGGTCAGCGGCGACTGGATGTGGGACGACGGGCAATATCGCATCTTCGGCGTCGATCCCGAGAACTTCGAGGTCAATCCGGCCAACGTTCAGGCACTGCTGCATCCAGACGACGTCGATCAGCTGCGCAAGGCCATCGCCGAATTCAACAAGGGAACGCGCGCCTACGAGACGGAATTCCGCATCGTCCGGCCCGACGGCGAGGTGCGCTGGTGCGTCGGCACGGCGGCCGCAACCGCGGATCCGAATGGTCGCGTGGTGCGGGTCAGCGGCGTCACCGTCGACATCACCGAACGCAAGCGCGCCGAGGAACGGCAGAACCTGCTGGCGCGCGAAGTCGATCACCGCGCCAAGAATGCGCTGGCGCTGGCGCAGTCGATCGTGCGCCTCACCCGCGCCGACGAAATGAAGGCCTATGTCAATGCAGTCGAAGGGCGCATCAATGCCCTTGCCCGCGTGCACACCATCCTGTCGTTGTCGAGCTGGCAGGGCGCCGAACTCTCCAGGCTGATCGACGAAGAGCTTGCGCCCTATTCGCCCGGCGGACAGATCAAGCTGGCAGGTCCCGAAGTGCAGTTGCTGCCCGCGACCGCGCAGACGCTGGCGCTGGCACTGCACGAGCTCTTCACCAATTCGGCGAAATATGGCGCGCTCTCGACCCGGTCGGGACGGCTCGTGATCGGCTGGCAGGCCGAGAACGATCTTCTCACGCTGACCTGGGAGGAGACCGGAGGACCACAGGTCAGGACGCCGAAATCGCGCGGCTTCGGCACGAGAAGCCTGCTGGCCAGCGTCGAATCCCAGCTCGGCGGACAGGCGCAATTCGATTGGCGTTCAGAGGGACTGTTGTGCCGCCTTGAGGTGCCGCTGACCCGCAAGAGCGCGCCAACGTCGGCCGCGCAGGACAAGTTCGAGGCCAGCACCTCCCCCGAACTGCAGCGTGCATCGGGCTAGCGCGACGCCGCGACTTTCAGCCGTTGCATCGGCTGCGGTTCATCAGCGACACGCCCTTCGAGCCAGGCTTCCGTTTTCGCCAGATCGCGCAACGCTTTCGCGTAGCGGCGGGCCGCGCTGCGCTCCACACCGTGCGGGAGCCTGCGCGCCTTGCGTAACATGTCGGCCGCTGCGTTACGGTAGGCCAGCGAGCGATAGAGAAAGACCACCTTACCCATAGCGAATATTTCCCGTGTTGACGGCGCTCACCCTCGCAAATTGGGCATGAACGTCGGATGAAGCGGCTGTTGACGATTCCTTCATGCGAGTTGGAACCGGAGGTCAGGGCACGCGTTGGCCTGCCATATCTATGGCAGTTCCATGCGCACAAAAAAGTCGCCCAACAAGTTGCCAAGCCTGATCTCTCCCACGGGCGTTATCAAATTGATGACGCACGCAATGATGGGCGCCGCACTCGGTCTGATCTTCACGCTCGCACTCCTTCTGGCCAATCCTGCGGTCGCAGAATTGCTGAACCACGGCGGCAGCGGGGCCGCCTTCGTTTTCGTGGTCACGATGGTGACGACATTTGCCATCGGTGCCGCGCTGACGGGCGTCGTGTTCATCCTCAACGAGGACAAGGAATCTTGAAGCAGGTGAACGACCGCGACGCTTTCTTGGGAACTCCTGAGGCAAATAGCGGTTGGCTGCCTGCGTCAATTCAACCCAGGGAGTTCCCCCACATGAAGACGACCAAGCTCGCTCTCGCCGTGATGTTGGCAACCGGTCTCGCCGCCGCGCCGTTCGCCGCGCAGGCCAAGTCCCACAAGAAGCATCACTCGATGTCGCAGACGACGACGGGGTCGCAGACGACGGGCGCCAACATGAAGTCCAAGGGCAGCGATGCGTCTGGACAGGGCGGCTCCGGCCCCGGCTCCGACCAGGGCGGCACCATGAACAACAAGAACGCCCCGAGCAACACCAAGTAAGTTTCACGGGAAGAAAAGGCTCCGCGGCAGCGGGGCCTTTTGCTTCGGGCTCAAATCTTCTCAGGGCCACATGGTCGGTGCACGGATCAGAGCATCCCGCCCGGCCTGCTTCAAATCGTCGACCGAGCAGCGCCCCGACCGAATGCGGTTGCTCAGTCTCGCGGCAACGCGCTCGCGCGTCGCTGTATCGAACGGGGCAAGGTCCGCGCAGACTTCATCAAGAACCGCCTGCAGCAGTGCTGCCATTTCGGCATCCGGCATCGACGAGCTCCGGCATGTCGCGTTGCGCGACCGCTTTAGCTGCGTCGGATGTCAGTGATGTTAAGGCAGCTGCCCACGGAGCCCCTCTTCACGAGGTGGTCGAGCTGGGCCCGCTTGCGCGCGATCAGGAGCTGGGCCGCGGCATCGTCGAGGCCCTCACGCTGCAATTGGCGGATCGCGGAGCCCAATTCGAGGATCTCGGCGCGCAGCTTCAGGATCCGGTAGGTGTCCGGGTCTTCCTCCACCGCCAGCCTCCATCCGCTGCGGGCGCAATCTTTCTCAGCGACGTGCGGCCGTGCCGGCCGCCCTCGTCTCATTCCTCAACGGCCGAAGACGCATCCGGTCGCGGATGTCGGGCAAGACCTCGCCCCCGCCAGCGGCCTTCCATTCACCGATCAGCAGATTGATCTTGCGGCGCAGATTCATCTGAGCCTGGACTTGTTCGGTACAGTCGCGATCGCGGTTGACGAGATCGCGCACGGACGCCTCGACGTCGGCCATCTCCAGCCTCAAGACGCTGATTTTACGTCGAATTTCATTAATTCTGTTGTCCATGGCTTGTTAGAACAAAATAAGAACATATAGTCAAGCCAGGAATTCACGACGGAGCGCGAACATGCAGGTTCAGGGTAAATACGACGCCAAGGCTTTTCTCATGGAGCAGATGACCCGGGCGCAGGGGCTGCGGCTGAAGCGGTTGAGCGAAGAGGCCTACCAGCCCGCGCAATATGATCGGGGTCTTTCCTTTGCCGAAGCCGCGCGCCGCATCCAGGCGCTGGAAGCGGAGATCGAACTGGCGAACTCGTTCTAGAACGCGCCGGGCCGGCGCTTTTGTTAAGACGCGCCGGCTGGCGCTTTTGCTGAGGCGTGCAACCGGCGCGTTGGAACGTTGCGTCAGCACTCCTGTTCTCTTCCTGGGCCAAGGGAGAGAGTCGATGGCACGCAAGGCAAAGAAGCGCCGCTACTCACGCAGCTCAGGCAGTGACGTCGAGAGCGAGATGCGACGCTACAAGAAGGGGACCGCGAAGAGCGGACGAGGCGGTCGCGGCGGACGCGTGAAGAGCCGCAAGCAGGCGATCGCAATCGGCCTGTCGAAGGCGCGCAAGAAGGGCAAGAAGGTGCCGAAGAAGGCATCGAAGCGGAAGACGAGCAAGAAGAAGACAAGCAAGAAGAAGAGCTCGAAGCGCAAATCCAGCAAGCGGTAACGCCGACCGCGCGTCAGATCATGCTGCCGGGCATGAAGCAGCGGATCGAAATGCCGAACACTGTCTTGACCGGCCAGACCATGGTGCGGCCGGCGCGATTCGGTTCAGTGATCACGGCTTCGTCGGGGACCTCGACCCACTGCCCGTCGAGGCGAACGCGATAGTGTCCATTGAACGATTCCCAATCAGGATCGGCCACCGCGACGCCATCGGCATCCGAGCAGCATGGACCGAGATGGCTGCGCAGGCTGTCGAACCAGGGCTTCAGGGGCGAATCCTTGAAGCGGCCGTCGTCACGCCCTATGGCGCTTCCGGTCGGCAGCATCAGAGGTGCCGCCAGCAGCACAAGCCTCAGCGAGAGCTTCAATCGATCCATGTCGGCACCGATCAAATGCGAACCACGGCCGGTTCCACAAAGCGGCCGGACGTCCGAAAGTTCCACCCTGCAGTTTGCCTCGGCGGCTTCATTGCCGCCAAAGTACAGCACGCAACTTCGAAGTGTGACGCGCGAACGCGGCTTTTTCGGACGAACCCGTCATCATTGCTGCCGTTAACGAGAATGTTATCGGCGATCTGTGGGTATCTCGCAGCCGCACAGGAAAAAGGCGGCCCGTGAGGCCGCCTTCTTTGAAGTTGCTACCGGACTGGGCAATCAGGCGAGCGGCACCGCGACGAACCGGGTCGCCTGCGCGTTTTTCACCTGTAACAGCACGCTGTTCTTGCCGGACGATTTGGCCTGCGCCAGCTCGGAGCGAACATCGCCGACATTGGCGACAGCCTTGCCGCCGACGTTGAGGATGACGTCGCCGGTCTGGATGCCGCGCTGCGCTGCCGGTCCCTGCGGATCGACCTCGGTGACCACGACGCCCGTCTGTCCGGCCCCCTGGACCTCGCCGGCCGGTGCCAGGCTAAGGCCGAGACGCGGCATGCCGGGAGCCTGCTGCGTCTTGCCGTCATCAGCCTTGCCGTCATCAGCTTTGGCCTGCCGCTCGTTCGGCAGCTCGCCGAGAGCGAGCGTCACCGTCTTGCTGTCGCCCTTGTGGACGACATCCAGCTTTATGGACGTGCCCGGCGCCAAGGTGGCGATGGTGCGGGCGAGATCGCGCGAGTCCTTGATCGCGCTGCCATTGACCGCGGTGATGACGTCTCCCGCCTCGATGCCAGCCTTCGCCGCCGGGCTGCCATCCTGCGGATTGTCGACGATCGCGCCGCGTGCCGCCTTCAGGCCGAGGCTGTCGGCGATCTCCGCGGTCACCGGCTGCACCTGGACGCCGAGCCAGCCGCGGGTGACGGCGCCCTTGTCCTTGAGCTGCGCGACGACGAGCTTTGCGGTCGAGGCCGGAATGTCGAAGCCGATGCCGACCGATCCGCCCGAGGGCGAATAGATCGCAGTGTTCACGCCAATGACGTTGCCATTCATGTCGAAGGCCGGACCGCCGGAATTGCCCTTGTTGATCGGCGCATCGATCTGGATGAAGTCGTCATAGGGGCCGTTACCGATGTCGCGGCCGCTGGCCGAGACAATGCCGGCCGTCACGGTGCCGCCGAGGCCGAACGGATTGCCGACCGCGACCACCCAGTCGCCGATCCGCGGCTTCTGGTCGGAGAATTTCACGAACGGAAAGTCCTTCTTGCCGTCGACCTTGATCAGCGCGAGATCGGTCTTCGGATCGGTGCCGACCACCTTCGCGGTGTAGATCGTGCCGTCGTCCATCGTCACCTGCACGGACTCGGCGTGATCGACGACATGATTGTTGGTCACGGCATAGCCGTCGGCGGAGATGAAGAAGCCGGAGCCCTCGCCCGTGATCACCTGGTGCCGCTGGTGCGGCATGCCGTTCATGCCCGGACCGCGGAAGCCAAACTGCCGCGAGAACTGGTCGAACGGAGAATCTTCGTCCTGATCCATCCGGTTCTGTTGCAGCATCGCGCTCTTGTCGTTGTCCTGGTCGATTTTCACCCGCACCGAGATGACGGCCGGCTTGACCTTGCTGACGAGGTCGCCGAAGCCCGGCGGCGTCGCAGTGCTTTCAGCGGCCTGGGCAGGCGAAATCAGGGAAGCCACGCCGAACGACGTTGAAGCGGGAGAAGCCGCCAGCACGGCCGCGCCAAGCGCGGCCACGGTGCCGAGCAGCGCCAGCCGGCGCGGCCTTAGAATTTTGCGGGACGTGCTGGTGTCGGAATTGACGCGATCGATCATGTCGAAATGTCCATGTTGGGTAAGTCGCCTTGCCCCCAACATGGCCATCGTCACCTTACGGCGCTCCGTCCATCCGATTAAATCTTGGCAAAGAAGGTTCGTCCGGCGGACGCAGGGCATCGTCCCCGCCACAGATTTGATGCAGCTCAACGCGAACCTTTTGCATCGTGAAAGGCTGCGCCGATCGAATGACCCATTGGAGGCGACGCCATGTACAAAGACATTCTCGTCCATGTCCCGACCGAGCGGCCGATGCGGGCGGTGGTCGAAGGCTCGATCTCGCTTGCGGCCAGCCTCAATGCCCATGTCGATGCGGTCGCAGTCGGCTATGTCGCAAGCAGCACAGCCTATGTAATGGAGGGCGGTGCTGCCGTAGCGGCCGTGTTCGAGATGGAACGCGAGCGTGCGGTGGAGCGGGCCGAGGCAGCACTCGCGGTGTTCAAGACCGAAGCGGCGAACGCCGATATCTCCTATACCTGCTATCCGCTTGGCGCGATTCCGGTGGATGCAGCCGGCTCGCTCGGCGAGATGGCGCGGCTGCACGATCTCAGCGTCGTCCTTCAGCCGGATCCCGAGCAGGTCTCATTCGACAACGACGTACCCCGCGAGATCCTGTTTCAGGCGGGCGGCCCGGTTCTGTTCCTGCCCTATACGTTCCGCGGAACCTTCAGGGCGAAACGGATCGGCATCTGCTGGGATGGTAGCCGCGTTGCGGCGCGGGCACTGCGCGATGCAGCGACATTTCTGGCGCGCGCCGAGGATATCGTGATCATCGCCATCAACGAGTCCGACACCGTCTCCGGTGAGGTCTCGGCGAACAATCTCGCCAAGCATCTCGGACGGCGCGGCCTGTCGACTCGCACCGTCAGTCTCTCGGCCACGCGCGCCGATGTCCAGCCGACCATCCTGTCACTGGCGGCCGACGAGAATCTCGATCTGCTGGTGATGGGCGGCTACGGCCATTCGCGATTGCAGGAGCGTTTTCTCGGCGGCGTTACCCGCGCCATGCTCGAGGCTATGACGATCCCGACCCTGATGTCGCATTAGCGAAGGCGGAAGGGGAGACGCGATCACGCTGCGGCAGGTGTCTCCCAAGACTCGGCTTCGACAGCGTCTTCCTGGCGTTGCGTATTGCATGCATCGAAATGCGCCTTCAGCGCGACCTCGGCAAGATGTTCGAAATGTTCGGCCTGGCCGAGGAGTTGCCAATTCTGGAGCGGCCGATAGGCCGCCTGCTGACGACAGAGGGACGCCAGCGCGCGGTAGCGACGTACGTTCTCCATGAGACCCTCCCTCGCATTCACTCGGGCTTATTGCCCTAATTTACGTCAGGCCGATGGCGGTTATGCAAAACATTTTTTGCTCATCCAGCCCACTTAACACAGGTTAACCTTTGGAAAATGCGCCGACGCACAATAGTTCCTGTTGGTAACCGTCTCGGAACCTGCAGTGCTATCCTTAGGCGTAACGGCGGCGTTCCACGTTGATGCCAATCAAATTGGAATACCGTTCGATCGGTTCGGGGCGCCCGATCAGATAGCCCTGCATCTCCTCGCAAGCCTCACCTTCCAGGAAGGCGCGCTGCGCCTCCGTCTCCACCCCTTCGGCAACGACCGGGATTTGCAGCGCGTGCGCGAGGCTCAAGACCGCGCGGACGATCTCGGCCGATTGCGGCGTTGCCTCGAGGTCGGAAATGAAGCTGCGGTCGATCTTGATTTTGTCGAACGGGAACGACTGGAGATAGGACAGTGATGAGTACCCGGTACCGAAATCGTCCATTGCGATGCGGATGCCGAGCGCTTTGAGCCGCCGCAGCAGATTGAGCGCGCGGGTGAAATCGCCGATCAGCACGCCCTCGGTGATCTCGACCTCGAGCCGCGTGGGCGAAAGTCCCGTCTCCAGCAGGATTTGATGGATGGACCGTTCGAGATCGCCGGCCTTGAATTGGATCGGTGACAGGTTGACCGCGACCTGCAGCGGCCGCGGCCAAGACGCCGCCTCGCGACACGCCTCGCGCAACACCCATTCGCCGATCTCGATGATCAGCCCGCTCTCTTCGGCCAGCGGAATGAACTGGTCGGGCGGCACAAGGCCCCGCATCGGATGGTTCCAGCGCGCCAGCGCCTCGAAGCCGATGATTTCTCCGTCCATTCGCGCCTGCGGCTGGAAATAGACCTCGAGCTGATTCTGCTCCAGCGCGTGGCGCAGATCGTGCTGCAACAACCTGCGATCTCGCAGCTCCCGGTCCATCGCAGTCTCGAAGAAGCAGACCCTGCCCCGGCCTTCGCGCTTGGCGCGATAGAGCGCCGAATCGGCGTTCGCAAGCAGCGTCGCCGCATCGATGCCGTCGTCCGGATAGACTGCGATACCAACACTGAGGCCGACATGGGAAAGATAGTCGTCGACCTCGAGCTCCCTGCCAATCGTCTCGACCAGACGCTCGGCGAGCGAGAGCACGTCTTCACGCCTGATGTCGTCGGACATCAGGATCATGAACTCGTCGCCGCCGATGCGAGCGACGAAAGCGCCATCGGACTCCGCAACAAGACGCTCGGCGGCCGCCCGCATCATCATGTCGCCGACGGGGTGGCCGAACACGTCGTTGACGTCCTTGAAGCGGTCGAGATCCAGACTGAGGACCGCAAAGCTGGCGGAGGCTTCCTCGGCCCGCTCGAGCCGCTCGTCCAGCGCCGCATTGAAAGCGCTGCGATTCGGCAAGTCGGTCAAGGCGTCATGGTGGGCGAGATGGCTGATCCGCGCTTCATTCGTGATCCGCTCGGTGACGTCCTCGATCACGCCGACCAAATATTGCGGTGCGCCGTTGCCGTCCCTGACGAGCAGTTTGCGCGAATTGACGACGCGATCGCGGCCCTTGACCCCGGCCTGGAGCACATGCCCTTCCAGGAGCATCGGGGTGCCGCTGTCGACGACGCGGCGGTCCTGCTCGTTGACGACGCGGGCAATATCGTCGGGAAAGATCTGCTCCGGAGTCCGGCCCAGCATGTCCTCGCGGGGCATGCCGTAATAGTCTTCGCCGGCCCGGTTGAGCAGGATGTATCGCGAATCCGCCGCATCCTTGGCGAACACCGCAATCGGAATGTTCTCGATGATGCTGTCGAGAAATTCGCGCGCCCGCAACAGGTTCTGCTCGGCGCACTTGTGCGTCTGCTCGAGCTCTTCGATCATCAGCTTGATCGCGCGGTCGGTGCGCCGGCGATCGCCGTCGCTCTCCTCGTAAGCTGCGCTGACGAGCTCGCCGAGCCTGGCCAGATCGACCTGCCCGGCCTCGTCCGTCGACTGCCTGATCTGCCTTGCCAACAGGCGATGCATGGTCACCCCGCCGCCTCCGCGATGACAGTGACCGTCATGGTCTGGTTGTGCAGCTCGCAGCGACCGGAGGCCGCCGGAGGCGCGATCTCGCCGTAAGAGTAGAAGCCGATACGGGTGACGTCGTCGCCGAGCTCGGCGGCAACCGCGTCGAGCTCATCCTGCGTTCGTTGCCCCATGACCTTGCGACGGCCCGTGCAGCTGACCAGGATCGCGAGCTTATCACCTGCGATCTCATCTGCCAGCGCGCTGCGCGCCTGCCGGACGGCTTCGCCCGCGCCTGCCGCGAGACTGTCGAAATTGGCGCGCATCAACTGCGCGGTACATCCCTCCGGAATGTCGGCAGCGAAGGTCAGCGTGCGGGCACTGCGATCCACGGCGAAGACGGAACGCACGATCTGCCGGTCTGGCTCGGACTCGTCGTGGATCCGCAGCGGAAACGCGAGGCCCGAACCGGGCATCGCAGCGGCCTCTTCCTCGCCGAGATAGCGCGTGTAGAGATCCAGCGGCGGATCGCCGTCGAGCTCCTCCACCACGGGACCGCTCGACTTCGTGACCTTGCGCCTCGGGCCGAACACGTCCCAGCCGCCGGCGCAGCCATGCGTGAAGCGAAAGGAGGTGCCATAGAATCCGATTGCCGCAACGCGATTCGGCAAAGGCTCATCATCAGCCCCGACCAACGTCTGTTCGAACTGAGCGCCATCGCCGGCAAGGCCGCCGGTGACCGGCAAATCCGGTCCGAGCAACTCGGTCATGCCGGCGAGCAACTCGCCACCGTTCACGACCAATCCGTCGGACAGGACGAACAGCCCCGCCAGATCCTCTGCCATCATCTGGCGGGCGAGACGCGCGCCGCAAGCCCGCGACGCCCCGCGCGATTCAACGACTTCGTTCACCACCCTCACCTGCGTACGGGCAAAATGCAGGGCGACCGCCACCATTTCGTCGTCGCTGATGTCGTCGCCATGGATCTGCCCACCGGTGCTGCATCCGACGATGTGACTGTCGGGGTAGAGATCACGCAGCTCGCGATAGCGCGCGCCGCTCGCCAAGCCCTGCCGGCTGCCGAAATAAAGCACGAGCTGGGCAGGTTCCCGCAAAGCGCTCGCTCCGCGCCAGCCATGGGCAGCGTTCCAGTGGCGATATTGAATCTGCATCCCGCTCTCTCTGCGATCCTTGAACCACAGATTGGGCGGCGGCGCATTGCGTCGCCGTTAATCGAACGCCTGCTTCACCACCGTTGGTTACCCCGGCATGAAGGGTATTGCCGATTCCCGATCGATCTTCCGTAGGACCCCGGGGAAGCGTCGCACCGCTGCGCAACGCCCCCGTAATCTACCGGGCCCGCGCAAATTCGCCGGCGCGCATTGGCTGCGCGGAACCACCTTGCAGACTCGGAACCCAACCAGCCTCGGCAGCAATGCGAATGGCTGCGATGTTGCCGGCATAGTTGGCGCTGCTCTTGCCTCGAAACACGGCGGATCCCGCCACGAGCGTATCGGCGCCTGCGGCAGCAACCGCCGCGGCATTGTCGCGCGTCACGCCGCCATCGACCTCGAGCCGGATCGGCCGCTCGCCGATCATGGTTCGAAGCCGCGCGATCTTCCCGAGCTGGGATTCGAGGAAGGACTGGCCGCCGAAGCCCGGATTGACCGTCATCACCAGCACGAGATCGAGCCGATCGAGCACATATTCGATCACGCTTTCGGGCGTCGATGGACACAGGCTGACGCCCGCCTTCTTGCCGAGCGCGCGGATCGCCTGGAGCGAACGGTCCAGATGCGGGCCCGCCTCGGCATGCACGGTGATGACGTCCGCACCTGCCTTCGCGAACGCCTCCAGATAGGGATCGACGGGCGCGATCATCAGATGCACGTCGAAGACCTTCTTGGTCAGCGGCCGGATCGACCTGATGACGTCGGCGCCAAAGCTGATGTTCGGCACGAAGTGGCCGTCCATGACGTCGCAATGGATCCAGTCGGCGCCGGCCGCGTCGATCGCCGCG
Source organism: Bradyrhizobium sp. CCBAU 53340 (assembly GCF_015291645.1). Classification (NCBI taxonomy): domain Bacteria; kingdom Pseudomonadati; phylum Pseudomonadota; class Alphaproteobacteria; order Hyphomicrobiales; family Nitrobacteraceae; genus Bradyrhizobium; species Bradyrhizobium sp. CCBAU 53340. The sequence continues at coordinate 6,100,753 of NZ_CP030055.1, forward strand.
ACCTCCTCGCCGAGGCGCGCAAAATCCGCCGCAAGGATCGAGGGAGCAATCAGGATGTCCCGCGTCATGGCTGCGCGCTCCGCGCGTCAGCGCCACCGCTGAAGACGCGGCTTGCCAACACATCAGCAGGATCGATCGTTTCGAGATCGGCGACATCGAGCAGGCGATCGAGATCGGACACCAGGCGATCGGCCTGCCGCAGGCGGATGCGGTCGACGGCGTTGCGGATCGAGCGCGCATTGGAGAAGAACGGCTGCGTCCGCCGCAATGCGATGTATTTCTCAAACGCTTGGCGAGCCGCCGTCGAGAAACGGTAGCCGCGCTCTCTCAGCATCAGCTCCGCGATGACCAGCAGCTCGGCTTCCGCATAGTCAGGAAACTCGATGTGGTGGGCGATGCGCGAGCGGAAGCCGGGGTTGGAGGCAAAGAAGCTCGTCATCCGCTCGCCATAGCCGGCGAGGATCACCACGAGGTCTTCGCGCTGGTTTTCCATGACCTGGAGCAGGATCTCGATCGCTTCCTGGCCATAGTCGCGTTCGTTGTCGGGCCGGTGCAGATAATAGGCCTCGTCGATGAACAGCACCCCGCCCATCGCCTTTTTCAGGATTTCCTTGGTCTTCGGCGCGGTGTGGCCGATATATTGCCCGACGAGATCGTCACGCGTCACCGAGATCACCTGTCCGCGTCGCACGAAGCCGAGGCCGTGCAGGATCTTTGCCATGCGCAGCGCCACCGTGGTCTTGCCGGTGCCGGGATTGCCTGTGAACGACATGTGCAGGGTCGGCGGCGCTGATGCGAGGCCGGCGCGCTGGCGGATGCGCTCGATCAGCAACAGCGAGGCGATCTGGCGCACGCGGCTCTTGACCGGCTTGAGCCCGATCAATTCCTGCTCGAGCTGTTGCAGCGTCTCGGTGATCCCGGCCGCCTCGGCCTCCTTGCGGAGATCGAAGCTGGTTTCGTTGGGCTCTGATGTCGTTGCGTGGGGAACGTCGAGCATGGCTACCCTCGAAGAAAAGAGCTTCGCCGCGGGGGAAGCGGCGAAGCAGTGGTCCGCCAAGGATACGGAGCAGGGAGCGCTCCGTGCGGAAAGGGAACAGCTATTGCGAGGCGTGAGTGACCGCCTTGCGAACGGTGCTGTATCGGATCGCGCGACCGCCGACCTCCTGCCGCACCAGTTCGAACTCGGCCTCCTGCTTCGGCCGGTTGACGAGGAAGGAGATCCGCACCGATTCCCAGCCATGGCTGGAATCGAAACCGCTAATTCGGATGTAGCGGTCGCCATACACCCTGCGGCACTCGGCGAGCTCCATCATCACGCCGGCAGCGTCCTGGAGATCGAACATCGGCAGGCCCCACATCTCCCAATAGGTGTTGCGGGGATGCGGGTCGTCGGTGAACTCGATGTTCACAGCCCAGCCATTGGCGAGGCAATATTGCACCTGCTTATAGATCTGATCGTCGGTCAGATCAGGCAGGAACGAGAAGCAGCCCTGGGTCAGTTTCATGTCTCATCTCCTCAAACGGTTTCCAGCGCTGTCGGCACGAAGTCCGGCGTATCGGTGGATTGATAGTTGAAGGTGACGTCCTTCCAGACCTCGAGCGCGGCCTTCAGCGGCGTGCAGGTCTGCGCGGCTTTGGCCAGAATCTCAGGACCTTCGTGGACGTAGTCACGACCCTCGTTGCGGGCGAGGATCACCGCTTCCAGCGCCACGCGATTGGCGGCGGCGCCGGCCGCGATGCCCATGGGATGGCCGATGGTGCCGCCGCCGAATTGCAGCACGACGTCCTCGCCGAGCAGATCGAGCAGCTGGTGCATCTGGCCGGCATGAATGCCGCCGGAGGCCACCGGCATCATCTTGTTCAGGCTCGCCCAGGACTGGTCGAAGAATATGCCGTGCTCGAGCTTGGTCGGGTTGAAGTCCTCGCGGCAGACGTCGTAGTAGCCCCGCGTGGTGTTGGGATCGCCTTCGAGCTTGCCGACCACCGTGCCGGCATGGATGTGGTCGACACCCGCGAGCCGCATCCATTTGGCGATGACGCGGAACGACACGCCGTGGCTCTTCTGCCGCGTATAGGTCGAATGGCCGGCGCGATGCAGATGCAGGATCATGTCGTTGCGCCGCGCCCACTTGGCCATCGACTGAATCGCGGTGTAGCCGATCACGAGGTCGATCATGACGATGCACGATCCGAGCTCCTTGGCGAACTCGGCGCGCTCATACATGTCCTCCATCGTCGCTGCGGTGACGTTGAGGTATGTGCCCTTGACCTCGCCGGAGGCGGCCTGCGCGCGGTTCACCGCCTCCATGCAATAGAGGAAGCGGTCGCGCCAATGCATGAAAGGCTGCGAGTTGATGTTCTCGTCGTCCTTGGTGAAGTCGAGCCCGCCCTTCAGCGCCTCGTAGACCACGCGGCCGTAGTTGCGCCCGGAAAGACCGAGCTTCGGCTTCACGGTCGCGCCGAGCAGCGGCCGGCCGAACTTGTCGAGCCGTTCGCGCTCGACCACGATGCCGGTCGCCGGTCCCTGGAACGTCTTCACATAGGCGACCGGGAAACGCATGTCTTCCAGACGCAGGGCCTTGAGCGGCTTGAAGCCGAACACGTTGCCGATGATCGAGGCCGACAGGTTCGCAATCGAGCCCGGCTCGAACAGGTCAAGGTCATAGGCGATGTAGGCGAAATACGAGCCCGGCGTGCCCGGGACCGGGTCGACCCGGTAGCACTTGGCACGATATTTCTCGGCCGCGGTCAGGCGATCAGTCCACACCACCGTCCAGGTCGCGGTCGAGGATTCGCCGGCAACGGCCGCCGACGCCTCGATCGGGTCGACGCCCTCCTGCGGCGTGACGCGGAATAACGCGATGACGTCGGTGTCCTTCGGCGTGTATTCGGGCTCCCAATAGCCCATGCGCTTGTATTCCATCACACCCGAGCGATAGCGCTCCTTGCCGCGGACCGTTCCAGCATGTGCGTTCATGGCTCTCTCTCCTGCTCTTCTCTCTCTGAATGATTAGGCGGCGACCGGCTCGCGGGCGCCGATCCGCGGATCGAGCTCGCCGGTGCGGTAGCGCCGCGCCATCTCGCTCAAGGGAACGACCTTGATCCTGCTGGCGTGGCCCGCAGTGCCGAATTGCTCGAACCGCTCGCGGCAGAGCTCGCGCATCGCATCCATCGCGGGTTTGAGGAATTTGCGCGGATCGAATTCATTGCGGCTTTGCGCGGCCACCTTCCTGAACACCGCCGTCATCGCCAGGCGGCAATCGGTGTCGATGTTGACCTTGCGCACGCCGCTCTTGATGCCGCGGACGATCTCCTCGACCGGCACGCCCCAGGTCTGCGGCATCTCGCCGCCGAACTGGTTGAACATGTCCTGCAGCGGCTGCGGCACCGAGGAAGAGCCATGCATGACGAGGTGCGTGTTCGGCAGCCGGCGGTGAATCTCCTCGACCACCCGCATCGCCAGGATGTCGCCGTCGGGCTTGCGGCTGAACTTGTAGGCGCCGTGGGACGTGCCCATCGCGATCGCCAGCGCATCGACCCTCGTCGCACGGACGAAATCGACGGCCTGATCAGGGTCGGTCAGCAGCTGGTCGTGACTGACCTTGCCCTCGACACCGTGGCCGTCCTCCTGCTCGCCGCCGCCATGCTCGAGCGAGCCAAGCACGCCGAGCTCGCCTTCGACGGAGGCGCCGACCCAATGGGCGAGATCGACGACGCGGCGGGTGATCGCGACGTTGTAGTCGTAGTCGGCGGCCGTCTTGGCATCGGCCTTGAGCGAACCGTCCATCATCACCGAGGTGAAACCATGGGCGATGGCGGAGGCGCAGGTCGCCTCGTCATTGCCGTGGTCCTGGTGCATGCAGAGCGGAATGTCCGGATAGGTCCGCTCCAGTGCGTCGATCATGTGCGAAAGCATGAGATCGCCGGCATAGCTGCGTGCCCCGCGCGAGGCCTGGATGATGACGGGCGCATCGACCTCGGCCGCCGCCTGCATGATCGCGATGCCCTGCTCCATGTTGTTGATGTTGAATGCCGGCACCGCATAGCCGTGGGATGCAGCGTGATCGAGCAATTGGCGAAGGGTGATACGGGCCACGACAAATCCTCCTGTTATTGCTTGCTTGCGCGGGCGATCGCCCGTCGGGCGGCCTCATTGACGCTTTGCGGCGTGATGCCGAATTCTCGGTAGAGCACGGGTGCCGGCGCCGAGGCACCGAAGCCGCGCATGCCGACGAACTCGCCGTCACTGCCGATCCAGCGGTGCCAATCACCGGCCACCGCCGCCTCGATGCCGACGCGAGGAGCGGTCCCGAGAACGGCGGCGCGATAGTCATCCGGTTGCTCCGCGAACAGGGCGAAACAGGGTGCGGATACGACAGCGGCGCGGACATGCTCTGTTGCAAGCAGGCGCGCGGCTTCCAGCGCGATCGAAACTTCCGAGCCTGATGCCATCAGCGTCACATCGCGGCCGCCGTCGGGCGAAACAATCAGGTAGGCGCCGCGGGCGACGCGGTTTCGGCCGCGGACATCGCTGCGGAACGTCGGCAGCGCCTGGCGCGACAGGCACAGCACGGACGGACGATGCTCAGCCGTCAGCGCACAGTCCCAAGCCTCTAACGTCTCGACCGCGTCGGCGGGACGAAACACCAGCAGATTCGGGATCACGCGCAGCGCCGCGAGATGCTCCACCGGCTGATGCGTTGGCCCATCCTCGCCGAGCCCGATGGAGTCGTGCGTCATCACGTGGATGACGCGGAGCCGCATCAGGGCTGCAAGGCGGATCGCCGGCCGGCTGTAGTCGGAGAAGGCGAGAAACGTGCCGCCATAGGGAATGAAGCCGCCGTGCAGCGCGAGGCCATTCATCGCGGCGGCCATGCCGTGTTCGCGGATGCCGTAGTGAATGTAGTCGCCGGCGAACCCATCACGCTTGACGGGCGTCTGGGCCTTGGCGTGCGTCAGGTTCGAATGCGTCAGGTCCGCAGAGCCGCCGACAAATCCGGGAATCGTTGCCGCAATGCCGTCAAGCACCTGTTGCGAGGCCTGCCGGGTCGCAAGTCTTGGACGCTCCGAGGCGAAGCGCTCGCGCAATTTCGCCGAGGCCTGGGCATAGGCGTTCGGCAGGGCAACCGGCTTACCCTCGATGAACAGATCGCGCTGCGCGGGCGTCGCGTTTTCGTAGCGATCGAGCCAGGCGAGGCGAGCCACCTGCCCGCGCTGTCCAATCATCCGCCACGCCTTCACGACGGTGACAGGCACGACGAAGGGCTGGTAGTCCCAACCGAGCGCCCGCCGAGCCGCCGCGGCCTGCTCAGCGCCGAGGGGCGCGCCATGCGCCTTCTCGGTGCCCTGCCGATCAGGCGCGCCATAGCCGATGACGGTGCGGCAGGCGATCAGCGACGGTTTTGCGGTCTCGCGTTCTTCAGCGATCGCCTGCGCAACGGCTTCGGGATCATGACCATCGACGCGACGCACCGACCAGCCGGAGGCGGCGAAACGTGCGAGTTGATCATCCGACGTCGCGAGCGACGTCGGCCCGTCGATGGAGATGCCGTTGTCGTCGAACAGCACGATCAGGCGGCCGAGCCCGAGATGGCCGGCGAGCGAGATCGCCTCCTGGCTGATGCCCTCCATCAGGCAGCCGTCACCCGCGATCACATAGGTGAAGTGATCGACGAGGCCATCGCCGTGCCGCGCGTTGGCCATGCGCTCGGCGAGCGCCATGCCGACCGCGGTGGCAATCCCCTGCCCCAGCGGGCCCGTCGTGGTCTCGACACCAGGCGTATGACCATATTCGGGATGGCCCGGCGTTTTCGAGCCCCACTGCCTGAACGCCTTGATGTCGTCGAGGCTGACATCGCCGCCGGTAAGATGCAGCAGCGCATAGAGCAGCATCGAGCCATGGCCGGCCGAGAGCACGAAGCGGTCGCGGTCCGGCCAGTTTGGATGGGCCGAGTCGAACTTGAGGAAGCGCTGGAACAACACGGTCGCGACATCGGCCATGCCCATGGGCAGGCCAGGGTGGCCGGACTGCGAGGTCTCGATGGCATCGACCGCGAGGAAGCGGACGGCGTTGGCGAGATCATGATGCGTGACTGCCGTGAGATCGGCCTCGGCGTGGACGGAGATATTCATCGGATTCTCTCCTTGTTCACTTCAAGCTGCGCTTGCGTTCGATCAGCTGCATGATCAGCGGCGTCAGGATCAGCTGCATTGCGAGGTCGAGCTTGGCGCCCGGACACACGATCGAATTCGCGCGCGACATCCAGCTGTGCGGCAGCATCGACAGCAGATAGGGAAAATCGATACCGCGCGGGTTCTTGAAGCGGATCACGACCATTGATTCATCCGGCGTCGGGATCCAGCGCGCGATGAACGGATTGGAGGTGTCCACCGTCGGCACGCGCTGGAAGTTGATGTCGGTCTCGGTAAATTGCGGGCAGATGTAGTGGATGTAGTCAGGCATCCGCCGCAGGATGGTGTCGGTGACGGCCTCAGTCGAATAGCCGCGCGCGCTGCGGTCGCGATGCAGCTTCTGGATCCATTCGAGATTGATGACCGGCACGACGCCGATCTTGAGATCGGCATAACGCGCGACGTTGACCTTGTCGGTGACGACGGCGCCGTGCAGGCCTTCGTAGAACAAGAGGTCCGAATTTTCCGGCAGTCGCTCCCATTCGGTGAAAGTGCCGGGCGCGGCGCGATGCAGCGCAGATTCCTCGGCATCGTGGACATAGTGCCGCGTCACCGCGGTGCCGGTCTCGCCATAATCGCGAAATGCGCGCTCCAGCTCCTCGAACAGGTTTGTCTCGGGGCTGAAATGGCTGAAATGCTTGTTGCCGCGCTCCGCTTCCTTGGCCATCTGCGTGCGCATCTCGGCACGGTCATAGCGATGGAACGCATCACCCTCGATGTAGACGGCGTTGACCTTCTCGCGAAAGAAGATCTGCTCGAAGGTCTTCTTGACCGAGGTCGTGCCGGCACCGGAGGAGCCGGTGATGGAGATGATCGGATGCTTCCTGGACATACGATGCCCTCCTCACAGCCGGAAGAAACCGCGCCGTGCGAACAGCGGCGCCGAGACGCTCGCCACCAGCAACGGATCGCAATGCAGCTCGGCGACACGATGCACCTCGTTGCTCGAGCCCATGATCAGCGGCACGCGCTGATGCAGGGTTTGCGCCGAGAGATCGAGGATGCGCTCGCGGCCGGTCGAGGCCGAGCCGCCGGCCTGCTCGATGATCATGGCCATCGGGTGCGCCTCATAGACGAGACGCAGGCGGCCGTCGCCATAGCCGGGCCGCGCGTCCGAAGGGTAGAGAAACACGCCGCCGCGGGTGAGGATGCGATAGGCTTCCGCGACCAGCGAGCCGATCCAGCGCATGTTGAAATTGTGGTTCGCAGGCCCTTCGACACCGGCGAGGCATTCGTCGATGAAGGCGCGCACCGGCGTGTCCCAGTGCCGGCGGTTGGAGGCGTTGATCGCGAACTCCTCGCAGGCCTCGGAGATCTGCACACCGCTCCGCGCGAGGCGGAAACAACCAGCTTTGCGATCGAGGGTGAAGATGTCGACGCCCTCGCCGAGCGTCAGCACCAGCGAAGTCTGCGGACCATAAGTGATGAAGCCTGCCGCGAGCTGTGCCGATCCGCGCTGGTGGAAGGCGAGCGCGAGATCCTCCGGCGAAGGCAGGATCGAGAAGATCGTGCCGACGGTCATGTTGATGTCGATGTTGGAGGAGCCGTCCAGCGGATCGATCGCGACGCAGATCTTTGCCTGGCGATCGCAGATCTGAGGTTCGCGCATCTCCTCGGAGGCGAGCGCTGCGATCGGCTGCTTGCTGAGGCAGCGGCGCAGGATCGCATCGGCCTGCACGTCGAGATCGCGTTGGAGATCGCCGTCGCTGTTGCGTCCTGCGGTGAGGCCCGAGGCATCCGCAAGATCACCGGTGGCGATCAGGTCGGCGATCTCGATCGCCGCTGCGGCGATGGCGTCGACTGCGGCCGCGACGGTGAGCGCATGCGGCGCGGTCTCGGAATACCGTTGAAGGTGGTCGTCCAGCCTGAGTTGCCCGGTCATCTGCGTCCATCCCCTGGGCCGGCGCCGCATCCGTTCCCTCCCCGGCGGAGGTCGGTGCAGTCAGTCCCGGCATCAGAAGATTGACAGGGCTCGTTTAATAAGGAAAATTTCTATTCATAATGAGCGTCAAAGATTTTTCTTATAATGGCCCCGGCCATGCGGCGGCACAGCTCCGGCACCTGACGATCCGGCAGCTGCGGTCGCTTGCGGCGCTCTCGGCCAAGGGCAGCGTCACGGCGGCCTCCAGCCATCTCGGGCTGACCCAGCCGGCTGTCACCCAGCAGCTCCGGCAGCTGCAGGACCTCGCCGGCCTGCCGCTGGTGCAGCGGACCGGCGACGGCATGCTGCTGACGGAAGCCGGCCGCGAGGTGCTGACGCTCGCCGAGCGCGTCGAAGCCGCGATCACGGACTGCCAGGGCGCGCTCGACCTTCTCGCAGGGAAGACCGGCGGCACGGTGCATCTTGGCGCGGTCTCGACCGCCAAATATTTCGTGCCGCACGCGATCGCGGCGTTCTCCAAGCGCTCACCGAAGATCGAGATCAAGCTCACCATCGGCAACCGCGAGGACATCCGTGAAGCCATGCACGGCTACGACCTCGATTTCGCGGTGATGGGTCGGCCACCGGCCGATGTCAGCGTCGACGTCCGCCAGCTCGGGCGCAATCCGCACATCATCGTCGCGCGCAAGGGGCACTGGCTGGAGAAGGATTCAGGCCTCAGCCTGACCGATCTCGTGCACGAGACCTTCCTCACCCGCGAGCCCGGCTCCGGCACGCGCACCCTGATGGAGGGGATGTTCCAGAAGTCGGATCTCGAGCCGATCATCGGCATGGAGATGAGCAGCAACGAGACCATCAAGCAGGCGGTGATTGCCGGGCTCGGCATCGCCTTCATCTCGGCGCACACCGTGGCACATGAGCTGGCCGAAGGCCGCCTCGTCGTGCTCGACGTCGCCGGGCTGCCGATCGTGCGGCAATGGTACGTGATCCGACGCAGCGACAAGGTGCTGCTGCCGCCGGCGCAGGCGATGTTCGATTTCCTCGGCTCGGAAGGAGCGAACTATCTACCTGAGGTTCCCGAACTCGGCGGACGTTAACCGGATGGCGCTCAAGCCATCAATTTCATTGCGATCGTCGCTGCCAGGATGACGATGATCTGAAGCAGACGTTCTGTCGTGAAAATGCGATTGAAGGTCGTCATCGCGGGTCCCGGCCGTCGTGAGGGAGATGAGGCATGTTGCTAGCACAGAGAAGCGCCAGGGTAACTCCGTAGTCGCCACGAGTTCTGCTTGCGACCGCTTCGCTGACGTCGGCTCGGATGGTTAACGCTTACGCAGCGAGCGGCGCGGCGTGATCGACGCGCGCGGCGAAATAGGCCTCCAGCTCCGACAGGGCGCGGGCTTCCCACTCGCTGGCCTGCTCCAGCAGCGACCAGCGCTGGCTCGGCCGGAACGCCGCGGTCTGGCGATAGAGCGATGCGATACCGCGGTAGCGGCGCACATTCTCGAAAATGGCGTGCCCGTTCATGACGACAACTCCCTCGTATTTCCGCGGGAGAAATTGCGGCCAAATCTTTTTTGAAAAGTTAGCGGCGTGAGGCATGCGCGCGGATGGTTGCCGGACTGTTGCGCAAGCGCAACGCGCCCGCTCCGCGCAAGCACCTGTTTATTGCGAATTCGTTGCCGCGCTCTCGCCCCGCGACTCCAGTCCACCGCTTCTGTTGATGGTCATGGTCACGCGGCAGAGATCGCCAAGGCCGATCAGGAGCACGGCGAGCAGGCAAAACAGGTTGACGGAATCCGCATTCGCGCTCGACAGCGGCGTGAACTCGAAGAAGGGCGGAATGAACGCCCACCACACCAAGGGAATGGTGAGCAGCGCGGCGAAGATGGCCGCCGGTGCACCCGCGACAAAGCCGAGCACGAACAGGCTGGGCAGGAACGCAGCGAAGTAGAGCTTTGCGCCGAGCGCGACGCAGATGCCTTGAATCGTAGCCGACACTGCGACGACAACAAATCCGAGCAGAAACGCCTGCCACGACCATGGCCGTACTCGCGGTACGCCATACAGTCCCGCACGCCTCATAGAGCCTCCCCTGCCGCCATTAACCAGGCCGCTTGCGACCAAAGTACTACAGCTGCAGGGAAATCGCGAGGCGGAATCTGCACGATCCAAACCGTCCGATCCGGCGTGGTAAACCGCAACGCCGCACAATCGTACCGCTATTCGGTTGTCGCATAGAGCAGGCTGCCGACCGGCAACGCAAGGCCGATGGCCGAGGCCAGCATCCAGCCACCTTGTGCGAATGCCCAGGCGCCGAGCGCCGATCCGGCGGCGCCGGCCGCAAAGAACGTCGCCATATAGAGCCCGTTGAGCCGGCTGCGGTGCTCGTGCCCGAGCACGAAGATAGCGCGGAAGCCAAGCACGACATTGCCCTGCACACCGAAGTCGATGGCGATCGCGGCCGCGACGAGACAGACGAGGTTGAGCATTGATCCGGCCGCGCCGACATGCGTCACCAGGAAGCCCAGGGCGACGAACAGCATCGCGGCGATCGTGGCGATGCGGCTGTGGCCGCGATCGGCGAGCCGTCCGGCGATCGGGGCGGCGAACACGCCGGACACGCCGGCAAGCGCAAACAGCGCAATGCCGCGCTGGGTGAAGCCGAACTGGCTGGCAAGCTGCAGCGGCACCACCGTCCAGAACAAGGTGAAGGCGCCGAACAGGCCCGACTGGTACAGCGCGCGACGCCGGAGCAGCGGCGTGGTGCGCACCAGATGGGGCATCGACAGCAGCAGTGCGCCGTAATGCATGCGCGCCACCGGCTTGCGCTTCGGCAGCGTGAAGCGAAGCACGATCGTGAGTGCGATCATCAACGCCGCCGAGCAGAAGAACACCGCGTGCCACGACAGCGCCGCGGTGACGAAACTGGAGACCGGCCGCGCCAGCATGATGCCGAACATCAATCCGGTCGAGACGTTGCCGACGACGCGGCCGCGAATGGCCTCCGGCGCGAGATGCGCGGCATAGGGAATGATGATCTGCACCGCGACCGAGCCGAGGCCGATGAACAGCGCAGCGATCAGGAACGGCAGCGCGTGCGTCGCGAACGCGGCCGCGAGCAGCGCCGCCGCGCCGAGCGTGATGATGGTGCAGATCACCGTGCGGTTCTCGACGAGATCGCCGAGCGGCACGATGAACAGCAGCCCCGTGCCGTAGCCGATCTGCGTCATGGTCACGATCAGGCCGGCGGCTGCGTGCGACAGGCCGAGCGCCGCGCTGATCGGAGCGATCAGCGGCTGGGCATAATAGATGTTGGCCGCGACCATGCCACAGGCCGCGGCAAGCACGAAGGTCAGTCGTTGCGACACCGCATCCGTCTCCGGCGCGGCGTCGATGGTGGCATTCATCGTCATTCCAGACTCTCCAGCACGTCAAAGTTTCCATATATAGGAAACGTTCATTTCCTAATTTGACAAAGGTTCAAGACAGCAGCTTCAGCGCGACCTCGACCAGGCGCTGACCGTCGAGCGGCAGGCGCGCCTTGCCGACCACGCGCAGGCCCTGCGTCATGCAGATCATCAGCCGCGCGGTGTCGTCGGCATCGACATGGCGGGGAATCGAGCCGTCGGCCTGGCCCTCGCCAATGAGGCCGACGATGAAGCTCTCGTTGGCCTTGAGCTGCGCCGTGACGCGTGCACGCATCACTGGATCGACCGCCGACAGCTCGACCGCACTGCCAACCACGATGCAGCCGCGCCGTCCCTCGCTGCCCTGGGAGTGCTCGACATAGGACAGCAGGACATGGCGTACCCGCTCGCGACCATTCGCGCCGCGCGCGGCCGCGCTGCGGGTCTGCTCGCCCCGCACCGCGGCGTAGCGCTCGAAAGCGGCGAGGAAGACGGCATGCTTGTCGCGAAACGCCTTGTAGACGCTGCCGGTGGCAAGCCGCATGGCCGCGGTGAGGTCCCCGATCGAGGTGGCATGATAGCCGCGCTCGCAAAACACCCTGATTGCGCCGTCCAGCGCAGTGTCCATGTCAAACTCCCGGGGGCGACCGGGGGAATGGGCAGATGGCTCAGATTTTCGGGCGGCTTTTTGCATCGCGGCACAATAGGGAATGATCGTTTCCGAATAAAGACACGTGGTTGTGATTGATGGGGCTCATGATGACGACAGCCAGTTCCGTCATCCTGAGGTGCAAGGCGTGGGACGCAGCGCGTCCCACGAGGAGCTTCGAAGGACGCACGGCCGAGCCGATGCAGCGGGGCCGTCGCCCTTCAAGGCTCGCCCTGCGGCGCGTTGCGCCCCAGGGCGCACCTCAGGGTGACGGTCATGGATTGGTGCCATGCTGCCTCAACCTCGTCATCGCGAGCGCAGCGAAGCAATCCAGAGTCTTTTCGCGGAGGGATTCTGGATTGCTTCGCTGCGCTCGCAATGACGGCGTATGATGTGACAGCTTCGCTCTTCCCGACGTTCGCCAGGAGGAGACCGCTACTTCCGCTGCACCGGCGTCCCATCGGCCATGGTCGCCACGCCCTTCCGCTCCACGATCATCCCATAGGCCCGCGGCTGGCGGTGAACGTCGAAATTGAAGGTCGTGCGCTTGTAGGATTGGCAGAGATCGAGATCGCAGCGGGCGAGCGCGAGCTCATCGCCCTTGGTCGTGCATCGCGCGATGATCTCGCCTGATGGTGCGATGATGCAGCTGCCGCCGATGTGGTCGACGCCTTCTTCGACACCGGCCTTGGCGACACCCACCACAAAGGTGCCGTTCTGATAGGCGCCGGCCTGCATCACCAGATGATTGTGGAACAGCGAGAGGTCGTCATGCTCCGGCGCGGGTGGGTTGTGGACCGGGGTATTGTAGCCGATCATCACCATCTCGACGCCCTGCAGGCCCATCACCCGATAGGTCTCGCTCCAGCGGCGATCGTTGCAGATCGCCATCCCCATCACGCCGCCGAACGCATCGACGACGCCGAAGCCAGATCCCGGCTCGAAATAGCGCTTTTCCAGATGCTGAAACTTGCGCCATGGCTCGTGCTCGGCATGGCCAGGCAGATGGACCTTGCGGTATTTCGCAACGATGGTGCCGCTTTTGTCGACGAGAATCGACGTGTTGTAGCGATGGACGATACCGGCCTCGATCGTGAGCTCGGCATAGCCAAGGTAAAATCCGATGCCGCTGTCGCGCGCGAGATCAAACAGTGCCTGCGTCTCTGCCCCCGGCATCTCGCGCTCGAAGAAGCTGTCGATCTCGGCCTGGTCCTCGAAGTACCAGCGCGGAAAGAACGTGGTCAGCGCGAGCTCGGGAAAAACGATCAGGTCGCAGCCATTGGCCTTGGCCTGGCGCATCAGCGCCATCAGCCGCGCCACGACATCCTTCCTCGCTTCAGCCCTCGCAATCGGGCCGAGCTGGCCGGCCGCGACAGTTACAAATCTCGCCACGAATCTGCCCTCGTTCGTTTCGCGGGTTGACCGCCCCGCCCCCCTGCTCGCGCATCGGATGATGGCGCATATGCAGGTTCTGCGCCGATATCCGAGGATGGTCCAGCGCGCCGGCGGTATTCCAGGAACTTTCGTTGCCAATCTGCAACGGTTCCCAACGATCTAAGACCGGCCAAAAGAAACGCCCATTGCGGCCACGAACCCTGCTCACAACGCCGTGAGACAATTTACGGGGAAACCACGATGCGTGCACAACGCGTTTGGAACGTGACGGGGGCCGCCAGCATCGGGCAGCTTCAGTCCAGGTTGGACGATTTGAACAAGCGCCTCAGCCAGCTCGAGAGCCAGCATCCCGAGAGCGGCAAGATCGACGAGCTGAAATCGAGCGCGCTCAGCCTGTCGCGCGAGATCGACGACATCCGCTGCGCCGAGGCGACGGCAGCATTGCGAGAGTTGTTGCGGAAGTAGCCAGACCCCGACGACTCGCGGGGGCCCCGGGGGCCAACGCCAAGCCTCGCCATGCCGAGCCAGGCGCAAAACCAGGAACGGCCGCCTCACGCGAGTTTCCTCGCGCGGGGCGGCCGGTGTGTTTCCAGCCTCGTCCCGACTACGCGAACATGAAGTATTCGCTGTGGAGGTTCGCGACCGTGGACGCCTTGATCAGGATCGTATCGTGGCTGTCCAGCGTGATCAGGACGTCCGAACCCTGCTGGGCCATGTGTAGATCGTTGAAGCTTGCAGCAAGCGACGAACTGATCGAGATCTTGTCCGTTCTGGCGGTGGTGGCATCGGTGTTGAAGCTGTAGACCGTGTCATTGCCGCCCTGATAGGCGACCGTGCCGCCATTGGTGGAGCGGAAATAGAACGTGTCGTTGCCCGTGCCGCCAGTGAGATTCAAGTTGTCGGCATAGGCATAGACTTCGTGGGCCCCGCTGGTATGGGTATATTCGCGCATCGTCAGGTTGTTGCTGGCATCCGACGTGTCGGTGCGGATATCGCCGGTCCCGTCCTGGCTGTAATAGTCCACGACACGGGAGCCGTCAGCCTTGATGAGCGAGTGGTTCAGGATGGCGCCAGCGCTGGAGTAGTTGGAAATGTCCTTGCTGCCATCCGTATTGTGCTTTTCCAGATAGTCGTAGCTGCCGTCGGAGTGGAAGCGTTCGAGCAGCGTGAGATTGCCGCTGGTGTCATTGGCCTGATGCGTCGAGGTGTAGGTCTGACCGGTGATTTGATAGGCATAGACATCCGTCGAGCCGTCCTTGTGAAGGATGCTGTCTTTTGTCAGCACGCCGCTCGTGTAGGATTTGTTCTCGGCGCTACCGTCCACGTTGGCCGTATATTCGGTCAACTTGTTGCCGGACAAGGTGTCGTAAGTGCTGGTGGTCGTGCCGGTCGAGGTGGCCGAGACCTCCGTGCTCAATTTTCCGGCGCTGGTGTAGTAATCATAAAGCTTCGAACCATCCGAGTGGTAGGCGGCCTTGTAGTCGTAAGTGCCGTCGGAGTGGAAGCGTTCGACAAGCGTGACGTTGCCGCTGGCGTCACTGGCCTGATGCGTCGAGGTGTAGGACTGACCTGTGATATTGTAAGTGTAGACCTCGGATGAGCCGTCGCTGTGAAGGACGTTGTCCTTCATCAGCACGTCGTTCGTATAGGTCTTGTTGTCGGCGCTGCCGTCCGTATTGGCCGTATAGACGCTGAGCTTGTAGCCGGTCGCCGTGTCATAGGTCGTCGTGATGGTGCTGGTCGACGTAACGGCTATTTCGGAGCTGTGAGCTCCCGCGGTCGTGAAGTAGTCGAAAACCTTGGAACCGTCCGCGTTGTAGGCCGCCTTGTACTGATAGCTGCCGTCGGCGTGGAAGCGCTCGATCAGCGTCACCTTGCCGCTGGCGTCCCCCACCTGGTGCGTCGAGGTGTAGGACTGGCCGGTGATGTTGTAGACGAAGACTTCGGACGAGCCGTCGGTGTGAAGGACGTTGTCCTTCATCAGCACGCCGCTCGTATAGGCCTTGTTGTCGGCACTGCCATCCGTATTGGCCGTATAGACGTTGATCTTGTAGCCGGTCGTCGTGTCATAGGTCGTTGTCGTGGTGGCGGTCGACGTGGCGGCAATTTCGGAGCTGTGAGCCCCCGTGCTCGTGTAGTAGTCGTAGACCTTGGAACCGTCCGCGTTATAGACCACCTTGTACTGATAGCTGCCGTCGGCATGGAAGCGCTCGATCAGGGTCACCCTGCCGCTCGCGTCAGCCACCTGGTGCGTCGAGGTGTAGGACTGGCCGGTGATATTGTAGACGTAGACTTCGGACGAGCCGTCCGTGTGAAGGACGTTGTCCTTCATCAGCACGCCGTTCGTATAGGTCTTGTTGTCGGCGCTGCCGTCCGCGTTGGCCGTATAGACGGTGAGCTTGTAGCCCGTCGTCGTGTCATAGGTCGTCGTCGTGGTGGCGGTCGACGTGACGACCACGTCGGAGCTGTGAACGCCGGTGCTGGTGTAGTAGTCGTAGACCTTGGAACCGTCCGCGTTGTAGACCACCTTGTACTGGTAGCTGCCGTCGGCGTGGAAGCGCTCGACCAGCGTGACCTTGCCGCTCGCGTCGGTCACCTGATGGGTCGTCGTATAGGCCTGGCCGGTGATGTTGTAGGCGTAAACCTCGGACGAGCCGTCCGAGTGAAGGACGTTGTCCTTCATCAATACGCCATTCGTATAGACCTTGTTGTCGGCGCTGCCGTCCGAATTGCTGGTATAGACCTGGAGCTTGTAGCCGGTCGAGGTATCGTAGGTCGTCGTAACCGTGCTGGCGGACGTCATGCTGACTTCCGTGCTCAGCGCACCGGTGCTGCTGTAATAGTCATAGACCTTGGAACCGTCGGCATTGTAGGCAGCTTTGTACTGGTAGCTGCCGTCGGCGTGGAAGCGCTCGATCAACGTGACCTTGCCGCTCGCGTCGTACGCGGTGTGGTCTGACGCGTAGGATTGGCCGGTGATGCCGTAGTGGTAATAGTCGACCCGCCCGTCCGCCAATGTAATGCTTTTCGAGATGATCGCGCCGCTGCTGCTGAGCCCCCAAACGGTGGTCTCGGTCAGGGTACCGCTGGCGTCGAAATCCTGTTCCTCGGTCCAGCCGGCGCCACCCCAGGTAATGGAGAAGGAATAACCGCCGTCGATCTTCGACAGAAGACTGCCATAGTGGGCAATGACGTACTGCATGGTTTCGGGCGACGAGACCGCCAGAACGTGCGAGTCGCTCAAGGTCACCTTGTCCAATCCGGTGACATTCACCAGCGTGTCCATCTGAGCGACGAACTGGGCCGATGTCATCGTGAGATCGGGATTCACCGCTCCCGGTCCTTCGGCCACCGCGGATGTCGCACCGACTTCGATGACCAGCGGGTGATCGCTGAGACCGATCTGGATCGAGCTGGTGTTGTAGTACACCGCAATCGGGGACGTCCCCTTCAGCGGATCATAGACGTAGATGGTGTTTTCCACCTGCCCGAACTGAACGGTGACGGTCGTTGTCGGCGTATTGATCTCGGTCTGGGTCGTATTGTCCCATTTGAGCGTATCGGCCCAAACGACGAGGTCGCTGACGGCGCCGGACTTGTTCATCACCATCGTATGGGTGTTGCTGGGCGCATTGGACAGCGTGAAGCTCAGATCCGGGCCGGTATAAGCGGTGCCATTGTCACCGTGGCCCAAAATGGTCGTCAGATTGTGGACCGCGACAGCGGCTTCCTTCGGCGTTCCGTCGGCATTGAAAAGACCGAAATGGGCTTCCTTGTCGCCACGAGACGCCGAGGATGGCGAGTCGAACAGTTCGTAAATATAGGTGGCGGAAGATCCGTCTTCATACGCCAGAAGCAGATTGGAGAGGACAAGCTTCGCCTGCGCGTCTTCGTTGACGCCGATTCCGCTGGTGCTCGACAGCGTCGTGTAACCGGTCTCCGTCACGAAGACCGGATCGTTGGTCGAGATGTTTTTCGCCAGAGTGAGGTCTTGTTCCACCTGACCATCGGCAAGCGCGCCCGTCTGCACATAGACATGTGCATTGGCCGCGTCCGAATAGGCGGTCATGTCGCCAACCTGGGCGTTCATCGCATCGGTCTGGTTCCCGATGCTGAAATTAACGACGGTGACATCGCTGAGAACGGCGTTGGCCTTCACGGCGGCGTAAAGAGCCTCCTGAAATGCCGCCGCGCCTTCAAGCGAGGTCATCCCGTTATAGGAGAAGGTATTCAGATTGGCTTCATTGATGCCTTCGATGGACAAGACAGCGCCCGGGTGCTCCGTCTTAAACTCCGCAAGAGCAGTGATATAGCTGGCCAGTCCGCTGCTGCCCGACCCAGGCAGAGCGTAGCTCACGCGAAAATCGAAAGAGATACCCGCATTGGCAAGCGCCTCGACGACAGGGCTTGCGTGGCCGAATGCGTTGAAGGAGTCGCGAACGTGACTGATGCCCAGATAATCCAGACTGCTGATGATCAAGCTGGAATTTGTGTACGCATCAACATAGCTGCCCGCATTGGTATTGATACCGAGCGCGTTCAAGAAGCTCGATGCAGTGGTGACAGTCGCGTTTGACATGTAAGAAAGTTCCCCATTGGCCCTGAGCGCAGACTGGCAGCGAGTTCTAAAGAACTCGCTTCAAGAAACCTTAAATTCTCCGGCTTTCCCCAATCTTCGACGGCTTGCTCGACATCGTCGATGATCGCGTCTTCATCAAGACGCAGTCGAAACAAAAACGAGGCAGCGACGCGGGAACTGTTGCGGAAATAAGATGAAGCCGCGGCGACAGAGTCATGATCGACTGAAGTGCCCCTCTTCTGTGCACGCGCATCTTGATTTGCTCGTTACGTGCGCGACGTCTTTTTTTGCGGAACGAGCGGCGCGGCCGAAATTGGCGACTTGCAAACTGACTGACCCCCGCAGAAATACGGAAACACGATCGCACGTCGCTGACCAAATCATGAGCATTGCGACATGACGGACATCTTCAGACCGATGAGAAGCATCGACATCGCGAAGGCGCTCGCCAGTCGCGACCCAAACCATCTGTCCGTCATCGCCATCACGATCGATGCGCTCGCGACGTCACCGGGTTTTTGCGGGGCTCGGGAACATCATCGTGCTGATCGTCGCGAATGATTCGGCGAGGGGCGCAGGAACCAACGACAAGCCCCGCCATTTTCATGGTGAGCATGGAGCAAATCATGTCCAGGCACCTGACGCGAACCCATTTCGCGCGCGGTGTGGCCGGCGCGGTTTCCACGCTGGTCCTGTGCGCGACGGCGGCCTTCACCATCGCGTACCACTTCGCGCTGTGAGGAAAGATTTCCATGATGCCCGACCCAGAGGAGTCGGTAAGGCTGCAAGGCTACGGCGAGATGACGCTGCGCACGGCGGTCGCGACGGTGATGTTGCTTGCCCCGAACGAACGCGCGGATGCCGCGATCTTCCGCGTCCGTGACGGCGAGCGCCTGGCCTCAAGCGAGATCGCCGAACTCGCTTCGCAGTGGAACATCGCACCGGCCGTCATCAGGTCGCCAAGACTCGTGCCCGGGCCGCACTGGTCAGACATCGTCCGCGGCATGGTGCGTGAGGCGCCGCTGCCGTCGCTGATGGTGGCATTTCTGCTAGGCGTGCTGGTGACCCGGAGGTAGGCCTCTGACCTAGCCGCAACGCCGGACCGTAGATGCCGGCTCACGAAGAGCTATGCCGCGCGCACAGCCCGCCCTGCGAGACCCAAATCGGCCGTGGACCCGCTCTCAAAATCGTTGCAAAAAGGCGCCCAGAGGCGCTGGCGGCCAGTCCGCCAAGCCTTTGGAAAACGTCAACTTTTGGAAGAATGGTCGGAGTGGCAGGATTCGAACCTGCGACCCCTGCGTCCCGAACGCAGTGCTCTACCGGGCTGAGCCACACTCCGACAAGAGGCCGGCTTATAGCGTCGGGTTTGGCGCACCGCAAGCGGCCGAGCTGAGGAATTTTGTCCCTGTGAAGACAGGTCTTGAAACACTGGTTTTATCGGCCGGCCGCGCCGCCGCCGAGGCCGCCGCCCGGACCCTGGCTGCCGGCGGGCTGGTCGCGTTTCCGACCGAGACGGTCTATGGGCTCGGCGCGGACGCCGCCAATGCCACCGCGGTCGCCCACATCTACAGTGCCAAGGGCCGGCCGGCCTTCAATCCGCTGATCGCCCATGTCCCGGACCTTGCGGCCGCGCGGCGGATCGGTCGGTTCGATGCACGCGCCCTGAGGCTTGCCGAAGCGTTCTGGCCGGGGCCGCTGACGCTGGTGGTGCCGAAGAGCGAGGGCTGCCCGGTCTCTGATCTCGCCACGGCGGGCCTCGACACCGTCGCGATCCGCATCCCCGCCCATCCCGCGGCAGAGGCGATCCTGCGCGCCTTTGGCGGGGCCGTGGTGGCGCCATCGGCCAATATCTCGGGCCACGTCTCGCCGACGCAGGCCGCGCATGTCGAGAGCGACCTTGCAGGACGGATCGACCTGATCGTCGATGGCGGGCCAGTTACGGTCGGCGTCGAATCCACCATCGTCGGGTGCTTCGAGGCGCCGCTGCTGCTGCGGCCCGGCGGGCTTTCGCGCGAACGGATCGAGGCGGTGCTGGGCATGCCCTTAGCGCGACCGCCGGTAGACACCGAGAGCGACGACAGTCAGCCGCTGGCACCGGGCATGCTGGCCTCGCATTACGCGCCGCGCGCGACCGTGCGGCTTCACGCGCAGGACGTCGCGCCCGGCGAGGCCCTGCTGGCTTTCGGCCCCGATCGCGTGCCCGGCCAGGAGGCCGCCGCCGCTGTCATGAATTTGTCGCCCGCAGCCGATCTCGATGAAGCCGCCGCCAATCTGTTCGGCTATCTTCGCAACCTCGATGCGAAGGCGCCGAAGGCGATTGCCGTGATGACGGTTCCGGACGAAGGTCTGGGCGAGGCGATCAACGACCGACTGCGGCGAGCTGCGGTGGCAAGATAAGAAGTAGAGACGAGACAATGAACATTAATCAATCCGCCACCCCGCCACTTGCGCCCGAGCTGATCGACCAATTCCGCAAGATCGTCGGCGACAAGCACGCCATCACCGATGCTGCCGACATCGAGGCTTACGTCACCGAGGAGCGTAATCTGTTCCACGGCCGCTCGCCGCTTGTGCTGCGCCCGGGCTCGACGGCGGAAGTGTCCGCGATCTGCAAGCTCGCCTCCGAGCATAAAATCGCGCTGGTGCCGCAGGGCGGCAATACCGGTCTCGTCGGCGGTCAGACGCCGCACAATGGCGAGGTGGTGGTGTCGCTGCGTCGCCTGGACAAGATCCGCGAAGTCGACACCGCCTCCAACACCATGACGGTCGAAGCCGGCGTGGTGCTGCAGATCGCGCAAGCGAAGGCGTCCGACATGGACCGGCTGTTTCCGCTGTCGCTGGGCGCGGAAGGGAGCTGCACCATTGGCGGCAATCTCTCGACCAATGCCGGCGGCACCGCGGCGCTCGCCTATGGCGTGGCGCGCGAGATGGCGCTGGGGCTGGAAGTGGTGCTCGCCGACGGGCGCGTGCTCAACGTGCTGTCAAAGTTGAAGAAGGACAACACCGGCTACAATCTGCACAACCTCTTCATCGGCGCGGAAGGCACGCTCGGCATCATCACCGCAGCAACGCTCAAATTGTTTCCGAAGCCGCGCGCGATCGAGACCGCCTATGTCGGGCTGAAGTCGCCGGCGGCGGCGCTGAAGCTGCTCACGATCGCGCAGAGCGAAGCCGCCAATGCGCTGACCAGCTTCGAGCTGCTCTCGGAGATGGCGGTGGACTTCTCGGTCCGCCACGGCATTGACGTGCGCGATCCCCTCAGCGAGAAACATCCCTGGTACGTGCTGATGGAATTGTCCTCTCCGAGCGACGACGCCCGCACGCCGCTGGAGACGATCCTGACCCGCGCCATGGAGGAAGAGATCGTCGACGATGCCGTGATCGCGGCCAACCTCACCCAGCGCAGCAATTTCTGGAAGCTCCGCGAGGAGATGTCGGCGGCGCAGAAGCCCGAGGGCGGCTCGATCAAGCACGACATCTCGGTGCCCGTCGCCGCGGTGCCTGCGTTCATCGAGGAAGCGAACGCCGCTGTGGTGAAGCTGATCCCGGGTGCGCGGCCGGTGCCGTTCGGCCATCTCGGCGACGGCAATCTGCATTACAATGTCAGCCAGCCGATCGGCGCCAATACCGCGGATTTCCTCGCGGGCTGGCACGAGATGAACGCTGTCGTGTTCGAGATCGTCTTGCGCATGGGCGGCTCGATCTCGGCCGAGCATGGCATCGGCGTGCTCAAGCGCGACGAGCTGCCTGAGGTGAAGGACAAGACCGCGATCGAGCTGATGCGGTCGATCAAGGCGATGCTCGATCCGCTGGGCATCATGAATCCGGGGAAAGTGCTGTAGGCATGTCCGCTCTCAAGATCGATGCGATCAACGATACCGATGTCGAGCTGGTGGTGACGCTGTGGCAGCGCTGCGGCCTGACACGCCCTTGGAACGATCCGCATGCCGATATCGCGCTGGCACGGCGGCGCGAGAACTCGACGGTGCTTGTCGGCCGCGACAACGGCGCGATCGTGGCGACCGTCATGGTCGGCCATGACGGTCATCGCGGCTGGGTCTATTACGTCGCGGTCGACCCCGATGGCCGCAAGCGCGGCTATGGCCGCGCGATCATGGCGGCGGCGGAGGACTGGCTGCGCGCCGCCGGCATAGCCAAGCTGCAGCTGCTGGTCCGCCGCGAGAATGCGCAGGCCAGTGCGTTCTACCAGTCGCTGGCGTTCGAGGAATCGACCTCGGTGATGTTCCAGAAGTGGCTCGACGGCCGCGAACACTGAAAGACAGCAATGACCATTTCCGATCGCGTTCGCATCAAGGACGTCCGCGTGCTCTCGAACGGCTGGACCACGCTGAAGAGCACCACGTTCGACTACCGCCGCGGCAATGGCGAATGGCAGACGCAGAAGCGCGAGACCTATGAGCGCGACAACGCCGCCGCTATCCTGCCCTACAATCGCGTCGGGCGCAGCGTGATCCTGGTGCGCCAGTTCCGCCTGCCCGCTTTCATCCGCGGCTACGACGATCTGCTGATCGAAGCGGCCGCCGGCGTGCTGGACAATGCTTCGCCGGAGGAGCGTATCCGTGCCGAGGCCGAGGAAGAGACCGGCTATCGGCTGCACGACGTGCACAAAGTGTTCGAAGCCTTCATGAGCCCGGGCGCCATCACCGAGAAGCTGCATTTCTTCGTCGCCGAGTATGAGCCGCACATGCGGGTTGGCGACGGCGGCGGCCTCGAGCACGAGGGCGAGGACATCGAGGTGCTGGAGCTCGGCATCGACGAGGCGCTGGCGATGATCGCCGACGGCAGGATCATCGACGCCAAGGCGATCATGCTGCTGCAGTATGTGGCGCTGCACGTGTTCAGGTAGGCGTGCTGTTCACCCTCCCCTGGAGGGGGAGGGTCGATCGCGCGCAGCGCGAGCGGGGTGGGGTGATCTCTCCACTCGGGCACTGTTGGATGCGAAGAGACCGTCACCCCACCCCATCTCTCATTTCGCTACGCTCAATGTGAGCCGACCCACGGGCGAGCTACGCTCGTCCCGGACCCCTCCAGGGGAGGGTAAGAGGCGTTCGCCGCGCGGCACCATCCTCATCTGCAATTCAGACCTGCGCCGCCGCTCCCCCGGTTGAGCAACCTCAAAACTATCTCTAGTCTGGCGCTAACCAAGAACCAGGAGACGCGCCCATGTCCGCTGATGAGTCCGCTCCGCGCGACGACGAATTCGGCTTTGCGCCCGATTATGATTCCCCCATCCCCTATATGCAGCGCACGCGGGATTATTACAGCGCGATCGGCTACACCACGCCGTATCGCTGGGCGCATTACACCGCGGCGCCGTTCCAGCCGCTGAAGAAACCCCTGGCGAAGTCTCGCGTCACCATCATCACCACGGCCGCGCCTTACGATCCGGCCAAGGGCGACCAGGGCCCGGGCGCGGCGTATAATGGCAGCGCGAAATTCTACCGGGTCTATGACGGCGACACGTCGAAAGCGCATGATCTGCGCATCTCCCATATCGGCTACGACCGCAAGCACACCTCGGCAACCGACAACGGCACCTGGTTTCCGCTGCCGCAGCTTCTGAAGGCCGCCGCTGCAGGTCGCATCGGCGAAGTTGCGCCGCGCTTCTTCGGCGCGCCGACCAACCGCAGCCACCGCATCACGCTGGACACCGACGCGCCGGAGATCCTGGCACGCTGTCTCGCTGACAAGGTCGACGTTGCCGTGCTGGTGCCGAATTGTCCGGTCTGCCACCAGACCACCGCGCTGGTGGCGCGGCATCTCGAGGCCAATGGCATTCCAACCGTGATCATGGGCTGCGCCAAGGACATCATCGAGCACGCCACGGTCCCGCGCTTCCTGTTCAGCGATTTCCCGCTCGGCAATTCCGCCGGCAAGCCGCACGACGTCGCCTCGCAGGCGCAGACTCTGGAGCTCGCGCTCAAGCTGTTGGAGAGCGCGAGCGGCCCGCAGACCACGATGCAGTCGCCGCTGCGCTGGAGCGGGGACGCGTCCTGGAAGCTGGACTACAACAACGTCGCGCAGCTGTCGCCGGAGGAGCTCGCCCGCCGCCGCGCCGAATTCGACAAGCAGAAGGAGATTGCGCGCGGCAACCGCGCCGCCTGACATCTTCCAATAACAACAAACAAGGGGAGAGCGACGTGACGCGACCGTTCGAAGGCGTGAAGATCCTGGACTTCACGCAAGTGCTGGCCGGCCCCTATGCGAGCTATCAGCTCGCGCTGTTGGGAGCCGACGTCATCAAGGTCGAGCGGCGCGAGGGCGAGGACATGCGCCGCACGCCGCTCAGCCGCGAATGGGCCGAGCGCGGGCTGGCGCCGGCGTTCCAGGCCATCAATGGCAACAAGCGCAGCCTGACGCTCGATCTGCAAAAGCCCGACGCGATCGCGATCGTGAAGAAGCTTGCCGCGACAGTCGACGTCGTCATGGAGAACTTCCGCCCGGGCGTGATGGACAAGCTCGGCATCGGCTACGAGGCGCTGTCGGCGATCAATCCGAAGCTGATCTATTGCGCGGTCTCAGGCTTTGGCCAGACCGGCCCCGATCGCTTGCGGCCCGGCTACGACGGCAAGATGCAGGCGCTGTCGGGCATCATGGCGATCACCGGTCACCCCTCGACGGGCCCGACGCGCGCCGGCTTTGCCGTGTGCGACGTGCTGTCGGGCGCAACGGCCGCGTTCGCGGTATCGAGCGCGCTCTACCAGCGCGACCGCACCGGCAAAGGCCAACTCGTCGACGTCTCCATGCTGGAGGCAACGCTGGCGTTTCTCTCGGGACAGATCGCGGACTGGTCGGTCGCCGGCCATCGGCAGCAGCTATCGGGCAACCAGGCCGTCAGCCGCAAGACCACGGCCAATCTGTTCAAAGCGGGTGACGGTCATATCCTGCTCGCCGTCAACAACGAGAAGCAGTACCGCGCGCTGATGGCCGCGCTCGGGCGAGAGGACACGCTGTCAGATCCACGCTTCGCCGACTGGTTCTCCCGCAACGAAAACGAACCGGCGCTACGCGCCATCATCGAGGAAGCGCTGGCGAAACGGCCCGCGCGCGAGTGGGAGACGATCCTCGAGGACGCCGGCGCACCCTGCGCCAGCATCTGGAAGGTCGAGGAGGTGATCGACCACCCGCAGATCAAGGCACGCGGCGCGATCCAGGAGCTGGATACGCCCTACGGCCGCCTGCGCTTTGCCGGCAGCGGCTTCAAGCTCGCCCATGGCGGCGGCAAGCTCGACCGGATGGCGCCGGTGCTGGGGGCGGATACGGATGCGGTGCTGGGCGAGCTGGGCTTTGAGGCGACAGAGATCGCGGCGCTGAGGGCGCGAGAGATTGTTTGAGGCAGCGCGACAAGCTCCGCGACCGTAGGGTGGGCAAAGCGAAGCGTGCCCACGCATTTTTCGCGATCGAGAGAGATGGTGGGCACGGCGCTTTCGCGCCTTTGCCCACCCCACAATATCGAGATCGTCCAAGCGCCTGCGAACTAAATTAGATCGCCTTCGCCGCGACTTTGGCCGCGGCGAGGATCTCGCGCCTGATGGCATCGTCCTTCACCGCACGCGCCATGTCGGCCGCGCCGGTCAGGATCGCCAGCAGCGCCAGCGCGCGCTGGCGCGCGTGCATGCCGCGAAAACCTTGCGAGACGAGGTCCGCGAGGCGCTCCAGCTCCCCCTGATAGACAGCGCGCGTTGCGGCATCCGAGCGCGCGACATCGGAGGAAAAGCTCGGCAGCGCGCAGGCTTCATCGAGGCCGACCTCCATCCGCTCACCGAGATAGAAATCGATGAACGGATCGCGCCAGCCGCTGCCATGTTGCGCCTGAAACTGGGCGATGCCGCCGCGCAGGAAGGCGAGCCCGTCCGCAACCGCGAGCCGGAACGCATCGGCCTTGGAGTCGAAATGGGCGTAGAACGCGCCCGAGGTGAGGCCCGCTCCCTTCGCGAGCGCGTCCACACCGGCGCCGCCGAACCCGCCGGTGCGGAAGCCGCGCCCGACGGCATCTGCCAGCCGCGCGCGCGCGTCGCCATCGCTCTTCTTCGGTCGTGCCATTGAAGGTCACCTCTCGATAGCGATCGTTATATTACGCTTGACGAGATAACGATCGTTATGTTTTGTATAACGACCGTTATATTACGGTTCAAAGGGAGACCTCACATGCCTATCCAGATCATCGTTCCCGAAGGTGCGCTGACGCCATCAGGAGAAGCCGAGGCGTTCGGCAAGCTGACCGAACTGCTGCTGCGGCTGCACGGCCTGACCGGCAACCGCTTCATGACGCCGAACGTCATCGGCGAAGTCACCGTGGTGCCGAAGCGGCGCACCTATTCCGGCGGCAAGCCCGCCGACATCGCGGTGTTCGAGCTCAAGGTGCCGTCATTCGTGCTGCCGACGCAGGAGCTGAAGGACGCCTGGATATCGGAGGGAACGGCCATCATCGAGAAGGCCGCCGAGGGACGCATCAAGCGCGAGCACATTTTCGCCAATGTCAGCTACGCCGTCGACGGCGGCTGGGGCATCGGCGGCGAGGCGTTCAGCAACGCCGCGCTTGGATCGGCGGTCGCCGCGGCGGCTTGAGTCAAATCATGGGACAGATGGTGGGCAAGGCGCGTTGCGCCTTTGCCCACCTTACCGCAGCGGTGCCTAGAACAACGACCCCTGCCCGTCATCGGCCGACGCGCCTGCCGTCTTCCGCGCGATCTTCTTCGGCTTCACCACCTCCGCCTCCGCCTCCGCCTCCATCTCCTCCGCGCTGATCGGCAGCAATAGCTGCTCGTCGTCATTGGCGACGCGGTTGACGCGGCTGGAGACCGGGTGCCAGGCGAATTCGCCGATCCTTGGTGCGCTCATCAGCGGCAGGATCACGTCGATCTCGTCACCGCGACAATCGAGCCAGCGCTCGAAATCGCGCGGGCTGATGGTGACGGGCACGCGGTCATGCAGCGCTGCGAGGTCCTCGCCTGCGGCCGCCGTCACGATCGCCACCGTGTGGAGTTCCTCGCCGTTCGGCCCGATCCAGGTCTCGAACACTGCGGCAAAACCGAGCGGCGAACCGTCGGCGTGATGGATGAAGAACGGCTGCTTGCGGCCGCCCTCGGCCTTCCATTCATAATAGCCGTCAGCCGGGATCAGACCGCGCCGCCGGCGAATCGCCTTTTTGAACGCCGGCTTCTCCAGCACCGTCTCGGAGCGGGCGTTGATCAGGAGCGTAAAGCCCCTGGGGTCTTTGACCCAGCTCGGCAGCAGGCCCCAGCGCATCAGGCGAAAATGGCGTGCGCCGTTTTCGACCAGGACGACCGGAATCGGTTGGGTCGGGGCGACATTGTACCGGGGCGGGAAATTCGGCTGCTCGATATAGCCAAACAGTTGCCGCAAAGCCGCCGGGGCCGAAGTTATGACGAAGCGTCCACACATCTTGGGGCGTCTATATAGGGTCCGTTGAGGTCCTTTTAACCCCGAACGTTAACACTGCGGCCGATGAGCTCAATGGCCTCCCAACCCGCAACGCGCGCACAGACGGGCCCCGAGGCCGCGGCCTGGGCTGAGCGGCTGCGCGTGGCCAATATCAACCCGCGGACCGGGCTTGCCACTGACTATCTCAACCATTTCAATGAAGCCGTGATGCTCCTGGAGATGGTTCCGGATATGCCGGAATGCGCCGAGGATTTTCTGACCTGGTCGCCGCTGTCCTATGCCGAGCATTTTACGGCCTCGAACTTCAAGGCACGCGATCTGGCAATTGAAGCCTATGAGAAGGCAGAGCCGTCCGTGCGCGCCCAGTTCGACCACATCACCGACACCATGACCTCGATCCTGACCGCGGTTGGCTCGGCCATGCGCGAGGTCGAGAAAGACACGACCCGCGTTCGGCTCGCCGAGCAGGCGACGGCTTGGGTCAAGCCGCTGATCGCAGCCTGCGGCGGCATCATCAATGGCGGCGCGGAAGCCGACGTCGACACCATTATGGCGAATTGAGCCAGGTCGTTAAGAATATGGCGTCCGTTATCCAGCCTACCCACCCCCAGATTGCCGTCAGCGCCGCGATTTTCCGCGACGGCAAGGTGCTGCTGACCCGCCGGGCCCGCTCGCCCGCCAAGGGGTTCTATTCCCTGCCTGGCGGCCGGGTCGAATTCGGCGAATCGCTGCATCAGGCGCTCAAGCGCGAGGTCGACGAGGAGACCGGGCTCGCCATCGAGATCGTCGGCTTGGCCGGCTGGCGCGAGGTGCTGCCGGCCGCACCCGGCTCCGGCCATTACCTGATCATGTCGTTTGCCGCCCGCTGGGTGGCCAGGGAACCGGCCCTGAATGACGAGCTCGACGATTTCAGGTGGATCGCCCCGGACGCCCTGGGCAGCCTTGGCGACGTCAAGATGACCGGGGGGCTGGAGGAGATCATCCAGTCCGCCCACCGCCTGATCAGCCCATGAGTCCCGCCGCAGGGCGGGAGGACCATACCGCCGGGGCGGCTCGCCTTGCTTCCCCGGCCTCGACGGGGCATACAGCCCGCCGATGTCGACGCGATTTCTGGCCATTTTTGTCCTGATTCTCGCCTGCGCTTCCGCGCCCGCCCGGGCCCAGGACGTGGCGGCGCCGTTCGATGCCGATCTGCAGCGTCTGGCCGAGATCCTCGGCGGATTGCATTACCTGCGCGGCATCTGCGGCTCCAACGAAGGCAACAAATGGCGCAGCGAAATGCAGGCGCTGATCGATGCCGAAACCCCTTCCGGCGAGCGGCGCACCCGCATGATCGCGGGCTTCAACCGCGGCTATAACGGCTTTCAGCAGACCTACCGGAGCTGCACGCCGGCCGCGACGGTCGCGATCCGCCGCTACATCGAGGAGGGTTCGAAGATCTCGCGCGATCTGACAGCGCGCTACGCGAACTGAGCTCTCTCCGTCAGCCGAATCCTGAACAGGAAATCCCTCATCCTGAGGAGCGCGGAACGCGCGTCTCGAAGGATGAAGGCCCGGCTGCAGCAGCGGGGTCTCTATGGTTCGAGACGCGTGCTTCGCACGCTCCTCACCATGAGGAGCGGCGGCGGGAACTCTGTCATCGACTTTGTTCACAGCCGTTAACCGTTCTTAAAGATGTGGCCTAGCGGTCGTTAATGCGCGTGCTACACCTCATCTGCAGCGCATCGCCGTGGATCGCGCCCCAGCCCTGATCGAGTTTCATGAGCCAGCCGATTTCCTACGCCCCCGCCCGCGCGCCACTGCCCGATCACGAGCAGAAACAGGCCGCCTTGAGCTATCTGAACGAGGCCTGGGCCGAAGCACGCCATGACGGCGTCGATGGCGACTGCCTGGCACAAGCGAGCCTGTTTGCGGCACTCGCCGAGCTCGTTGGCACCTATGGCGAGGACGCCGTGGCAAAATTCGTCGAGGGCTTTCCCGCCCGCATCCGCAACGGCGAATTCTCGGTCTGCCTGGCAAGGCAGTAAGCCCGCTTTCGAAAATGACCCCGCCACATAAGCGGGGTCCTTCATCAAGGCTCGATCTTGAGCGTCGCTTTCATGTTGGGATGATAGCGGCAGTAATAATCGACCGCTCCCGCCCTCTTCAGGATCGAAGTCGCCGACTTGTTCGGCGGCAGCGTCACGTCGAAATCGCCGTTCTTCGCGGTGGCGGTGTGGGCGAAGACGTCCTTGTTGATCCATTGGATGGTATCGCCGACCTTCGCCGACACCTCGGCCGGCGAGATCACGAGATTCTCCATCGTGATCTCGATGGTCGCAGCGTGCGCCGGGACTGATATCGACAGGAAGGCAATCGCGAGCCCGACCGAACCGAGGCGTCCCGGCTTCATCGCACGCTCCTATTTCAGCTCGGCCGCGACATGTTCGGCATGCTGCTCATGGCCCTGAAAGATCTTCAGGCCGGTCTGCAACAGGCCCTTCAGCTCGGCATTGCTGGCGGACGGAATGAGCTGGGTCTCCAGCGCGCCGTTGACCGTCTTGTGATAGGCGACCTCGTTGGCGACATAGGCCTTGTCGAACGCTGCGCCGTCCAGCTTGTCGAGCTCCGCCAGCTTGTCGCTCGCCTGCTTCGACAGCGCCTTGCTGGTGTCGTTGTCTTCAGGGGTGACGTTCAGCTTCTTGACCAGCGCCAGCGCCTGCTTGTTGACCGCCTCGTGGTCGCGCAGCATGTCCTCGGCAAACGCCTTGACGTCCTTGTTCTTGGCTTTCTTCTGCGCCTGCTTGGCCGCGTTGATGTCGATCACGCCCGCGGTGTAGGCGATGTGTGCGATCTGCGGGTCGGTGAGCTTGTCGGCAGCGCGTGCGCCTTGCAGCAGCACGGGGCTGGACAACAGAATGGTGGCGGCGATCGCCGCGCCCCAACGAATGGACATGGTCTGACACTCCTGTGCTGCCGGGTGCTCTGCCGGCGTTGCTTCACAGGAATTGGATGGGCGTTTCGCGCAAACGTTCCCGAAAAATTTCAGCCGCCGATTCCCAGCCGCTTCAACACCGAATCAGTCAGGCGCTCGCAGCGCCAGCCGGCGAACGGAAACGCATCCATCATCACAGGGCCGATCTCCTTCTCGACATTCTCGCGCAGCATGGTGCGGGCACGATGCAGCCGTGTCTTCACGGTCTCCGGTTTCACGCCGAGCAAGTCGGACGTCTCCTCGATGGTCATCCCCTCCATCACGCGCGCGACGAAGACCATGCGGAAAACATCCGGCAACTCGTCGATGGCGCGTTCGACGACGCGCTGAATTTCACGTTGGGCCATGGTCCTTTCCGGATCGCCTGCGGGAGAAACGGGAAATTTGATGATCTGCGCCTCGAGCGCCTCTTCGCCTATCGCGCCGAGCTCGACATGCGGTTTTGCACTTCTCGCCCGGCCAAGCGCCTCATTGATGGCGATGCGCGACAGCCAGGTCGACAGCGCGGACTCGCCCTTGAAGCCGTCGAGATGGGTGAAGGCGCGGACATAGGTTTCCTGCACCACGTCCTCGGCCTCGCTGTCGCTGCGCAAGATTCCGCGCGCGAGGCGATAGAGCCTGCGGTTATTGGCCTGCATGATCTCGCGGAGCGCGGCCTCGTCCCGGCCCCGCGCCCGGTCGATCAGCTCGGCTTCCGATGGTCTGACACCGGCGGACAGGCCGGCTGCGGTCCGTTGCATGGTGGTCACCTGTCTCCATTGGTTCCGGACATTGGATGCAGGCTGGCAGAAAAGGTTCCCAACTTTCTGCGCCCCTTGGGAGGTAAGATTTTCTCCTAGTCCGTTTCGACCGGGAGCGCTGGATCCCTCGCCCATTCGCCCATGGAAGCATCATAAAGCGTCAGCCGGTCGTAGCCGAGCTGCGTCAGCATCAGCAAATCGATCGTCGCCGAGATACCACCGCCACAATACAGGATCACGTCCTTGTCGCGCGTGACGCCTGCCGCGGCGAATTTGGCTTCGGCGTCGGCCAGCGTCGTCAGCGTCTTGTCGGGCTTCACAAGGGTGGCAGCCGGCACGTTGACGCTGCCGGGCACGCGGCCCGGCCGGCCGTAGCGGCTCGGCTCGAGGCCTCCATGAAATTGCGGCCCGAGCGCGTTGACGGTAACGGTCGAGGGATCGCCGATCCGCGCCTTCACAAAGTTCTTGTCGACGAAGAAGCCCGCGCGCGGCGTGGCCTTGAAAGTTGCCGCCGGATAGCCCTTCGGCGCGCCGGTCTCGACAGGACGCCCCTCGTCCTTCCATTTGTCGAAGCCGCCATCGAGCACGCGCGCCTCGACGCCGAGCGAACGCAGCATCCACCAGAACCGCGTCGCCCACATCATGGTGCCGATGCTGTAGAGCACGATGGTCTTGCTGGCATCGAGGCCATGGCGGCCGAAGGCAGCTTCGAGCTGGGCCACCTCAGGCATCATGAAGAATTGCTGCGCGAAGGTGTCGGAGAACTCTCCTTGCAGGTCGAGAAAATCGGCGCCAGGGATGTGTCCGGCCGCGAAGGTCTTCTCGCCGGGAACGGCGCGATAGGGCACGTCGCTGCCGGACGGCGCGGGTTCAAGATAGGTCGTGCAATCGTAGAGGCGGAGATTGGGATCGCGGAGAATGGCAGCGAGTTGCCCGGTGGTGATGAGGGCGGTGAGCTGGGACATGCGATGACCTCTCCAACGTCGTCCCGGCGAAAGCCAGGATCCATTACCACCGCATTATCTGGCTGCAGGCAAACGTGGCCACAAGTCTTCGCAACAACATCCGGTCGGGGTTATGGGTCCTGGCGTTCGCCAGGACGACACCCAACGTGTGGCGCGCGTTTGCCGATCATCCCCCCTTACTGCTTCAGCGTCTCCAGAAATCGCACTGCCTCGCCCTGCGACGGCGTCACCAGCTCGCCCTGCCACATCACGCGCTTGCCGCGCACGAACGTGCCCACCGGCCAGCCCGTCACGCGCACGCCGTCATAAGGCGTCCAGCCGGCCTTCGACGCCACCCATTTGTTGGTGATGGTTTCGCTGCGCTTGAGATCGACGATCGTAAAGTCGGCGTCGTAGCCGGCGGCGATGCGGCCCTTGCAGGCCATGTTGTATAGGCGCGCGGGGCCGGCGCTGGTGAGATCGACGAACCTTGCCAGCGACAAGCGGCCGGCGTTGACGTGGTCGAGCATCAGCGGCACCAGCGTCTGCACGCCGGTCATGCCGGAGGGCGAGGCCGGATAGGTCTTCTGCTTTTCTTCCAGCGTGTGCGGCGCGTGATCGGAGCCGAGCACGTCGACGATGCCTTGCTCGATGCCGCGCCAGATGCCGGCGCGGTGATCGGCACCGCGCACCGGCGGGTTCATCTGCGTCAGCGTGCCGAGCCGCTCGTAGCATTCCGGCGCGACCAGCGTGAGATGGTGCGGCGTCGCCTCGCAGGAGGCGACGTCCTTGTGGTCGCGCAGGAACTCGATCTCTTCCTTGGTCGAGATGTGCAGCACGTGGATGCGCTTTCCCGTCTCGTGCGCGAGCTTGACCAGGCGCTGCGTCGCCATCAGCGCGGCGGTCTCGTCGCGCCAGACCGGGTGCGAGCGCGCATCGCCCTCGATGCGCAGCGACTTGCGGTCGTTGAGGCGATACTCGTCCTCGGCATGGAACGCGGCGCGGCGGCGGATCACCTGGAAAATGCGGCGCAGGCTCTCGTCATCCTCCACCAGCAGCGCGCCGGTCGAGGAGCCGATGAAGACCTTGACGCCCGCGCAACCCGGCGCGCGCTCCAGCACTGGCAGGTCCTGCACGTTCTCGCGGGTGCCGCCGATGAAGAAGGCGAAATCGCAATGCATGCGGTGATGGGCGCGCTTCACCTTGTCGGTGAAGGTGGCCTCCGTCACCGTGAGCGGCGAGGTATTCGGCATCTCGAACACGGCGGTGACGCCGCCCATCACGGCGCTGCGCGAGCCGGTCTCGAGATCCTCTTTGTGATCCAGCCCGGGCTCGCGGAAATGCACCTGCGTGTCCATCACGCCGGGCAGGATATGCAGGCCCTTGCAGTCGATCACCTCCGCCGCGGAGCCTTGCGACAGCGGGCCCAGCTCGGCGATGCGACCATCGGCGATGCCGATGTCGCGAATGGCCTCGCCGTCCTGGTTGACGACGGTGCCGCCTTTGAGGATCACATCGAAGCGCTGGGTCATGGCTGAGGGCCTCTCTCATCCCCAAGCGCAGGGCTCGAGGTCTTGTCGTTTATGCCTTGCGGGCTTACGTTCCGGAGCAACATGTCGCAAGAGATTTTCGCATGAAATCAGCGTTTCTTCCGGACCGGGGCGTGATCAAGGTCGCCGGCGAGGACGCACGCAACTTCCTCAACGGCCTCATCACCACCGATGTCGACAGGCTCAAGCCGGGGCTTGGGCGATTCGGCGCGCTGCTGACGCCGCAGGGCAAGATCATCGTGGATTTCCTGATCACGGAAGCCCCTGGCGGCCATGGCGGCGGGTTCCTGATCGACTGTCCGAAGCCGCTGGCCGATGGCCTCGCCACCAAGCTGAAATTCTACAAGCTGCGCGCCAAGGTGACGGTGGACATCCTCGATCTCGGCGTGCTCGCGGCCTGGGATGGCCAGCTTGCGGCGCAACCGGACCTCGCCTTTGCCGATCCCCGCAATGCCGAGCTCGGCACGCGCATTCTGATCCCCGAGGATCTCAAGCAGAAGCTGTCCGACCTGATCGGCGCCGAGCTGGTCGATGCGGCCGACTATGAGGCGCACCGCATCGCGCTCGGCGTGCCGCGAGGCGGGCTCGATTTCACGTACAGCGACGCGTTCCCGCACGAGACCAACATGGACCGCCTTGCCGGCGTCGATTTCGACAAGGGCTGCTATGTCGGCCAGGAGGTCGTCTCGCGCATGCAGCATCGCGGCACCGCGCGCACCCGCAGCGTGAAGGTGCTTCTCGACGACCTCTCGCCGGAGGTCGGCGTCAGCGTCATGGCTGGCGACAAGCCGGTCGGCACCATGGGCTCGTCGGCGCGAGGCAAGGGCATCGCGCTGGTGCGCATCGACCGCGTCGCGGACGCGCTTGATGCCGGCCAGCCGCTGACCGCTGGCGGATTCACGCTGAAGCTGGCAGACCCCGAAATCGTCCGCATTCCCGCAAAGCAGCCCATCGCATGAGCCGCGCTCCCCGCCTGCATCCCGACGGAAAGACTCGCTGCCCGTGGCCCGGCGAGGATCCGCTCTATGTCGCCTATCACGACACCGAATGGGGCGTGCCTGAATATGACGACCGCGCGCTCTATGAAAAGCTGATCCTCGACGGTTTTCAGGCCGGCCTGTCCTGGATCACGATCCTGCGCAAGCGCGACAATTTCCGCAAAGCCTTCGACGATTTCCAGCCGGAAAAGATCGCGCGCTACAGCGAGAAGAAGGTGCACGCGCTGATGAACGACGCCGGCATCGTGCGCAACAAGGCCAAGATCGACGGCGCGATCCTCAGCGCGAAGTCCTACCTCGACATCATGGAGAAGGGCCCCGGCTTTTCGAAGCTGTTGTGGGACTTCATGGGCGGAAAGCCCAAGGTCAATAATTTCAAGACCACCGCGAGCGTGCCGGCCTCAACGCCGTTGTCGGTGCAGATCTCCAAGGAGCTGTCCTCGCGCGGCTTCAAATTCGTCGGCCCGACCATCGTCTATGCCTTCATGCAGGCGACCGGCATGGTCAACGACCATCTCATCGACTGCCATTGCCACGCGACCTGCAGCAAGCTGCAGCGCAAGCCGCGCCTCAAGGCCAAATGACGGCCAGGAAGACCGCGCGCTCAGTAGAGTCCCGCGCCTGGCAGCGCATGCTGTCGGGCCGGCGGCTCGACCTGCTCGATCCCTCCCCGCTCGACGTCGAGATCGCAGACATCGCACATGGGCTGGCGCGCGTTGCGCGCTGGAACGGGCAGACCACAGGGGCGCATATCTTCTCGGTGGCGCAGCACACGCTGTTGGTGGAGCTCGTGCTGCGGCACGAGATGCCCAACGTCGACCAGCGCATGCGGCTGGCCGCGCTGCTGCACGATGCGCCCGAATATGTGATCGGCGACATGATCTCGCCGTTCAAGGCGGTGCTTGACGGCCATTACAAGGCGGTAGAGAAGCGCCTGCTCGGCGCGATCCACATCCGCTTCGGCCTGCCGCCGGTGCTGCCTGACGAGATCACGCAGGCGATCAAGGCCGCCGATCGCGGCGCGGCCTATCTCGAGGCGACCGAGCTCGCCGGTTTCAGCCAGAGCGAGGCCAAGCGCCTGTTCGGCAGGGATCCGGGCCTCTCTGACAGTATCCGGCGCGACTATCTGACGCCCTGGACGGCGGCGCGGGCCGAGAAGCAGTTTCTGGAACGGTTTGGCGCCGTGTTTGCGTAGGTCTTGTGGTAGATCTCGTAGGGTGGGCAAAGGCGCACTTGCGACGTGCCCACCATCCCCTTCGCGCTTGCGACAAAAGTGGTGGGCACGCTTCGCTTTGCCCACCCTACGGCGATCGTTATAATCGCCCCAAAAGGTCCGCCATGATCCACGTCTGCTCGCTCGCCGCTCTTCCTGAAACCGTTCGCCGCACCGGGGCCAGCCATGTGCTGACCGTGATGGCCAATGTCGAGCAGGTGGCACGGCCGGTCTCTGTGCTCCCGGCCAATCATCTCAAGGTGTCGATGGACGACATCACCGAGGAGATGGACGGCTTCGTCGCGCCATCCGAGGCGCATATCGACCAGGTGTTGAATTTCGTGCGCGGCTGGGACCGCGCTGCGCCGCTCGTGGTGCATTGCTATGCCGGCATCAGCCGCTCCACCGCGAGCGCGTTCGCCGCCGTCTGTGCGCTCAATCCCGACCGTGACGAGATCGAGATCGCCAAGAAGATCCGCGCCGCCTCCCCGATCGCCTCGCCGAACCGGCGCATTGTCAGCCTTGCCGACCGCGCGCTCGGGCGCAATGGCCGCATGCTGCGTGCGCTCGACGAGATGGGTCCGGGCGAGATGTTGGTCGAGGGCCGCCCCTTCGTGATCGAGCTCGAATGACAGCAGCGATCTTGGGATGAGCGACAAGCTGCTGACGCCGATCGAGATCGGCCTGACTGCCGCGATCGTCGCGATCGAGGATCACGAGCCGCTGGTGCTGACCGCGCGCGGCGCCGACGGCCTCGTTGGCCTGCCGTTCGGTCCATTCGATGCGCCGAGCCATCGCACCTTCGAGATCGGCCTGCGCGCCTGGGTCGAGGAACAGGCGGGATTGCGGCTCGGCTATGTCGAGCAGCTCTATACGTTCGGCGATCGCGGCCGTCATGCCGAGGCCGGCGACACCGGCGCGCATATGGTGTCGATCGGCTATCTGGCGCTGACGCGCGGCGCCGAGGGCGCTGCGAATGCCGCGAGCTTCGATCCCTGGTATCGCTTCTTCCCCTGGGAAGATTGGCGCGAGGCGCCGCCCGCGATCATCGCCCGTGACATCATTCCGGCGCTGACGAGATGGGCCGAGGAAGAGACGCCCGAGACAACGCGCGCGCTGGCGCGCAAGGATCGCGTGCGGTTCTACTTCGGCCTCGAAGGTGCTTCCTGGGACGAGGAGCGCGTGCTCGACCGCTACGAGCTGCTCTACGAGGCCGGCCTTGTCGAGGAGGCCCGGCGCGACGGCCGCCCTGCGGCACTGGCGCGCAAGACGCTGCCAGCCCTCGGCACCTCCATGCGGTTCGACCACCGCCGGATCCTCGCCACGGCGATCGCCAGGCTGCGCGCAAAGCTGAAGTATCGTCCTGTGGTATTTGAACTTTTGCCCGCCGAGTTCACACTCACTGAGTTGCAGTATACGGTGGAGGCGATCTCCGGCCGGCACCTGCACAAGCAGAATTTTCGCCGTCTGGTCGAAACCGAAGCGCTGGTCGAACCGACCGGCGTGATGTCGACACAGACGGGCGGGAGACCGGCGGCACTCTATCGCTTTCGCCGCGACGTGCTCCAGGAACGGCCGGCGCCGGGCTTGCGCGTACGCTCCCGGCGCTAGATCAAAGATTGCGGTCGGCCCCTGCCTGCCGATTTGCCAGGAGGCCCCATGTTCGACGCCCCGTTCGACGTCTTTGCAGTGATCTTTGCGATCGTCGCGTTCCTGATCGCGCTGAAGGCGTCGAACCAGACGACCGAGCTGCGCCGGCGCCTGGGCTCGCTGGAGGCCGCGCTGCAGGCGCAGCGACAGGTCCGACCACCCCCGCCGCTGCCTGTGCAGGAGCAGGTGAGCACGCCCGCAACAGAGCCGCCGCCGCTTGTGCCCGAGCCCGAGGCAGAGGTCGCCGCACTGCCGCCGACCGTCACCGAAGAAGCTTCACCGCCCCCGCTGGAAGCGACCACCGAAGCAAGCACCTCAGCCGAGGCGCCGCCGCTACCGTTGCCCGCGCCTGCCCCCGGTTTCGAGGAAAGGCTCGGCACGCGCTGGGTGGTGTGGATCGGCGGCCTTGCGCTCGCGCTCGGCGGCTTCTTCATGGTGCGCTATTCGATCGAGGCCGGCCTTCTCGGCCCCGGCGTGCGCGTGTTCCTCGGCGGCCTGTTCGCGGCCGCGCTGCTGGGCGCCGGCGAGTGGACGCGGCGCAAGGAGAGCATCTCGAGCATTGCAGCGCTGCCGATCGCCAACATTCCCGCGATCCTCACCGCGGCTGGAACAGCGGTCGCGTTCGCAACCGTGTATGCGGCCTACGCGCTCTATGGCTTCCTCGTGCCCGCCACCGCCTTCGTGCTGCTCGGCATCGTCGCGATGGGCACGCTCGCGGCAGCATTGCTGCACGGGCCGGCGCTCGCCGGCCTTGGCGTGGTCGGCGCCTTCGCGACGCCGGTGCTCGTCTCCAGCGGCAAGCCGGACTATTGGGCGCTTTATGTCTATCTCGCCATCGTGACCGCCGCGAGCTTTGGTCTCGCCCGCATCAGACTGTGGCGCTGGCTCGCGGTCACGTCCATCGTCTTCGCCGTGCTCTGGATCTTCCCGGGACTCGATACCGGTGACCTGCACGTCGCGCCGCATGCGTTCCATGTGATATCAGGCTTCGTGCTGGCCGCACTGCTCGTGGTCTGCGGCTTCATGTTCGGCCCTGATATCGAGGACGGACAGATTGAGCCGGTCTCGTCGAGCGCGCTCGGCGCCTATCTGTTCGGCGCGATGCTGATCGTATTGTCGAGCGCGCATGCCGATCTTTCGCTGATTGCCTTCACCCTGCTTGTTGCGGCGACGCTGTTCGTCGCCTGGCGCGCGGACGCCGCGGTTGGCGCGCTGGGTGCTGCTGCCGCAACCGTGTTCATCGTGTTCGCCGAATGGGCCGTCCGCGCCAATCCTGATATGCTGGTGCTGCCGGGCGGCCCGATGCCGGGCATCACGCCGACCGCGATCGATAGCGCCGTGACGCAGCACCTTGTAATGGCCGCGATCTTTGCTGCCGGCTTCGGCACCGCCGGCTTCTTCGCGCAAGGACGCTCGCATTCGGCGATCATGCCCGTGGTGTGGTCGGCAGCAGGTGTCGCGACGCCAATCGCGATCCTCATCGCGCTCTACGCCCGCATTGCCCATCTCGACCGGTCGATCCCGTTCGCGATTCTCGCCGTGCTGCTCGCCGCCGCCTTTGGCTTTGCGACGGAAACACTGACCCGCCGCGAAACCCGGCCGGGCCTTGCGATCTCGACGGCGCTGTTTGCGACCGGCACGCTCGGCGCGCTGGCGCTGGCGCTGACCTTCGCGCTGGAGAAGGGCTGGCTGACCATCGCGCTGGCGCTGATGTCGCTCGGCACCGCCTGGATCGCGCTGCAGCGGCCGATCCCATTCCTCCGCTGGCTTGCCGCGATCTTCGCCGGCATCGTCACCGCGCGCATCCTCTATGATCCGCGCATCGTCGGCGATGCCGTCGGCACCACGCCGATTCTGAACTGGCTGCTGTGGGGCTATGGCGTGCCCGCGGCCTCGTTCTGGGCGGCGAGCCACTTCCTGCGCCGCAGGGGCGACGATGCGCCGCTGCGCATGGTGGAATCCGCCGCGATCCTGTTCACCGCGCTGCTCGCCTTCATGGAGGTCCGCCATTTCGCAACCGGCGGCGATATGATCGCATCGCCCTCACTGCTCGAAGCCGCGCTGCAGGTCTGCGTGGCGCTCGCGATGGCGATCGGATTGGAACGTTTGCGGCTACGCAGCCACAGCATCGTGCACAATGTCGGGGCGATCGTCCTCACGGCGATCGCCGGGCTCATCAGCGTGTTCGGCCTGCTGATCCTGGAGAACCCGCTGCTGTGGCGCATCGATGTCGGCGGCGTCGTGTTCAACCTGTTGCTGCTCGGCTACGCGCTGCCGGCTGTGCTGATGCTGCTGCTCGCCTACGCCGTAGCCGGCGAGCGCGGCAAGGTCTACGCGAATACGATCGCGGGCGCGGCTCTCGTGTTTGCGCTGGCTTACGTCACGCTGGAGATCCGCCGCTTCTATCACGGCCCGTTCCTCACCAGCGGCGAGACCACGGGGGCGGAGCAATACACTTATTCGATCGGCTGGCTCGCTTTCGGCGTCGTGCTGCTCGGCACCGGCATTCTCGTCGGCTCCGAGCGGGCCCGGCTGGCCTCTGCCGCCGTGATCGCATTGACGATCCTGAAGGCCTTCGTGATCGACATGTCGACCCTGACAGGCGTCTATCGGGCGCTGTCGTTCATGGGCCTCGGCATCGTACTGGTCGCGATCGGCTGGCTCTACCAGCGCATCCTGTTCCGGCGGCATGTCACGCCACCGCCGGCTCCGCAGACGGGCAGTTGACCATCAGGCCGCGCGGACCGATTCCAGGAATTGCGCGACCTCGACCTTGAGGCGCGTGCTGTCGGTCGCCAGCGATTTCGCCGCCGAGAGCACCTCACCCGAGGCCTCGCCGGTCTCGATCGCACCGCGTTGCACGTCGGTGATGTTCGAGGAGACCTCCTGGGTGCCGACCGAGGCCTGCTGGACGTTGCGGGAGATCTCCTGCGTCGCCGCGCCCTGCTCCTCGACTGCGGCGGCAATCGCCGCCGATACCTCGGACAACCGTTCGATGGTGCCGCCGATCTCCTGGATGGCACTGACGGATTCCTGCGTTGCGGCCTGGATGCCCGAGACCTGCGCCCCGATCTCGCCGGTCGCCTTCGCGGTCTGCTCGGCCAGCGCCTTGACTTCGGACGCGACCACCGCGAAGCCGCGGCCGGCTTCGCCGGCGCGCGCCGCCTCGATGGTCGCGTTCAGCGCCAGCAGATTGGTCTGGCCCGCGATGCTGTTGATGAGCTCGACGACATCGCCGATGCGAGCGGCGGCCTGCGACAACTCGTTGACGCGCGCGTTGGTCCGCGTTGCCTGTTCCACGGCCTCCGCCGCCATCCGTGCGGAGTCCTGCACCCGTCGGCTGATCTCGGTGATCGAGGAGGACAGTTCCTCCGAAGCGGATGCCACAGCCTGCACGTTGGTGGATGCCTCTTCGGAAGCTGCGGCCACGACGGTCGCCAGCTCTTGTCCGCGCCGCGCCGTGTTGGTCAGCGTCGATGCGGAGGCCTCGAGCTCGGTCGAAGCCGACGACACGGTCCCAACGACCTCGCCGATCATCGCTTCGAACCTGCGGGTGATGGCATCGACGCGGCGGCCGCGTTCGATCTTGGCTTCAGCGTCGGCTGCGGCGGCCTCGTCGGCGGCCTTCTTGGCGATCAGCGCCTCCTTAAAGATCTGGAGGGCATCGGCCATCGATCCGATCTCGGTCTTCTCGCCACGATGGGGCACCTCGGCCGAGAGATCGCCCTCGCCGAGCGACTGCATCGGCTTGATGATGGACGCAATACCGCGCGAGACGTCGCGGACGAGATAGTAGGCAGCGCCAATCGCGATCACCACCGAAAGAACGATGATGCCAACCAGCACGCGGAAGATGGTGGCGTAGCTGTCAGCGGCCTGCTTCGTTTCCAGCTCGGCGCCGTGGTTGTTCAGTTCGATGCCCTTCTGGAGCAAGGGATCCGCCGCTTGGGCCATCTTCGCGACTTTGGTCTGTAACATCTCGTTGGCCTCGGTCGGGAACTTGCCGGGGCTCTTGCGCGACAGCGCCATCGTCTCCTGAACCCCGATCAGGTATTCCGCCCACGCCTTGGTCCACTGTTCGTAGATCGAGCGCTCCTCTGGCGAGGTGATCAGGCCTTCATAGCTCTTGCGGGTCTTCTCAATGCGCTCGCGCAGCGGAGCCATGCGCTTCTCCGCGGCGTCCTTGCCCTCAATGCTCTCCTGCATCAGGTGTAGACGAAGGACAACGCGCAGTTCGTTGATGTCGGCGCGCATCGAGCCGAGCGCGCGCACGCTCGGCAGCCAGCTCTCGGCGATCTCGACAGTATGGGAATTGATGTTCTGCATCGTGCCGATCGCCACGACGCCGACACCGGCGAGCGAGAGCACGAGGACCGACAGCACGGTTAGAAGTTTGAAGACGATCGACAACTTCGACATCACGACAAATCCCGATGATACGCACAAATCAGCCGCGCCGCGTCCGCTAAGACGGACGGAGGCGGAAATCATTTCCGACAATCC